>CAYNKL010000022.1:0-41106 GCA_964397775.1 uncultured Rhodobacterales bacterium | reverse complement strand
ATCTTCCCCGACAGGGCGATGACCATCGCCGCCATCGATCGGCTCGTCCACCATGCGACAATCTTCGAGATGAACGTCGAAAGCTACCGACGCCGTGCCGCCTATGCCGCCGCGACATCGCTCAGCGACATCGAAGATGACCGCGACAAACAACAGCCCGAAAAGGAGATCGCCACAGCGAAGGACAACTCGCGGCCAGCGACATTGAGCAGCGACATCGAAACTTGATCTGACGGCCGAAAACCGGCACCGTCATCCACCTGCGATGTCGCTCAGCACTCAACTGCGATGTCGCGCCACATGGCTTGCCGGTCGGCGATGGCAGCATGGCAGCGACGTGTGTCGTAGGCACCGTCGGCGGTCACCGTGCCGATCTGCTCGTCCTCGGGGATCTGGCCGAGTAGCTCGGGTAGGATCGGGCTGTCGCCATCGCGGCTTGGAGTGAACTCGACGGCCCGGATGTCCGAGGTCGCCGTGTCCATGGCGAGATGCACCTTGCGCCACTGACGACGGCCTTGGGCGCCGTGCTTGCGGGCCTGCCACTCACCGTCGCCGAGGAGCTTGATGCCCGTGCTATCCACGAGCAAGTTGAGCGGGCCATCGGAGCGGCGATACGGGATCTGGACCGCCAAGGTCTTTTGCCTGCGGCACAGGGTGCTGAAGTCGGGGACGGACCAGTTCAACCCCGCCAGCCGGAGCAGGCTGGCCACCATACCGGCGGTCTGTCGCAAGGGCAGCTTGAAGAGAACTTTGACCGACAGACAAAACTGGATAGCGGCATCCGAGAAAACGGGAGGACGACCGGGGCGGCCTTCATGCGGCGCCAGCCAAGCCATCTCCCGGTCTATCCAGATCAGCATTGAGCCGCGCATGCGCAGCGCCTTGTTGTAGCTGGACCAGTTCGTCGTGCGGTAGCGGGCGGGGGATGGCTTGCTCATGCAGCCCGTCTAACCGACTGGATTCACGCTGTGAATCGCCCGCAGTCAGAGTTCTGCAACAACGCCAACCCCAGGAGCCAAGCCACGGTCCGATAGCCAAAGGACGGCTCTTCCTCGATCAGCTTCTTGATCGGCTCGGAAAAGCGGGCCTCGACCTTAGGCGCAGCCTTCACCGGCTTGTAGTAGACCGTCCGCCTCGGGATGCCGAACCAGGCACACAGCTTGGTGACGGACACAACGACGCCCTCGGCAATGAGGCCCTGCTGGGTGCGACGGATCAATTCCCGTCCTGCGCATCCAGTAGGGCCTGCAGCTTTTTTCGCGCCCGCAGCTCCAGCATCGCCTCTCCATAGGCTTCCTGCAGGTCCCGGAGCTGCTTCTCGTATTGCTCGCGGATGTCGAGCGGGTTAGCGCGCAGCGAGTTCTCCATGCCGCGCTTGGCATCCTCGATCCAGCCCTCGATCTCGGAGGGCGTCAGGTCGAAGGACCGGCTTGCCTCCGACACGGTCGTCTTGCCTTGGATGATCTCGATGACGAGCGCCGTTTTACGCTTCGCCGTCCACCGCTTGATGCTGTCGTCCATCGTCTTACTCATGGCTACGTTCTCCCTTGTAGCATGAGCAGGTTTTCAGTGGGTCGATACAGCCCGTATAGGCGTCCGCCTGAAGGATGCCGCTGAACTCGGCCAAATGGCGGTGCGGATGCGCACTCTTCCAGTCCTGCGAAAGGATCACACCATCAAACCGTGGGATCACACACCTAGCGCCCGCCGCGCAATCTCAACTTCGCCATTGATACTTTGAGTTGCCCAAAATTTTTCTCGAAAGTATCGATGATCGGCATGATGTCAATTACATAACGATCATCTTGTGATAGCTCTGATATCAGATCATTGCATCCAAAGCTCTTGATGTTTTTACTTCGATCGACATAGTAATCATCAAAATACACAATCGATTCCTTTCCAAGTAATGGCTCCAAGTTTCGCCAATCCCTGGATATCGTCTCGGCTTTATGCCCACCATCTATGAAAACAAAATCCAACTTAGAGCTTTTGGATACTCTGTCATGACTGAAATTCGGAAGAGTTAAGCTGGTATTGCCTGGAACTAGCTTTACTTTGAACTCATTCTTTTCAAGACGCCTCTGAACTTGGGGTCGAGGCAAGGGCATCTTTGACAATTCCTCCTCGACCATTTCCGGCTTCATCTCCTCAAAGAGATCGAAGCCAATATACTCGCCTTCGCTCCCCCCGGCTAGTTTCGTTGCGTTTGCAGAAGTGATCATCTGCTGCGCATTCCCGCCGTCGAAAACCCCGATCTCGACGATGGTGCGTGGCGATACGGAGGCAATCGTTTGAAGGAGTTGAGTGTAGCGCCTAGGGCGGCGAGATGCAATGAGACGTAAGAGTTCGCTCCACCTATCGAGGCGAGTGTCACTGATTCGGTCAATTTGGTCGGCCACCTTTGAAGAGTAACGCTTGAAGAAATCACTATTGCGTTCTTGCGGAGACGTTTTCAGATACCAACGACATGCAAAGGTGAGCATGTCCTGATTACCAGCGTGATATGCTGATTCAATTAGTACACGGCATAGATCACTGGAAGTCGGCCTACGCGCCAATGCTGCGAGCGCTGCTTCGACGGCCGCGGTGTAATCGTGCCTGGCCTGCCGGCTTTTGGCCTTCCCCCGCCAAGAGGCCGGATGATCAGGATTAATAGAAATCGCGCGATCATAGAAGCTTTCCGCAGCAATCGGATCTTTCATTGTTCCCAGATGGCTTTGACCCAGTATATGTAGCGCGCCAATGTTATGCAGCCCAATCTTTTGCAATTCTATACTCGCGCGATTTGCAAGCGCTTTCTTTCTTCTCTTTTCGGCTTCCATTTGAGCGTTCATCCAGAAAGTGATCGATCCAGTGCGCTTCTCCCGAAATAGCTTCTGGACTTTCCGGGCCGAATTTTCAAAGCGTTCCTGTGATAGGAGGAGGGTCCGCATGGTGAAGCCGGCCAAATCAATTTCTTTCAGTGTCCTAAAAACCTCATGGCCAGCGAAAGGCAAGGCTATCGGCGCAAGCTTCAGCCGTTTAGAGAACAACTCGAGATGTCGCTTGTCAATATTGAACGGGTCATGCAGGAAGACAAAGGTTGTTTGCGTCGAAGCTTTCTCAGCGCCTGCCTTGAGGGAATAGCGCCCCTTGACTGCATCTTCATGCCAGCGCTTATCCCATGGCACGACATCTGGAGAGATATCGTATTGAGCAGCGAAGACGATAGCTTCGTCGTAGGGAATGTACTGTGACGAATGCACCACACCTACCCCTCCCATTGAACCACCGTATCCCATCACTTTCTCGTAGCGCTTCGCTTCAAGATGGCGTGCAACTCTGGCCATGGCAGGCGCGAATTCTTTGCACTGCCACCAGTGGTTTGAGTGGGAAACTACCGAGACGAACGAGGTCCTTTCGTTGTCGAGGACCCCCGCCCCGAATGGAGCATGGGGCAGAGTTGCATCATCTCCCCGCGACGTGAACGTCACGACACAGCGGCTAGACTTGTGGTGTTTCGCAAGAACCAGAATGTCCTTGCCGTAGAAAAGGGCTTCATGCCCATCCAGTTCGTGCCAACTCATTCTCTATCGCCCCTATTTTCCCTGACACATCATGCCGCTTGACAACGGATAGCTGCGTGCTTGTACTTTTGCTCGCAAAAGAGCCTTCGATCACCTCAGGCTGCTGCCTCATCGACAAGACGGCTGTGAAGATGCTCCGAGGTGATTAGCATGATATCGTGCATATGTTTGGCAGAGCGGATCTCCTAAGTCAGCCTTTCGAAGAACCCATCGTAATCGCGCGGCTTGTCCTCCAGCGTCCTGATCCCATTCCGAGCCCAGAAATCGTCCTCGCGATCAGAAAATAGTGAACAAGGCTCCAATTACTTGGGGATGGTAGAAAATTACTTAGAAAAACGCCCTGATCTGATAGCCGTTTCTGGTTTTCGTAGAGAGCCTTCTGGAGAAAGATGGTATCTGTTTTCTCTTTACTGATGTGAAGATACAACTTTATTTGTTGCGTCATGGCAGACCTGAACGTCCCTTCTGGTCGGGGGGTGTCTTGCGTGCGTTGATACGTCCATCCTTGCCGGTCGGCAAGAAGTGCATGTGCCTCGTCCGGAACTATCCCGGCTAGTGTTCGTCCACATGGTGTCATTTCAGCGCCTTTGACGGTGTAGCCCCGGGTGGTCATCGCTCGGTCCCATGTTGCGCACTTCTTCAAGACCATGCTGCGGCTCGGCGCCGAACGTGACAAACTGCGTATCGTCGTCGAGCAGATCGGCGCCCCGCTCCCGAGTGGCGCGCGGCGATGAAGGAGATCATTGCCAAGCTGTAGAGCGATCCCGCATAGTCCCGCAAAACAAGACCGCGTAACGAGGAACGGGCAGCATGAGTGACTATTTTGAGGATATCCGGCGCGCCGTCGCCGATCGCGACGATGCGGTGGACTATGACGATCTCGCCTTCGGCGTCCTCGCCCGGGTCTGGCGCTCACAGGTCAGCGAATACAACTTCGGCGTCGTCGACACCATCGACGAGACCGCCTCGGGCTGGATCGACATCTCCGATCCGCTGCGCCAGACCAACCTCGCGGTCTACGAGGGCGACAACGTCTCGTTCTATATCGGGCTGATCAACCGCGAGACCGACGAACCAGTCTATTCCTGGACACGCACCCTGGGCAAATCCTGGTATGTCGACCACGAGGTCGAGATCGAGCTCGACGGCATCGACCAGGGCGAGGCCAAGGACACCGCGTCATGGGGCCAGTTCTACGCCGACTTCCTCCAGCAGAAGGAGGAACGCTTCGTAAGCGTCGACGGCTATGACAGCTACCTGCTGACCCAGACCCGGCATTCGCTCTACGACTGGGAGATCTGGGATTACGATTTCGGCCATCTCTCGCTGACCTCCTCCTATGCCGGCCCGGGGCAGGCCGAGCCCGAGGAGGGCGAGCGGACCATCGAGACGGTCTACATCACGCCCACTTGGTCCAACCCGTTCTTCAACTTCTTCGGCGAGGTCACCTACCCCGCGCTGGTGACCGGCGAAAACAGCGGCCTCGATCCTGCCGGCCCGACCCCGGCCACCACCGGCTGGGACGAGATCGTCATCGGCACCGGCGAGTTCGACGGCACGATCTCGACCGTCGCCAACGCCGCCTTCAACTACATCGACCTGCCCGACGGGGTGTATTACAGCTCGCGCTACTCCGAGTCGGTGGCGCCCGAGGTCTCAGACACTCCCGGCCGCGTGGTGGTGCCCGAATACGAGGTCTTCGCCCGCTCGCCGGGCTATGCCGTTCCGATCGACGCGCTGGCCACTGTCATCGACCCCGACAGCGAGGGCCAGCTCGAGCTCTACGCCGGCTATTACGGCGCCCCCGACCTGCCCGCCTCGGCCTATGGCGAGGTGACCGTCGCGAACGGCATGCTCTACTACAGTCCCGGTCCCGAGTTTGAGCAGATCAATTTCGACTACGTGCAGTTTTACGTCATCGACCAGGACGGCAAGTGGGCGAGTGGCTCCATCGACATCACCTCTTACGAGACGATCCTGGTCGGCTATGGCGGCGACAATCCCTATGGCGACATCAGCTACAGCCATCCAGAGCCCGGCGATGACGATTTCACCGTGTCCATGCTCGACGAGACCTACCGCGGCGGCCAGGGCAAGGATTACCTCAACGGCGGCTGGGGCAACGACACGCTGCTCGCCGGCGACGGCAACGACTTCCTGCACGGCGATCTCGGCGATGACAGCCTCGACGGCTCCTTCGGCCGCGACACGCTGGTCGGTGGCGAAGGCGACGACACGCTGCGCGGCGGGCCGGGACAGGACATCGCCTATTTCCTTGACCCGCTGAGCGCGGTCACGGTCGAACGCTCCGGCGAGGCGCTGCTGATCACCTCCTCGGAGGGGGCCGACCTCGTCGGGCCCGATGTCGAGACCCTCGCCTTCGACAGCGGCAGCTGGGAAAGCGTGACGGAATACAGCTTCGCCGAGCTCTACGGCGAGGATGTCACCCCCGAACCCACCCCGACCGAGACCGTGCGGGTCTATGGCGGCGATGGCGGCGGGCGCATCGTCGGCAGCTCGATCGGCGATTTCCTCTACGGCGACGGGCTGCAGGCGCGCTACTTCATCGACACCGCCAACGCGGTCTACCGGCTCTACCAGGCAACGCTCGACCGCGCCCCCGACCTCACCGGCCACGTGACCTGGTCGACCCGGATCGCGATGAACGAGGCGGCGCTCGAGGACATCGCCACCGGCTTTGTCAACAGCGCCGAGTTCCAGGCCACCTACGGCGCGCTCGATGACGACGGCTTCGTCGAGCTGCTCTATCAGAACGTGCTGGGCCGCGCCGCCGATGCCGGCGGTCTCGCCAACTGGACCGGACAACTCGCCGACGGCACCAGCCGGGCCGAAGTGGTGCTGGGCTTCGCAGAGTCGCCAGAGTTTCGCAGCAGCACCGCCGCCGAGGCCACCGCCTTCGCGGTGCAATCGGACCCGGCAAGCTGGAGCGACGAGGTGTTCCGGCTCTACCAGGCCACGCTTGACCGCACGCCTGACCTCACCGGTTTCGAGCTCTGGTCCGAGCGGCTGAGCGAGGGCCGGCCTCTGGTCGAGGTGATCCGGGGCTTCGTGGGCAGCGCCGAATTCCAAGCCCGCTACGGCGCGCTCGATGACGAGGACTTCGTGAACCTGCTCTATCAGAACGTGCTCGGCCGCGAGGCCGATGCCGGCGGGCTGGCCAACTGGACCGGGCAGCTCGCCGACGGCATGGACCGGGCCGCAGTGGTCATGGGCTTTTCGCAGAGCTCCGAATTCGCCGCCGCCACCGCGCCCGATCTCGCCGCGTGGCTGCACGCGCAGGGCCCGCATGACGAGCTTGCCGGGATCGGCGGCAGCGACCAGATGTTCGGCGGCCGGCTCTCGGACGTGTTCCTGTTCTCGCCGGAGTTGCCGGGCGATACCACGATCCGCGATTTCGAACCCTGGGACGTGCTGAACCTCTCGAGCTTCGGCTATGCCGATGCCGCCGAGGCACGGTCGCAGTTCACCGCCACCGAGGACGGGCTGCTGTTCTCCGACCGCGGCGTCGAGCTGCTGGTGCAGAGCCTGCCCGGTGAGGCCCTGCCCGATCTTGCGACGATGTATATCGACATCGGCACCGCGGCCTGAAGCCCGACGCCTTGCCCGGACCGGGCAAGGCGTCGGACCGATATCAGACCATGAGGACGACACCCTCCATGGTGGCGAGATCGCTGTTCCCTAAGATCGCGCTCACGCCCTAGCCGGACGCGCTGCCCGGCCCCCGCGCGACCGACGCATCGAGCGCCTCCTCGTCGCAGATGACCGAGGCAGCGCTGGCATAGCTGCGCGCCTCGCGGTCGAGGACCTCCTGCGACACCTGGCTGGGCCGCGTTCCCCGGTCGGTATAGGCGTTGACGAAGCAGCGCATGGCATGGGCCACGCCCAGCCGGTTCACCTCGCGCTGGTCGGGCTCGTAATAGAGCCCGCCGGTGGCACTGGCGGTCATGATCTCAAAGGAGGGGAAGTAGTCGACGAAGTCGAAGCGGTCGCAGGCCTCCTGGGCGGCCACCCTCAGAACCGACTTGCTGTAGGTGGTCGAGGCCACCACGTGGCGCGGCTCGTAGGTCGCGATCAGCGGCACCGGCGAGACGGTCAGCAGCACGCGCACGGTCGGGTTCACCCCCCGCAGCCGGGTCAGGAACCCCTGCAGCGCGGCGCTGGTCTCGGCGACCGTGAAGTTGTGAAACTCGTGACGCTCGGGATCGAAGCTTCCGGCCACCACCCCCGGAGCAAGGGGGAAGACGCTGCCGTCGCTGCGCGACCGCCAGGCTTCGGTCAGCCCCAGGGTGAAGACAAAGAGATCGGCACCGAGAAACATCTCGCGCACCGCCTCGAGATGCCCGGCGCGAGCCTCGGCCACCGCCTCGGGACTGTCGTAGCCCGCGGGCTCGACCTGCGGCCTGTACGGGTCGACGAAGCGCCCGTCGGGCCGCTGCCAGGCGGTTTCCGCCCGCTCCCGCCCTTCGAAGGCCTCGGCGAAGAGCTGATCGAGCTGATGCACCGTGTAGAGGTTGCCGAAACGGGCGGAAAACACTCCGAACTGCCGGCCCTGACGCTCGGTCTCATCGAGGCTCGCGCCGTTCTCGGGGACGAAGTAGTTGAACCCGAGCGCCGAGATCCGCCGCGAGATGTGCTGCGCGAAACAGCTGCCTGCGGTTGCGACCTTCATGTCCGGCGTGACCTGGAATTTCGGTGCGACCGCGGGATCGAGCCTGTGCGGCTCCACCCGCGACACCGCGCGGCGCCACATCTGGTGATCGGGCACATTGCGATACGGGTTTGTCATGGATAGCTCCCTCAGGCTCCGAGCCGGCCAAGAACCGCGTTCTTGAACCGTGCGTGCTTGGCCTCGAAGGCCTTGGTCATGCGCATGCTGCCGGCCGGCTGCTTGTCGTAATACTCGAAGGACAGGCGGACGAATTGCGGCAGGGTCAGAACCTCGTTCCGGCCCCCGCACTTGAACAGATAATCGCCGTGTGTGCCACAGGCTTCGGCGATCTCGGGATAGCAGGGAAACACCGGACCGTCGGCCAGGGCGTCCTGTGGCGGGGTCGAGAACGGCAGCGGCGTCTCGCCGAGCCGTCGCGCGACCTCCGCCGCGAGATCGAGCAGGCAATGCGCCTTTGGATGGTTGAAGGTATACATGAAGCACCCGCCACGCACCCAGGACAGGAAGGCGTCGGAAAGGTCCATGCCGTGGTTGCGGAAGCTCTTCAGGAACAGGGCCTTCTGCCGGTCCCATTCGCCGTGGTAGTCCATGGCCTCGTAGACGTCTCCGCGGTACAGGGCCAACGTGTCCTCGACCGACAGCCCCGCCTGATGGGCCCCGAAGCAGATCGCCGACTGGTACGGGCTATAGCTGCTGTGCAGCTGTTGCCCCGCGGGGTTCTCGATGTAGCAGGTATCCGGGTGGTAGCCGCAGAAGTGGAAGGTCGGGACCGTGACGATCCTCGGATCGGCGGCCGCGTCCGGCCCGAGCTGGCCTTTGACATCGGGCAGGAAGACCAGCCGGTCGCTCTCGGCCATGTCGGCGCGGAACTTGTCCGGCTCCTTGTTCGCCTGCCGGATATAATAGCCCCGCACATCGAGGCCGGGGCACAGCAGCTGCAACCCGTTTATCAGGGCCGGGGTCGCACAACTTGAAACGACCAAGATCTTGGTTTTCATCTTCACTGCCTCACGCCCCTTCTGGGAAAGTCTGCTCTCCCCCGGCTATCATCCCCCCCGGTCGACACAACCCCCCGGCCTCACCACGCCCTTCCGGGCGTCTGTCCGGCCACAGGTGCATCGGCTCCGCGGGACCGGCCCGGGTTGCATGATGTGAGGTCATAATCGCCTTGGAGACAAGCCCTCAGCGCCCGTCCGACGGCGCGGCGTCGGCAGCCGCAGAAGGGCCGGATCGGTTGTCGCGGAGCCGCATGTCGGCTCCGCGTCCTTGAGCGTGAGCGCCCGATCAGACCATGATCGAGACGTCCTCCATGGTGGCGAGATCGGTGTTCATGAAGATCACCCGCACGCCCTGGTCGGCGAAGATCACGTCATTGGCGGTCTCGGTCAGGTGGCTCGCCACCGCCGCGGCGCTGCCATAGCCGAAGCCGGTGAACTCGAGGCTGTCCCAGGCGTCGAGCTGCAGCACCCGGTCGGAGCCCTTGTCGGCGGCGTCGAACTGGAACGTGTCGGCCAGGAGCCCGCTATGGATCAGGTCGTTGCCGGCCCCGCCACGGATCGTGTCGCCCTCCTGCGCCGCCATAAAATCGTGGAACGGCTGCGCGGTGTTGGCGGTGAACTCGCCGCTCTGGGCGAAGCCGCGCACCACCTCCTCGCGGCTCATGCCCTCGGCCAGCTGCGTGTTCCAGTTGGCCAGTCCGCCGGCATCGGGGTCGCGGCCCAGCACGTTGTTGTAGAGCAGGGTCACGAAGGCGGCGTTGTTGAGCGCGCCATAGACGTTCTGGAACTCGGCACTGTTGACGAAGCCGGCGGCGACATCGGTGTAGTCCATGCCTTCACCGAGCCGGCCGGACCAGTTCTCGAGCCCGGTGAGATCCGGGGCCCGGTCGAGCGTGGCCTGGAACAGGCGGTAGACATCGTCGGCGAAGGGCGCCGCCTCGGCGGCGACATAGGCGCTGGCGGCGTCGTTGGTGTTGGTCTTGAACTCGGCGCTCTCCGAGAAGCCACGCACCACCACGGCCCGCGAGGTGCCGGTTTCGAGCTGCGCCACCCAGGTGTTGAGCCCGGTGGCATCGGCCTCGCGGCCCAGCACGTTCTGATAGAGCAGGTTGACGAAGGCGGCATTGCCGAGCGCGCCGTAAGTTTCCTGGAATTCGGCGCTGTTGACGAAGCCCTCGATGACCTCGAGCAGGTTGGTCTCGCCGCTGGCGAGCTGGCCGCTCCAGTTGTTGTAGCCGGTGCTGTCGGGCGCTCGGTCCAGCGTGGCCTGGAACACCCGGAAGACCTGCGCACCGCTCGCGGTGGTGGCCTGACGCACGTCGGTTCCGATCAGCAAATCGTCGCCGGGACCTCCGGATATGCTGTCACTCCCACTCCCGCCAATGATGGTGTCAGCTTGGGCTGAGCCCTCGATCCGGTCGTCGCCGGCGCCGGCTTCCAGCGTTCCGCCGGATGTCATCCGGATCCCGTCGTTTCCTGGTGAGACGGGCGCATCGTCGAAAACGAGGAAGCTGTCAGACTCCCAGAACAAAAGGTTCCCGACGATCCGGTCCGTGGCGCTGAAGGTGACACCTTCGGGCAGGTCCATGTCGAGTTCGAAGGTGCCTTCGACCGTCCCGTTGGTCGCATAGAAACGATCATCGTCCCCGTTCGACAGCATGAATAGGACATGATCTCCGTAAGCGGACAAGATCGTGGTCTGTGCGTCGCTCCCATCGGAGTAGCTGCCTGGCGTAAGCCTAAGAGTTCCGTCCACGGTTCCATCCGTGACAAACATGTGGACGCTGTTATCGAACGGGAAGCCTATTCTATCAGTGAAGAAAACGAGATCTCCGACCTCTAGCGCGGCCGAAAAGCCGCCAGGAGTCAGCCCTTTACCGACTTCGAGGTCGCTCAGGCCTTTTGAGATGCCAATTTCAGGGAAGCTGGCGCCGAGTGCGTCCAAGTAGCTGTCGGAGTAGAACCTACGCGTACCATCGGTCGTACCGTCGGTTTGCCAGAGCTCCCCCCCCCAAGAGAAGACGAGGGTATCTCCGAAGACCCGGGAGTCGCTGAAGTTCGTATCGTTGCCAGTCCGTGCAGCCGGTCCGGGAATGTCTTCATAGAGAAGCCGCGTGCCCTCCGGGGTGCCATCCGTGATGTACAATTCGTAGCCGGTGTCACGTGTCCCGCCGATAAACACGGCTTGATCGCCAAACGGAGCGAACGGTCCATAAGCGAGACCAGAGTCAGAACCCGGCGCGATGTCTATGACGCGGGTTCCCTCTGGTGTCCCGTCAGTCACCCAGGGCTCCTTTCCGTATTCCTCTGTTTCCGCTTGGAAAAGAGCCAATGGTCCTGACGCGGTATCCAGTTGAACGAAGGGTTGGGACTGCCAGTGTCGATAAATCTGACCCGTGGACTCGATGGTGATATCGCCGGTCAACGGAGTAGACCCCTCAAGCGTCCCATCCGTGTACCATACGGCGCGGGTTCCAAAGATGTAGCCGGAGGTGCCGTCGAAGATCGCGCCATCCAGAAACGGCATGGCGCGATCGCCTGCGAATGATAGAGGTCTGTCTTTGTATTGATATAGTGGCAGTTGGTAGGTGCCGTCGATCGTGCCGTCGCTCACCCAGGTGCCGGTCTCTTGGATCGGGTCCGCGGTCGTGCCTTCATCCGGTTGAAACCTGTAGAGGATGACCCGATCCTGCAGGTAGAGCGGCGTGTACAGCAGCTGGCCTAAAATCGTTGCCGGGAAGAGATCCGTCTCGGTTCCAGTCTCTGCGTCAAGGCGGGTCAGCGTCGAGCCGTTGTCTCTGAGGTCGTCACTCAAGAAGTACGTTCGAATGAAATAGAGATCCTCACCAATGTAGCCAAAAGAGCGAGAGTCTATTCGGCTTTCCGAGACCCGCTCGAAGCTGACGCTGTCTGGGTCGAAGGCCCAAAGGGCAACAGGATCTTCGAAGCCGCCGGTTATCTCGAGTTTGCCGGTGAAATATGTACTTTTCATATGATTTTTTGCCCTTAGGTCTTAGGAGAACCGCGTCGCTGGGTGGCGTTTTATCTCTACACACACGTAACATAGAAGCTTTGTGACGTTCCCCGTCACGGCTCCTTGATCTTTAGCTGAGGGCAGCGGTGTTGCAGAACTGACGCGTCTTCACGGACTTCCTCTTGCCTGCGGAACGATCCCAGCTGCCAGGAAAGAGTAGCCGAAAACTCCAGCTTTAAACGGTCCAGCTTTCAGGGGGCTGCGCAGCCACAGGTGCATCGGCTCCGCGGGACCGGCCCGGGTGCATGATGTGAGATCATAATCGCCTTGGAGACAAGCCCTCCGTGCCTGTTCGCCCCGGAGCGGCCGAAGAGCGACACCCATCGTTGCACGGTCTGCTTTGATTGCGCGCCGGGCAATCGCACAGGGCGTGTCTGTCGCCAAAGGGCGTCAAACTGCCTCGCGGTCACGGGTGGCGCGGCGCCCGTCCGACGGCGCGGCGTCGGCAGCCGCAGAAGGGCCGGATCGGTTGTCGCGGAGCCGCATGTCGGCTCCGCGTCCTTGAGCGTGAGCGCCCGATCAGACCATGATCGAGACGTCCTCCATGGTGGCGAGATCGGTGTTCATGAAGATCACCCGCACGCCCTGGTCGGCGAAGATCACGTCATTGGCGGTCTCGGTCAGGTGGCTCGCCACCGCCGCGGCGCTGCCATAGCCGAAGCCGGTGAACTCGAGGCTGTCCCAGGCGTCGAGCTGCAGCACCCGGTCGGAGCCCTTGTCGGCGGCGTCGAACTGGAACGTGTCGGCCAGGAGCCCGCTATGGATCAGGTCGTTGCCGGCCCCGCCACGGATCGTGTCGCCCTCCTGCGCCGCCATAAAATCGTGGAACGGCTGCGCGGTGTTGGCGGTGAACTCGCCGCTCTGGGCGAAGCCGCGCACCACCTCCTCGCGGCTCATGCCCTCGGCCAGCTGCGTGTTCCAGTTGGCCAGTCCGCCGGCATCGGGGTCGCGGCCCAGCACGTTGTTGTAGAGCAGGGTCACGAAGGCGGCGTTGTTGAGCGCGCCATAGACGTTCTGGAACTCGGCACTGTTGACGAAGCCGGCGGCGACATCGGTGTAGTCCATGCCTTCACCGAGCCGGCCGGACCAGTTCTCGAGCCCGGTGAGATCCGGGGCCCGGTCGAGCGTGGCCTGGAACAGGCGGTAGACATCGTCGGCGAAGGGCGCCGCCTCGGCGGCGACATAGGCGCTGGCGGCGTCGTTGGTGTTGGTCTTGAACTCGGCGCTCTCCGAGAAGCCACGCACCACCACGGCCCGCGAGGTGCCGGTTTCGAGCTGCGCCACCCAGGTGTTGAGCCCGGTGGCATCGGCCTCGCGGCCCAGCACGTTCTGATAGAGCAGGTTGACGAAGGCGGCATTGCCGAGCGCGCCGTAAGTTTCCTGGAATTCGGCGCTGTTGACGAAGCCCTCGATGACCTCGAGCAGGTTGGTCTCGCCGCTGGCGAGCTGGCCGCTCCAGTTGTTGTAGCCGGTGCTGTCGGGCGCTCGGTCCAGCGTGGCCTGGAACACCCGGAAGATCCTTGCCCCGGTGGCGTCCGAGACATCCTCGACCTCCCCGCCGAGTAGCAGGTCGGCGCCGGGGCCGCCGTTGATCTCGTCCGACCCCGCGCCGCCGATGACGGTGTCGTCGCCCGCGCCGCCGAGCACCGTGTCATTGCCCTCGAGCCCGCGGTAATGGTCGGCCCCGGCCAGCAGGTTGATGCTGTCATTGCCCACCGTGCCGACCAGCACGTCATCGCCGGTGCTGGGCATCAGCGGCCCGGGCCGGATATAGATGGTCTGATCTGCAACAGAGCCGGCATAGGGCGTGCCGGCAACCGGGGAAAGCGACAGGGTGAAGGCCTCTGTGCCCTCTTCCACCGAGTCCCCCAGCACTTCAATCCCGACCGTCGCCACGCTCTCACCCACGCCAAAGCTAACCTGCGTGTCGAGCAGCCGGAAATCGCTGCCAAGCATCGCCGTCTGGTTGCTGGTGCTGACATTGAAATCCAGCGCCGCGGTAGCCGGTACGGACAGCACGATGGGGATCTCGTAGGTGAAGAAGGACACCCCCTGCTCGCGCAGGATCACCGGCTCGATGCTGGCGATGCGGTTCAGCCCGACCCCGTCATCGTCGAGGATGGTGCCCAGGGCCCGGACCGAGGGCGCCCCGTCCGCCAGGCTGGCATTGCTGACGTTCGACAGCTCGAGAAACACCGTCTCGTCGCGCTCGTCCTCGCTGTCGTAATACTCGGTATGGATCGCCACGCGCTTGTGGGTCTCCCCCGGCGCAAAATTCAGCGTGCCGGTGTTGTAGCCGTTGTCCAGGCGGTAATCGAGATCGTCCTCCTGGGCGGTGCCCAGGATGGTCTGGTAATCCATCGTCACGTCGCGGGTCGCCGCTTCGGAGAGGAACACGTCGAAGAGCAGCGCGCCGCCCTCCACGGTGCTGGCCGAGGTCAGGGTGATCGAGGGCAGCGGCGCGGTGTCATCGTCGAGGATTAGCGCCTCGCCTTCCACCGCGACGCCGTCGAGATCAGACACCGAAGAGGTGTCGACCCGCAAACCGAAGCGTTCGGAGAATTCAGCGGCCGTGTCGCCCTCGATCGGCACCGAGACCACCTTGGTCTCTTCACCCACGGCAAAGCTCACGCTACCGGTCTGCGTCTCGTAATCCTCGCCCGCCCGGGCCGTGATGTCGAAGGTCTCGTAGGACAGAAGCATCGCGTCTTCCGCCGGACGCGACAGGCGCAGCTCGAACTCGGCATATTTGGTGCCATCATCGCCCTCGGTCAGCACCACGTCCGAGACCAGCAGCGCGAGGTTGTTGCCGACGCCGTCATCGTCGAGGATCACCCCGGTGGCTCGCACCTGCGTCTCACCGCCGGCGAGGCTGGCATTGTCCGACACCCCCGTCAGCCGCAGCACGACGCTCTCGTCGCGCTCATCGACGCTGTCGTAATACTCGGTGTTGATGGTAACCATCTTGCGGGTCTCGCCCGGCGCGAAGGTCAGCGTACCGGTGTTGTAGCTGTGCTCCAGCGCGTAATCGAGATCGGCACTCTGCGCCGTGCCCAGCAGGGTCTGGTAATCCACCGTCACCACCTGGAACGAGCTCTGCGACAGGCTGACTTCGAACAGTAGCGCATCGCCTTCGGTCGCGGTGGCGGCAGACACCGAGACCGAAGGCTGCGGCGTGGTGTCGTCGTCGAGCAGCACGGCCTCCCCGGTTAGTCCCTCAACCCCGACATCGAGCGCGTTTGGCTCATCGACCACGAGGGCGAAGCGCTCGGTCATCTCCGCCAGTGTGTCGCCGAGCACCGGCACCGAGACGGTCTTGACCAGCTCGCCCGCGGCAAAGCTCACGGTTCCGGTGGTCTCGGTGTAATCGTCCCCGGCGGTGGCCGAGATATCGCGGGTGCGGTAGCTGACGGTGAAACTCTCGGGCGCCGGTCGCGACAGGCGCAGCTCGAACACCGCCGCCTTCTCGCCGCTGTCGCCCTCTGCCAGCGTCACATCCGAGACCAGCAGCGCAAGATTGCTGCCGTCGCCGTCATTGTCGAGGATCACCCCGGTTGCGCTCAGCTGGGTTTCGCCACCGGCGAAGCTGGCATTCTGGCTCAGGTCGCTCAGCCGGACCGAGATGCTCTCGTCGCGCTCGTCGATCGAGTCGTAATACTCCGTGGCGATGACGATGGTCTTGTGGGTCTCGCCCGGGGCGAAGGTCAGCGTGCCACTGTTGTAGCTGTGGGTGAGCGCGTAATCGAGATCGGCGGCCTCGGCGGTGCCGAGGAAGGTCCGGTAGGACAGGCTCACCGCGTCGAAGGTCGACTCGGAGAGCGTCACGTCGAACACAAGCCCGTAACCTTCGGTGCCGTGGGCCGCGCTGATCGTGACCGAGGGTTTCGTCGCGGTGTCATCGTCACGGATCGTAGCCTCTCCGGCCAGCGCGGCAGGGTCGATATAGGGGGAGAGCGGCGGGTCGACCACCAGCGAGAACTGCTCGCTGGCCTCGGCCTCGGTGTCGCCATAGATCGGCACCCGAACGGTGGCGACCTGGTCTCCGACGGCAAAGGTGTGGCTGCCGATCGTCTCGCCGTAATCCTTTCCGGCGGTGGCCGAGATGTCTCGGGTGCGGTAGTTGACGGTGAAGCTATCGGTCGCCGGGCGCGACAGACGCAGCTCGAACTCGGCGTAATTGCTGCCGCCGTCGCCCTCGACGACCGCCGGATCAGAGACGAAAAGGGCTAGGTTGCTGCCGACGCCGTCATCGTCGAGGATCACCCCGGTCGCGGTCAGGTGATCCGCGCCCCCCAGGAAGCTCGCGTTCGACGACAGAGCGGTCAGCAGCAGTTCGATGCTTTCGTCCCACTCGTCGACCGAGTCGTAATACTCCGTGCTGATCGACACCGTCTTGGTCAGCTCGCCGGGTGCGAAGGTCACGGTGCCGGTGTTCCGGCTATGGTTCAGGCCGTAATCGAGATCCTCGTTCTGCGCGGTACCAAGACGGGGCTGGTAGGACAGCGTGACCGGATCGACGGCCGGCTCGTCCATGGTGATGGTGAATGTGAGCGCGTCGCCTTCATCGGCGGTGGCAGGGCTGACGGAAACGATCGGCATGGAAATTCCCCTCTGAAAAATTCAGTCTGACTGAATGCGGAGCCGTGAGATGCCGCATCGAGGCGGCTGATGTAATACATTGCACGGAGGGAAGCAGATTCCCCTCAGGCTGGCAATGTCGTTCGTAGAGAAATCCTGCAGGAAGACTGGGGCAAATTGGTAACGCCGGGTTGAGAACGCCCGCAGGATACAAAGTTCCTCTTTGAGATCATGGCAGATTCGGCTTCCAATCCAGGATTGGAACGCTGCCACGCTGCATGGCAACAGCGCGCCGAAATGCGAGCTGACCTTCCGAGAAACGGTAAACGTATACAGACGACTAAGGGGACCAAATATGCTTATCACTTTGTCCGGTGACTCCTACGGATTCTTCGACAACGCATTTTATAATCTCGATACGGAAGATTTCGACGTCGACCTGGTCTCGGCCAGTTCGAGCCGCGTGGAGGTCGAAAACCCCTCAACCGGCGCCGTCACTGCCTTTATCGGAAGCGGGCTCGTGGCGTCGAACAACGACGACGACATTCGCGGTACCCTGAGCGCGCTGGAATACTACGATGCCGGTGGCGACTTGGTCGTCACCATGACCGGCATCAGCTGGGAGCTGCGCGCCCTGATCACGGCGCTGGACGAGGCGCTCACGGACGGGGATGACGACGCGCTCATGGCGCTGGTCGGTCAGAATGGCGAGGTCACGGTCGATGCCACCGCTGCCACCGGCCGGACCGATCTCTATCTCGACAATCTTGATGTGCCGGTCACCTTCATCGGCGGCGGTGCGGATGACGAGGCCGCCACCGGCGACGGCATGGACTGGATCGAGACCGGCGACGGCGACGATTACATCGATCCCGGCGACAGCTATGGCGAGGACACGGTCGATCCCGGGCTAGGCTACGACACCGTCGATGCTTACAACATGGACGACGGCTTTCTCTATATCGACCACGCCGAGATGGTGGAGTCCGGCCATGGCATGCGTTTCGACATCGACGGCCACGTCAACACCGCGCTGATCACCAAGACCGGCGGCAACGGCACCACCACAATCTACGACGTCATGAACGCCATGGAGGCCGACGGACTGGCGCTTTCGGGCACCGCCTCGGGCGACACCTTCAACGCCACGGTCAGCAATGATGGCTGGCTGGCGCTGAAAGGCGGCCAGGGCAATGACAGTTTCGTACTGGGCGAGTCCGATGGCACCGTGCGGCTCGACTACAAGACCGACAACTCCGGCAACACCCCGACTCGTGGCATCGTCATCGACATGAGCACCGGCATCGTGTCGGAGGACGGTTTCGGCGGTCGCGACACGATCGCCACCGCCGCCCCTTATGCCGACGATGTGACCGGGGAGCTCTACTTCCCCGGCAGGATCGAGATCCGCGGCACCGCCCATGCGGACAGCATGACCGGCAGCACCCGCGACGAACGCTTCATCACCCTGGGCGGCAACGACACGGTGAGCGGCGGCGACGGCTGGGATATGCTGCGCTTCGACCAGAGCGGCATGACCGGCGCGGTCGCCGTCGATCTCGAAGACGGCACCGCCATGGGCAGCTGGCAGGGCACCGGCTTCCGGCAGACCATCTCCGGCATAGAGGAGCTGCGCGGCACCCGCGAGTATGGCGACAAGCTGTCGGGCAGCGACGCCTCCGAGAGCTTCTTCGGCCGCGGCGGTGACGACGCGATCTTCGGTGACGGGTTCGACCCGACCTACGCCATGGACGAGGCGGCATCCGTCTACCGGCTCTACCAGGCCACGCTCGACCGCGCTCCCGATCTCAGGGGTCTGACCAACTGGAGCGAGCGGTTGTTCACCGGCGAGAGCGGCCTGCAGCAGGTCGCCACCGGCTTCGTCAACAGCACTGAGTTCCAGGCAACCTACGGAGCTCTCGATGACGAAGGCTTCGTCGAGCTGCTCTATCAGAACGTGCTGGGTCGCGCCGCCGATGCCGGCGGTCTCGCCAACTGGACCGGACAACTCGGCGACGGCACCAGCCGTGCCGAAGTGGTGCTGGGCTTCTCGCAGAGCGCCGAGTTCACCGACTCCACCGCCGCCGATGCCCGCGCCTTCGCCAATGCCAGTTCGCAGGCGGGCTGGGGCGACGATGTCTACCGGGTCTATCAGGCCACGCTCGACCGCGCACCCGACATCACCGGGTTCAGCAACTGGAGCGGCCAGCTTGCCGGCGGCCGCGCGCTCGATGCGGTGATCAATGGCTTCGTGGACAGCACCGAATTCCAGGCCACCTACGGGGCGCTCGATGACACGGCCTTCATCGAGCTGCTCTACCAGAACGTTCTGGACCGCGAGGCCGATGCCGGCGGGCTCAGGGTCTGGACACAGCAGCTTGCGGCCGGCACCAGCCGGGCCGAAGTGGTCCGCGGCTTCTCCCAAAGCGCCGAGTTCGTCGCCGCCACCGCCGAGGACTTCAAGGACTGGATGCGCGGCCTCGACCATGGCACCGATGACCCCTTCCACGACTGGCTGAGCGGCGAGACCGGCGACAACGCGCTTGCCGGCGGCCTATTTGCCGATGTGTTCGCCTTCGAGCAGGAGGACGGCGGCAGCCACTTGGTGCTCGATCTCGAGGCCTGGGACTACGTCGGGCTCGACGGGTTCGATTACGGCTCGGCCAGCGCCGCGCTTGACCATATGAGCCAGTCCGGCAGAGACGTGCTGTTCTCCGATCAGGGCGTCGAGATCACCTTCCAGAACACTCAACTCGCCGACATCACCGACGACATGATCCTGCTCTGATCGCCGGACAGGCAACCGACCCTGCGCCGGCCTCCCGGTCGGCGCAGACCTTCCTGCTCCCTGGTTTTCCCCGTTCTGCCCTGCCTTCCCTTCCGCGGGATTAGTCGGCCTTCGGCACCCCGGGCGTGCGGTTCCGCGCAAAAGTAGGGGTTCTGAAACCCCGCCGACTCGCAAAACGCCATAAGACCGCGTGACTTTTTGACTGGCGCTGCCGGATCAGTCTGTATGCTGATGGCCAGGCGGCGGGTGCCGTCCGTTTGTGATGGAGGAAGACATGCGGTCTTACCGCTTTTTTGCGATCCCCCAACTCATCTGCATACTAGCCAGAGACCGCGTGATCGTAAGCATCCGGCGTAGGCCGCGGTCATGCTGTGCGTCGATGCTCTGATGGCTGCCAATTTTAGGGCAGAAGGTCCGGCATGCGTGACGTCGGTGTGCTGGGGAGCCAAACGAGGACGTCAGCAAGCCACGCTTGCCGGCATTGTCGTTCATTTTTGCCGTGACGATCAGGGAAGACATGAAGGCCGCTCTGTCGTCGCCGCGCTCGGAGCCCGCAAAGAGCCAGGACCTTCTTCCCAGAGTAATCCCGCTAAATGCGCGCTCAGCTGCATTGTTGGTCAGGCGAATCCGCCCATCGCTCTTAGAGAGCGTGAAGGCGTCCCTCCGTAGCGCACTGCCAGACGCAAGGCTACCCAAGCGCCGGGTTGATGGATGCTCTCCATGTTACATACGGTCAGCAAGCTTTTGGTGTACCTTGCAAAGGATTGGGGCCGACGGATCGAAATTCTTGTACTCAAGGTCCTTTGCGCCCATGCCCCATACCACATAATTGCCGCAGCGTCGTTTAGCCTTGGTTTGCGCGGTGCACTGCTGGCCATTGTGTCGGATAGCCGCAAACCATTTGTCGAGTGCCTCCGTGGATGTGTTCAGCCTCCTGGCTGCGTACTCCTTAGGATTGTTTGCCACCAACGGCAACTCACCCAATGAGAAGTCGAAATGACCGGCTTGATACACAGTCATTGAACAAGTCAGTCTCATCTGATCGCGCGAAAGACCTGCACAGACGTGTATGTTGGCATGCCTGTTGGCATCTTCAAGCAGTCGATCCACCTTGGCGACAGTCATCGTGTTGTCTTCTTTACTCATCTCAAGTCTCCAACGTTCGGGCCGTGCGAATGTATGCTAAAACAGGTAGAGTCAAGATGCGCGACGCGTAATAGCCTTCACGGTGAAACGCGTCCCACTCAGCCCTCTTCGCGCCATCCTGGCTAGGCAACTCCGACTACTGCGCGCAGAGCGCGGATGGTCACAAGAGCGCTTGGCAGCAGAGGCCGGGCTCAATCGCACTTACCTGAGCGCTGTCGAGCGCAGCGAGCAGAATATTTCGATCGACAATCTCTACCGAATAGCGCAGGCGCTGGATGTCAGTGCAGCTCGTCTCCTAACAGACCTATGAGACCTTGTATTCTGCAGGCCGGTCGTGTCCGTCAAGGTGGTGTAAATTCCCGGATGGCCTGAGGTCATGATCAGGCGGCTTTCGTGGTAATGCTGAGAATGGGGTCGATCTCCTCCTTGTCGATCTGGGCGAAGGCCTCGACCATCATGTAGCGGCTTGATGTCTGCCAGTCGTCGTTGGCTTCGAACAGGACGGCACCGATCAGACGTGTGATGGAGGCTTCGTTCGGAAAGATCCCGACGACGTCGGCGCGACGCTTCACCTCTTTGTTCAACCGCTCGATGGGGTTGGTCGAGTGCAGCTTGGTGCGGTGCTGGCGGGGGAAGGACATGTAGGCCAGAACATCGTGCTCGCTGGCATCCATGAGGTCTGCGAGCTTTGGCCAGCGGGGGCGCAGCTGTTCTGAGACCTTGTGCCAGATCTCACCAGCATGGGTGCGGTCAGGCTGGTCGAAAGCCTGGCGGATCGCCGCGGCGACCACAGTGTGCTGGCCCTTCGACACGTGGGCGAGTGCATTCCGCATCCAATGAACGCGGCAGCGTTGCCAAGTCGCCTCGAAGACGCGAGCGATGGCAGCCCTGAGCCCCGTGTGCGCGTCGCTGATGACCAGGCGCACGCCGTCCAGTCCCCGAGCTTTCAAGGAACGCAGGAACTCGGTCCAGAATGTCTCGGCCTCCGACGGCCCGATGCCCAGGCCGATGATTTCCCTGCGCCCCTCCGTGTTGGCTGCCACGGCGATTATGGCCGCGACCGGCACGATACGCCCGCCCTAGCGGACCTTGAGGTAGGTCGCGTCGAGCCAGACGTAGGGCCATTCGCCGGTCAACGGGCGGTTCAGGAACTCGCCGACCCGCTCATCGATGTCCTTGCACAGCTTCGACACCGTGCTCTTGGAGATGCCGGACAGGCCCATCGCCTGCACCAGCTCGTCGACGCGACGGGTGGAGACGCCGCCGATCCACGCTTCCTGGATGACGGCCACCAACGCCTGTTCGGAGGTCTTCCGAGCCTCGAGGAAGCCCGGGAAGTAGCTGCCCTGCCTCAGCTTCGGCACCCGCAGGTTCAGCGTGCCCAGACGGGTATCAAGAGCGCGCTCTCGATACCCGTTCCGCCATGTCGTTCGTTCGCCGCTGCGCTCGTGGCGCCCAGCACCGATCAGGCCGTCGACATCGGCCTCCATGATCAGTTGCAGCACCGCCTCGGCGATGGTGCGAAGGAAATCGCCCTGGTCATGCTTGGCCATAAGCTCGGACAGGTCCATGTTCGTCTTGGTCATCGGGGTCTCCGTGTGATCCGTGGTTGAAGTCGCCAAACTCCACCTCGATCATACACCTCGGTGACCACCCGGGATTACACCATCGCCGGCGCTGAAATTACACCACGTGCGTGGACGCTACCCAAAGTGGGACACGAGGCTCTATTGACAGACGTGCCGCCCGATCTCTGAGCGATTTCGAACACACCACCCAATAGACCCTCAGTCGAGATGGCTCGTTCGTGCACACTGATCCGTTCCTTCAAAATGGCACCTTCCACGCTGGTCTTAATCCAGAATGCACTGATGCGACGGATGTCGTCGGCTTGAGAGTAGGAGCGGACTGACGCCGTGCAGGCCGGCGTCCGAAATGCGCACCTATATGGCCTGTTTGGGAGAGGTCTTGGCCGCTTCTACACGTCGCGGTCCCCCGCACTGACCGGGCCTCCCTGAGGGCCGTCGAAACTCCGCATTAATCAAGATGAGCTAGATTTGTATTTGTACTTACCAAGAGCATTTTGATGAGAGTTTCTAACGACGCCCACCAGCCCAGCACCCCATACCCATTGGACCCAGTGGCCGCGGCTGATCATTTCAGGGTCCGCCCACGAACAATCCGCATGTGGATCCAGGACGGCAAACTGCAAAGCTATCGCATTGGCCGCGCCCATCGCATGAGCTGGGCGAAGATCTGGGCCTGCGAAGACGGTAAGAAACCGACACAACAGACCGAGGCGCGGTATCGTCTGCCCTTAATGACAAAAGCCGAGCTGGCCTCTCGATTGGCGATCAGCAATCGAACCGTTGACCGCTGGATCGCGGACGGCCTGCCAACGCGGAAAGTCTTTGGCATGGTCCGCTTCAATCCTGTGGATGCCGAGGAGTGGCTGCGCCGGCGTCACGATCCCACCCTACCCCACGGCTTCGTGTCGGATGGCTTGGCATGAGCAGTTTCGGCGACACCACCACCCTCGTACAGACACACGCTCTATCCAACCGACATTTGCACAATGGTCCCCGAACATTTATCGGCGTCATGTTCGGGGACCTTTTTGCGAAACTTGCAGCAACCGCGACACGTGCTGTGCAAGCGCGACACTCGATTGATTGCCGATCCATCAATGCGTCGGGAGGTGACCAATGACCTCTTCGAACGTATCCGATGTAGTCTCTGTCCCGGCCACCCTCGCTGATGTCTCAGCCTGGGCTCGGGAAACCGAAGCACCATATGACGCGATCCGCGAGCTCGAGAAAATCCCCGCGCGTCTCGGCCTATGCGACGGTGATCTCGGTCTTTTGCCAGCCGACCTTTCGCACTTCGAGGAGGTCGTGGTGCCGTCGAGCTACGGCATCGTCTCTCGCGCGCGTGATCTCAAAGCGGCGCGACAGCGGGGAAATGCGCGGGTTCGCGCGCTCTTGCGGCGTTTTCACCACAGCCGGGTCGGTGATGTCGACCATAGCGTACGCGCCGACTGGGATGCGCTCATCGCGTTCGTCCAGGCGAACGAGGGGTTCGTGGAACGCGATGCGCTCTTCAGCACCGGCGCATCGCGAAGCCTCACTATTCTGCGCGCGCGGAGCCGGAACACTCCAAGCGATCTAACGTCGGCAGAGCTTGAGCGCATCGCAGAGGAGCTCAGCGCAGCCAAGCAAAAGACGCTCCGCCGCTCCATCACCCTGCTCAACCGCCTCATCGAAGAATTCAGGGGCGATGAAAAGACCGCCGATCTTCTTCCACCGTGCCCTCTGGCCGCCCCCTATACCAGAAGCACTAACGTTTCGCGGGTTGTCTGGAGCTCTCTGCCACCGGCGTTTCGCGTTGACGCTGAGGACGTCATGCGCGGGGCACTCGTTCGCCCGGAAGATCGCATCGCAACTGCCCGCACGCGGATCGAAGCTGGCGAAGACGCACAGAGCGTTCTCCAACAGCTCGACAAAGAAGCGGCGAGGTGGACCCGGGTTCCAAGAAACGCCGCTACAGCCCGCGCGGGCTGGCAAGGGGCGATCACATGGCTCGTCCGTGCTCGAGAGGACCTTGGAGAGCCGCGCGCGACCCTATCCACGTTGGCCAATCTCCTCACCGGGGAACTTCTGGATCACGCGTGCCAGAAACAAATCGAACGTGCCGCCAAGAGCCGGCATTTCAAAGATGCCGGAAAATCTCAAACGCTGGCGCACCGTTTGACAGCTCTCGAGACTCTCGCTCGCCGTGGTCTGGATCGCAACGATCTTGCAGACGAAGTGGCCCTGCGACGCCGGCTCTTCCCCGAAGCGGCCCGCCGGCGAGGCGACCAGATGACTGATGAGGCGCGGCGGCTCTGCGATGCGCTGATCCGCTCACCCTCGCTTGCGGCGCGGTTTGTGCATGCGCCGCGGGAAATCGCCATGGTCGCGCAGGAGCGCATCGCTGAAGCGAGATACGCGGAAAACTCCGCCACCGAGCTTTCCGCGCTACGCCTCTACGCGACAGCGGTCCTGTTCGGGATCCAGGTCTCGCGACCGCTCAGAACCTCGAACTTGATCCGGCTCCGACATCGCAGCCTGCCAGGCATGCCCGGTCACGTGATATGGATGGACAAGCGCAAACACGCTGAGTTGCGTTTCGCGCCCGGCGAGACCAAGAACGGTGTCGAGGTCTCCGTACACCTGAAGGGAGACGAAGGAGAGATCCTATGGCACTGGCTCACAAACTTGCGGTCTCGCTACATAGCACTGCATAGCCTAGAGGACACGCCGTATGTCTTGCCCGGTCGGGCAACCCCGCGCTTGCAACGCGATCCCGCCGCACTTCCACTCGGGTGTGTCGCCCCGTCGACGCTCGCGGAGATGTGGCGCGACGGCGCCGAGCTCATCGGTCTGGATCTGACGCCGCATCAAGCGCGGCACGCGGTTGCGACGCTCGTTCTCGCCGTAGAACCCGGAGGCTTTGCCAAGGCCGCCTCGGTTCTCGGAGACACCGAAGATACCGTCCGTCGATACTACGGTCGCGACACCGGAGCTCAAGCCGCACAGGCAGTCCGCGAGGCCTTGCAGACGCGCCATCCACAAATCTTTCGAACGATGCGTCGGAGGATCACGTCATGACGGCGCGAACTCTTGAACCTCAGCTGACCGCTCTGCCTGCCAACGTCAGGACAGCCGTTCTCGCCGACCGGCGGAATCTGAAGCCGGGCATGGTGCCGGTGCTCAAACGGTTCTTCGCCGCGCTGCGCAGGCGAGGCGAGATGCCGGATGCGCCGAGTATGGCGCCGTTTCGTGCGGCAGCAAAGTCGGAAGCCACGCTCTACACGCTTCTGCGTGCCCTGACACGGTACGCACCGCACGTCTCGACGGCGGAGGGCTACGAGCTGCGCCGAGAGTACTATCGCCGTGTCAGGGGCGCGCATATCGACCGGATCAAATCTTCCCCTTCATTGCCGCTCTCGGCGTCGCAGGACTGGCCGGAGACATGGCGACAAATGTGGCCGATGCTGCGAGCCGCTCCGATCCGCGATACCTCCAAGCGGCGGTACCATGCCTCGATTTGCCGCTGCGCAAGCGTTATCCCACAATTGGAACTGCCTCACCCTGCGGCAGCAGAGAACCCAGGGTATTTTTTCGGGGTCGTCGCTGGCGAGGTTTTCCAGCGACAAGGCGTCAGCGACCGGACTGTCGTGACGTATCTCAGCGGGTTGGAAGCGCTGATGCGTCACGGCAACGGTGATCAGCACGTACGCGACGCCCTAGGCACTGTGCGGGATCACTACGCTCGCTCCAGCCGAGGGCAGCCCAAAGCGAAGACCGCACGAGTGGTCGGGTTGGTCGACCGCGGTGGATTCGAGCACTTGGTCTCGGTGATTGGGGACCTGTCGCAGACCGCGAAGCGCCACGCCGATCACACTGCGAAAGCGCGACGATTGCGGCAAGCGGCGGCAATCCTCGCGGTCGCGATCAACAAGCCCTCAAGGTCCGGCGACATGAGCGGCTGGCGGCTCGGCAACGAATTGCGGCGCGATCCACTCGGTACTTGGCGGCTGAATTGGACGCAGGAAAAAACCGGCATGAAGACCGGCGCCGGTGAACTTTGGCCCGAAACAGGCATTATCCTCGACGAGCTGCTGCTGGGCGGCCTCCCTCGGCGCGCCGCCAACGTAAAATATCGCACAGCGCAAGGGCAGAACTGGTTGACTCACTCAATAGGCTGCCGGCAGCGGAAATGGATCAGCAGCATCGTCCGGGAGGTCATCGGGGTTCCGCTACATGACATGCGAACCTTAGCCGCGGACTACATGCGCTGGACCTCCCCCGAGATCGCGGCGGACGTCATCCAGAGTCACCTCGGCCACGGAACGCGGCAGGCAGGTTTCGCGTATCGTGCGCTCTCCGAAAGCGATGCCGCCGCCGAGACGTGGCAGGAAATGCGCGAGCGCATCGGCTCGGACAGGTGAACGGGAGAGCCTCTTGTGACACGGCGACGCCAATAATTGCGCCGCCAGCGGCCGAGGTCAAAACCCTAATCTATAAACGCGCCTTAAACCACCCGTCAGTAAATCATCAAAAGTGAATTCAATATAAGGAAAACCATGAATGATTCATGCAGCTCAACCTGAACCGGTCTTGTCAAAACGGCCAAAATCGCTCGTCTTGCTCTGGCCCGACGATCTGTTTGAACCATCCATAAGGGAACAATACAAAATTCAAGTTTTCGAACGCATTATGTCGATTATAGAAAAAGTAAATAACCACAGGGGTGAAATGGTCGTCGTCGACTCCGAGTATTCAATTTACCAAGACGGATACTTTCGTTACCAGATCGACAGAAAACTTTTCGAGCTCGCCTCTGCAGGCTATTCGGTTCGGAAAGTGCTTCAGGTTGAGGAGGATGAGTTTTCCTCCCCTGAGGCAGTTGAGGAATGGCAGGGTTTTGGGGGATATTCGGAGAATCTAGTTTATTTAGACAAAACAGAGCTCTGGAATTCCCTCACCCCCATCTTAAACAACACTGACGTTCTCTTGCTGGGAGGAATGCAAGAAAGCTCTCATAACCCTGGCGACACCACGATACATGACGCAGCAAATGCAATAAGATGGCTCTGCAAAAACACCAAAGTCTTTTACCCAGAGACAGACACGAAACGTTGAAAATTAAATAGTTAAGGCCAATTCATGATATATTCTCTTGGTGACTACGACGTAGTACCGCAAATAATAATACATCCAGGAAGCAATGAGATTGATGGCCTGGAATCCGAAGAAGCTCAGTTGGAGGCCCTTAAGAAACATTGTGCTCTCCACATCGGACCGGTCTATGTCATTCACAACAGGCACAGCTTCTCAATGGGAGCAGGAGTATACGACTACATCGATAATATTATCAATCGAACCAAGCGGATCGGATTTCCAGCAGTGCGCGTATGGGCGGACGCGAGCTTTGACCGCTCCTCATACAGCGTTCAGATCGACAAGGATTTGGGTATTTACCCTGTCTTTGACAGCTTGAGGGAGGCGGTTCGGACAATCAAGTGCCACGGCCGTTACCGCCGAATGAATCTCCTCACGTTCAGTAGCGATAAAGTTGGCGATAACTTCTAAAGACCTTTAAAAGGCTGCTGAAAAATCGTGTTCGAAGGATGTTGTTCATGCTGAAGGCGGTTCTCCGCAGCATCGGCTGCGGTGCCCGGCTCTGGGCCATGCCGCCGACAGTCTTGGCCCGGCCGAACGTGTGTGGATGCCCCCTGTTTGGCATGTATCGACCCACTGAAAACCTGCTCATGCTACAAGGGAGGCAAGCAATATCTTCGGTTCGTCGGCGGGGTCTTCGATCGGACGTGTGTCAGGCCTCTGAGCGTGGCCTTCCATGACGCCACGGGCCGGTATGCTGTTCGGAGGGCTGGGTTCACATCGGTTCAGAGAGCTGCAAGCGCTCGAGCCCCGGGTCTGAATTTCCCTGCCTTGAACTTCGAAGTCCGTGTCGCGTACTCCTCGTCGATCGCTCACCCCGGCCTTGCGGCCATGTCGTGTCCAGCCCCTGTTCGGGCTCAGATCACGCCATTCGATAATCCTCTTTCTTCGTTGTCATGGCCCAAATCATGCGAGCCATCTTGTTCGCCAGCGCAACGGCTGCGACCATTCTGGGCTTGCGCGCCACCAGCGCAGCCAGCCAGCGGTTCGCACTGCCGCCCTTTCGAACCACCCAGCGGATCACGCTCATGGCACCGACGATTAGCAGGCGGCGGATGTCCGTCTGACCCATCTTACTGACCGAACCCAGCCTTGTCTTGCCACCGGTGGACCTCTGTCGTGGAACTAGTCCGAGCCACGCGGCGAAGTTTCGTCCGCTGTCGAATGTATCGAGGTCCGGTGCAAATGCCGAGACCGCGCCAGCGGTGACCGGGCCAATCCCAGGGATGGTGCAGAGCCGACGCAGCTGTGCATCTGTCTTCGATGCTGCCTCGAGTTCATCCGCCAGATGTTCGATCACCTCGGTGAGCCGCGCGATTTGGCCAAGGTAAATCGTTCCCATTTCCTGAACCGGGCGTGGCAGGTCCGTGGCCTCGTCTTCCAGCGCGTTCTCCAGCACCTTCAGGCTCGCCGGTCCCTTCGGCGCCACAAGGCCGAACTCGGCCAGATGTCCTCGAAGCGCGTTGATGAGCTGCGTGCGTTGCCGGACCAGACATTGATGCGTCCGGAAAGCGACTGCGCGCCCCTGAGTCTCGGCGCTCTTGTCCGCCACGAAGCGCATCGTCGGGCGCAAGGCCGCCTCCGCGATGGCTTCCGCGTCCGCCTTGTCGTTCTTCTGACGCTTCACAAACGGCTTCACATAGACCGCCGGGACAAGCCGAACCTCGTGGCCGTGCCGTTGTGCCACCCGGCCCCAGTAATGCGACGTGGCGCAGGCCTCCATCGCCACGATGCACGCGGGTTGCTCAGCGAGAAGCGTCGCCAGACGCGTCCGCGACAAACTTCGGTTGTATAGAACCGTCCCCTCCGGCCCGACGGCGCAGACCTGAAAGCTACCCTTCGCAAGATCGATCGCCAGCATGCTGATACTCGTCGTCATCGGTGTGCCCTCCGTTCGGTTCCAATGGAACCATCATGGCATGTGAGATGCCGTTGGCGGGGGCATCCACCGCATCAGTTCAGTTCTTGGTCAGCACGGTCGGGACCCACCCGGCGTCGTCAATGCTAAGCCGGACGAACCACCCGAGCAGCAGGTGGTAGTCCACCTGCTCCATAAGCTGCCGCCGCAGACCGTATCGCAAACAGGATCTGGAGAAGGCTGGCCTGAATCAGGCGCTCCGGCGCGATGGAGGGGCGGGAAAAGCCGGGGTAGAGCGCGGCGAACTCGGCATCGAGACTCAACAGCGCGTCGTGCACGATTTGGCGGACCTTGCGAAGCGGATGGCCCGCGATCGCATAGAGTTCAACCGTCTCATCGCCGAAATCGCTCAGACCGAAGCTGAAATCAACGCCATCGTCTACGCTCGGTTTGCACTGACTGACAAGAGAATCGCCCTCCTTAAGGCAGCACAGATCTCTGCCTCTTCCTGCACCTCAGAGCGCGAGCCGCCATATCCTCGCAAGACCGACGCCTTGAACCTTGATACCGTCCTCGGTCTCATCGGAGTACGTCCTATGATGATGCCCGTGCACGACCAGTCGGCTGCCCATATCAGCGGCTAAGCCATTGATAAAATGAAATCCGTGCCGGTGAGGCAGGGGCGCTTCGTGTGTGACGAGGACGTCCACAGATTGACCGCGGAGAGCTTCGACGGTCCAAGGCAAAAGCGTCGTACGGTGAGCTTTCGGGATGCCCCCGCGCCACCGTTCCTGTCGAGGTGTGGTAGCAATGAACTCTTCTTCGGTTGAGACGCGTGGCTCACCCTCGCCGTACCAAAGACGGCGTCGGACCACGCCGCCCAGACCAGCAATCCTGAGCCCGTCGAGTTCAATGATCCGGCCGTCGATCCGGTACTCGTCGTAGTCTTCAACGACGTTCCACAGCTCATCCGTTCCGCTATCGTGATTGCCTACGATAAACGCAAGCTGGGCACTCGCGTCGAGCACGGCGTCAAATGCATCGCGGGCACGTTGCGGCCCACCGAGATCTAGCTTCGCCTCTGCCAAGTCGCCAAGCACAATGACAGCACGGGGCCGCTTATCGAGGGCCTCGTAGAGCGGGTCCCATCGCCCATGAGGATCACCGTAGAAGATGATGTCGTCGGTCATGTCTAGCTGCCTGATGCCTCCGTTCGCGTCTGCTCCAGCACCTACGCAGCGTTACCATCTGCGAGATGCCGCCCGCCATGCTGGCCGACTATCCGCGCAGCAGTGACGCCGGGATCCATCTTCGGATCAACATATGGGTCATATTCTGCCGCTCCAGCACATGATGTAAGCAGTGAGAGCCCCATTTTCGTTCTCTACCACGTAGGATGATTACATGACAGCAGACGATCTCCTTGTGCGCCAACGCGCTATCATCTCAACCAGCCGCATCGCGCAATTGCTGCTTAGGGGCATCGAATACGGTTCGGGATAACATGAGATTATCGAGCGGGCGGCGCAGAGATCACTCGAGCCTCGCGAAGCGTGCGGTCGAGCGGGGCAGCGACGGCAATGCGGCGCCCCGCGGTCCGGTGCGTCCGGCGTGACCGAAGACGAGCAACTCAGTCGTTATTGTACGGTAGTTAGGGGTACATATCGCGGTCATGTGTACGTACCATGCGCGATCCTGATAATGTGATCCATTAGCTCACGTCGATCACTGGGTTCATCCAGCATGTCGACCGGCCGTCGGTAGTCTAGTGCCATCCGAGGTGCCAGCATCCATGCGCGCGCGTCGTCCTCGTCACCGAGCATGAAGACGACCTTCGACCAGACCTCTGGATCCTTGGGCGCCGGATCTGCGAGGGCATCGTACGCTTGCTTCCGGTCGCCTACGCTATCCCGCCCACCGGCCAAGAGGCGTCGCTGGATCGGCGAGAGCCGTGATGCACGGTCATCCTTGTCAGTCATTACGCAAATCCACTCCCGGCAACGATCTGTTGCGGATACGCCCGTACATAGTCGGCATGCCCCTCCGAGACGAGATCCACCGCCGTCTTATCGTCGACGCCAGGCACCGTGGAGAGCGCAAACCTCCTTGACCGCTATCGACGACCAAATTGGCCAGTTTTGACCCGTTGCGTTCTTCGTTGATGTTGCTGTGCGGTTTTCATTTCCAGCTTATCGCTGGTGTTGTAGCTGGAGGCTGCAACTCGCTGGCGGTAGCTGTCCCCATTCATCTCCAATATGGTCGCGTGGTGGACCAGCCTGTCGATCGCGGCAACGGTGACAGCCTGATCTGATCCTGCCCTAGGTGGGTGGACACCTTTCGAGCCAACGGAAGGAGTGTCCGATGGAGAAGAAGCGCCGGTATTTTCCGAACGAGTTCAAGCGGCAGGCCGCGGACCGCGTCGAGACGAGCGGGCTGTCGATCATGGATGTCGTGGCGGAACTGGGTGTCCACGAGACCCCGCTGCGCTGCGGGATCCGGCAATTCGGCAGGTCGGGCGCGGGCTCTGCGCGGCGCCCCACAACGCAGGCGCAGAGCCCGTCCCCATCCGTCCTGGCGGCGGAGAACGCCCGGTTGAAGCGGGAGCTGCAAAAGGCCCAGACGGAGCGCGATATTTTAAAAAAACCGTTCCGGGCCGCAGCCCGCCTGTGCGCGGTAGCAACAGCTTGTGCTAAGCTCGTAGCGAAGGGCAGTTGCCGATAGCTTATTGGTGGGCTGGACCCCGTTAAAAAACGTGGCACATGGGCTGATGCGCACTTGAGAGTGGTGACGTCGCAGTCGCGGCGATCCCGGTTAGGAAGATGATGAACTTGCATGGCCCACGCCCTTCGTTCTGAACGGAGGAGATGTCATGCCCAGACCTACAACCGGCGGCCACCCGGACCTCAAGATGGTCAACCCCAATGCGGCCGCAATCGACATCGGCTCGACGATGCACATGGCGGCAGTGAACCCATCCACCTGTGACATGCCGGTGCGCGCTTTCGGCACCTTTACCCAGGATCTGCACGACCTCGCAGACTGGTTCCGGTCTTGCGGCGTCACCAGCGTGGCCATGGAATCCACCGGCGTCTACTGGATACCGGCGTTCGAGATCCTCGAGGCCCGAGGCTTCGAGGTGATCCTGGTGAACGCCCGCTACGCCAAGAACGTGCCCGGTCGCAAAACCGATGTCAGCGATGCGGGGTGGCTGCGGCAACTGCATTCCTACGGCTTGCTGCGCGGCAGCTTCCGTCCTGATGCGGAGATTGCCACGTTGCGCGCCTACATGCGCCAGCGCGAACGACTGACCGAGTATGCGGCCGCCCATATCCAGCACATGCAAAAGGCCCTGATGGAGATGAACCTGCAACTCCATCACGTGGTCTCGGACATCACCGGCGCGACCGGCATGAAGATCATTCGCGCCATCGTCGCGGGGGAGCGTGATCCGGACGTGCTGGCCGATTACCGGGATGTGCGGTGCAAATCCTCGCCGGAGACGATCCGGGCAGCACTTGTGGGCAATGACCGGGCGGAACACGTTTTCGCTCTGGCCCAGTCACTCGACCTCTACGACTTCTACAAAGCCAAGATCGCGGACTGCGATCAGAGGCTGGAAGAGGCTGTCGCAGCCCTCTCAGTCAAGGGAGGGGACGATCGGCCGCCGCTGCCGAAGGCCCGGATCAAAGGCAGGCAAGTCAATGCACCGTCCTTCGACGTGCGGGCAGCGCTCTACGGGGTATTGGGAACCGACCTGACCCAGATACATGGCCTTGGTCCTTCGCTGACGCTGAAGCTGGTGGCTGAGTGCGGCACTGATCTGCGCGCGTGGAAGACGGCGAAGCACTTCACATCGTGGCTCTGCCTGGCGCCGGGCAACAAGATCTCGGGCGGCAAGCTTCTGTCGTCGAAGACGCGGCGCTCCTCGAGCCGGGCGGCGGCCCTGTTGCGATTGGCCGCCACAACCATCGGACGCAGTGACACTGCCCTGGGTGCCTTCTATCGCCGTCTCTCGGCGCGGATCGGAAAGCAGAAGGCGGTGACGGCGACCGCCCGCAAGATCGCCGTCCTGTTCTACAACGCCATCAGGCATGGAATGACCTATCAGGATCAGGGAGCGGCAGCCTATGATGAGCGACACCGCCAGCGCGTTCTCGCGAACCTCCAGCGGCGCGCCAGGACCCTGGGCTACGCCTTGGCACCCGTTTTGCCTGAACCGGCTGTTTCTTAGGAAGGCAGCGCTCATCTTCGGAGCGACCACCCGATGAGCTTCGGGTTCTTAGATGAGCATCGTTACATCTGGCCCGTGCGCACCATCTGTGCCGTCCTCGGGGTCTCCGCCAGCGGCTACTACGCTTGGCGGAGACGACCGGAGAGCCGACGCAGCGTGGAGAGCCGGGCCATTATCGACGATATCCGCTGTGCTCATGCGGAAAGCGGTGGATGTTACGGTGCGCCGCGCATCCACGCCGTTCTGCGCGCTGCCGGCCGGTGCGTCGGACGCCACCGTATCGCCCGTCTGATGCGCTTGGCAGACCTGCGCGGGCTGGCCGCAATCCCGCGACGGGTGCGCACGACCGATAGCCGGCACGACTATCCGATCGCTCCGAATAAGCTGCGCAGGAACTTCACGGCATCGGCGCCAAACCAGGTCTGGCTGGCCGACCTGACCTACATCCGGACCAGCGAGGGCTTCTACAATTCACGCCGTCTGCATTCCGCGATAGGCTACAGATCACCGGCCAACATGGAGCGCATGGCGGCATGACCCCGTCCACTTTTTCGGGGCAGGATCAAGCTGGGAGGGCACAGAATAGAAGACGGCATGCACCAGGAAGCCGCCGGTCTTCGTGACGCGGGCGACAACCTCGATGATACCGGATCACGTCCGCCGCGGCATTGACATTGAGGACCTTCTCGAAGGCCCATCAGGCAAGACCGTCAAGCTGAACTTGGGTGGGACGCAGGCGCCGCTTACGAAACACGGACCGGAGCTTGAGATTGAGGTCGGCGGCGAGGCTCCCGCCACGCCGCCCGTCAGGATCAGGAGACGTTGTAGAGCACCCTGCGCATCTCGGCCATCGAGGTGTTCAGGAAGGTGATGGCCTGCCCTTGGTCGCGGAACACCACGCTGGGACCGGACTGCTCCATATGCGCCATGGCATCGCTGCCGTTCCGATAGCCGAAGCCCGAGAATTGCAGCTCGTCCCACGGCTCGAAGCCGTGGATCAGGTCGTTGCCGCCCTCGCCTTGGCGGAAGATGAAGATATCCCCGCCGGTATTGGCGTTCATCGTGTCGTTGCCGGCACCGCCCTCGATCACGTCGATCCAGGTCAGTTCGGCCATCCGCATGAAATTGTCGAGCGCTGGGGTGGTGCTGACCTTAAACTCGGCCGATTCCGAGAAGCCCAGCAGGACCTGAGCGCGGCTGGTGCTGTTCTCGAGCTGAGTTACCCAGTTGTTGAGCCCGGCCGCGTCGGGCGCCCGGCCCAGCACGTTCTGGTACAGCAGGGAGACAAAGCCCTCGTTGTCGAGCGCGCCATACTTCAGCTGGAACTCGGCGCTGTTCACGAAGGCATTGGCCACCTGCACCAGCTCGAGGTTGGTCTGCAGAGCCGTGGTCCAGCCGACGAAGCCACGGGCATCCGACAGCCGATCGAACGTGGCCTCGTAGAGACGGAAGACCTGGCCTGCGACCTGCTTGTCGTTGTTGTGGACCTCCTGCACGCCGGTGCCCTCGTCGTAGATCACGTCGTTGCCGTCGCCGCCGATCAGCATGTGGCTGTCGCTGCCATCCCCGGTGATCACCGGCGCATTCAGGGCCGGGCCGGCGTCGCTGTCGACGAGGATGCCATAGGAGCTGGCGAGGTTACCGAATTCCTGGCTGTAGATGAAACCGTTGAGCACCTGGGCGCGGCTCACGCCGTTTGCGAGCTGTTGCGTCCAGCCGGCGAGGCCACCAGCATCGGCCGGACGCCCGAAGAAGGCGGCGTAGAGGGTCTCGACATATTCGGTGTTGGTGGTGTTCTGGCTGACGAACTCGGCGCTGAAGACGAAGCCGCGAGCCACGTCGGCCCCGCTCCGGACGCCGGTATAGAGCCGGTCGGTCCAATTGTTGAGGCCGGTCGGGTCGGCCTCGCGGCCAAGGATCGTCTCGTAGAAGCGACCGACGAAATCCTGGATGTCGTGCAGCGACTGGGCACCCTGGTAGGCCCCGGTGCGATAGCCGTCGCTTACCACCTCGTAGGGGTTCTCGTAGCGGAAGATCATCGCCTGCTCGCGATCCGAGGTCGAGCCGCCGGAAATCAGGTCGAGCCGGCCGTCGCCGTCGATGTCGCGAGCCACCGGCGAGCCGGTATAGATGTTGTAGACCCGATCGGCGGCGTTCACGCCGCTGATCTGCTGGCCGTTGCTGTTCAGCGCGATCATCTGCGACGCAATCGAGACCAGGATCTCGAGCTGGCCGTCGCCATTCATGTCGACAGCGATCGGCTGGTGGACGATCGGCGGATCCTCGGAGGCGTCGGTGCCGTAGGGCGTGATCTCGGTGTTGAACAGCGCCGCGCCCGAGGCCGACCAGGCCTGGACATGGCCGGACATGGTGGCCGCGATGATCTCCTTGCGGCCATCCCCGTCGAGATCAGCAATCAGCGGCGAGGCCAGCACCCGGCCGTCGGTCCCCAGCTCGAAGCGCAGCGTGCCATCGGAGTTCCACACCCGCACATGCTGGCCTCGGCCGTCCTGGAAGAAGTCGCCGGTGCCCTGCACGATCTCGAGCGTGCCGTTCTGGTCGAGATCGACCAGCTGCGGCGATGACCACAGCGACTGCTCGTCGAACTTGCCGCGGAACGACGCCGAGGTCGAGCTGCTGATTTGATCGGTCCAGCCCGGCACGATCGGGTTGGCGTAGCCGGTCAGCACCTGCAGCATACCGCCTTGGGTGTGAAGACCGGCATCATCGTTGACGCTGATGTCGGAGGACACGACCAGATCGAACAACCCGTCGCCGTCGATGTCGCCGATGCCCGGGGTGGAGCCGGAGGTGTCGTAGAGGTTGAACTCGCGCTCGAGGGTCCCGGTGCGCCCGTCGAGAATGTAGAGGTAGTGATCCCAGGAGGTGAAGATCACCTCGCGAACGCCATCTCCGTCGATGTCGAAGATCCGCGGTGTGCCGTAGACCCCGTCGGAGCGGTTGTCGTCGCCGAAGGTGTCGCGGGTCACAAAGGACCACTTGATCGAGCCGTCGGCATTAAGCGCGTAGACTCCGCCCATGTCGCCGGGCTGGCTCATCACCCCGAACTCGTCGCGGCCGTTGTCGGCGCCGACGCCCACCACGATGTCGACCGAACCGTCGCCATCGACATCGGAGAACACCGGTGCGGTGCTGACCGAGCTGGTCTCGTAGCGCTTGCCGGTGGCCGGGTCGATGCCCGGCGAAGCGGCGAAGGTCTGGGTCCACTTGACCGCGCCGGTATCCTCGAGAGCGATCAGCCCCGCCGGCAGGATCTCGTTGCCTTCGGTATCGAGCCTCTTGGTGGTGCCGGCGAAGATCTCGTCCTTGCCGTCATTGTCGATGTCGTAAACCGTGACCGAGGCGTTGTGCACCGGGCCGAAATCCAGCGGCTTGCTCCAGGTGTTCACCGGCAGGTCGAGCGACAGGTCGTAGCGCATGGTGTAGCCGTTCGGGGCGCCCTCGGGATAGGCCTCCCAGTTGACCCGAAGGAAATAGTCGCCCTGCTGCAGCGCAGTGTAGCTGAAGCTGTCGGACGGGCCGCGGATCACCTCGCCCGACGCGGTGTAGAGCGTCAGGTTCAGGTTGGGGACGGTGCCGTCCAGGAAGGCCAGCGAGTCGAGCGAGAAATCTATCACCCCGGGGCCGGTCTCGAAACGGTACCAGTCGATCCCGGTACCACTGCGGGTCTGGGTACCGGCGCCGATCACGGTGGCGGTCGCCATCGTGTCGTTGCCGTCGGAGGGCTGTTCGACCGGCAGATCGACGCTCAGCGAATAGTCGAGGGTGACGCCATTGGGGGCGCCGTCGGGATAGCGCGCCCAGAACACCTTGAGGTAATAGGTGTCGTCGGTGCCCGCGAGGTAATCGAGCGCCTTCGTCGCCTCGGCGGCGCCCTGCCCCGCGCGCAGGATCGTGCCATCGGCATTGTGCAGCGTGAAGTTGAGGTTCTGGCCCGCGGTCGGGGTCACCGAGAAGGACATCTCGCCCGAAAGGGTATCGACCCGGTACCAGTCGACCCCGGTACCGCTGTGGATCGTGGTGCCCGAACCGGTGATCGGCGTGGCGGTCTCGAGCGTATCGTTGCCGTCAGAGGGCATCTCCTCGGGCAGGTCGACATCGAGCGAATAGGTATAGGTCGCCCCGTCGGGATGGTCGCCATCTGCATACTGGGCCCAGATGACCCTGAGATAGTAGGTGCCGTCGGAGGCGAGGTAGTTGATGGTCTCGGTCTCCCCGTCAGTCCGGGCGCCACCGCTGGCCAGGATCGGCCCGGTGGGATCGCGGTAGAGCGCGATGTTCATGTCCTGGATGCGGCCGGCGTATTCCGACTGCGGCGTCATATCGATATTGATCTGGCCCGAGACCACCTCGAACTGGAACCAGTCCATCCCCGAGCCAGTCACTTCATGCGCTCCCTCGTCCAAGGTGGCCGCAGTCTGGAAGGTGTCGTTGGGTTCGTAGGCGCCGGAAAGCGCCGCATGGTCCGGCTCGAACTCACCAAAAAGATCATTCATGAATGTCTGTCCTGTCCCCTGAGGCGCGGCGGAATAGGTCGCCAACGCAGTTCGTCACGCATCAGGAGTTAGCCCGCGAGCCTTTCCCTGTGGTTTACAATGATGGTGTAGAGCACAACTCGGGCAAGAATCTGACGAAATTAATCAGCCGATAGGGCATATAGAGCATATGGGCAACGCCTGCCGGCGTCGATGTTTCGCTGCGAAACACCGCAAGGCGACGTGGCTCAGCTCTCCCGACGGGGGTATTCGAACAGCTCGAAATCCGCGGCATAGAGCTGCTCGACGATCCTTCTCAGCCCCGGGTCGGCATAGAAATCTTGCCGGCCATCCTTGCGCGAGGTGGCGTTGCGGCGCAGTCCCTCTAGGCCTGCGGGCAGTGGCCGGTCGAGACGCGCCGCCACCTCCCTTGCGAAGCGATCGAGCTCTTCGGTCCGACCGACCACGTTGGGGCGGTAGATCTTGGGGCGGATATGCAGCGCCTGCGGCATCCAGTGCGGATCGAGGCTCTCGGCCCCAAAGGCCTCGGCGCTGTCCTTTAGATAATGCAGGAAGCGTGCGAAGCCCTGTGGGGTGCCGGCATCGCGATCCCAGTCCATACCCGCCAGCGCATTCATCCGGATGCGCTCGGGCAGGAAGCGCCGGTCGCCCAGTTCATGGCTGCGGCAGAGGTAGAAGAAGCCCGACAACGCCCGCGCATAGGGATCGCGCACCGAGGCCAGTGACAGGCCAGGAAACTCCAGCACGTCCTCGAGCGCCCCTCCTGCCTGAAACTCATTGCTCCAAAGCCCGGTCTGCGAAGTCCGGGTGCTGGTTGCCGGTCTCGGCCTGCGCCACGTGGCAGGAGAAGGGCTGGCCGTATTCCAGCTCGAAGAGCAGGTTCAGCACGAAGTTGTTGCCGGATTTTCCGTTGAGCTGGTAGCGCCAGCCGCGGTCGGGCGGAAACCAGATCAGCTGCACGAAACGCTGCGCCGCCGCCACCGAGCCGAAAGCCCCCGGGTAGGCGGCCATCAGATCCGCCACCGGCGCCGGCGGGGACTCGATCGGGATCGGCTGGAAAAGCTTGTCCTGCATCAGCCTCTCCCCTGCCCCTTCACCCAGCCGAGGAAGGCCGCGTCGGGGTTGCCGAGGCGCGGGCGGCCGGTGTCTTCCCACCAGGCCTGCCAGCGAGTCACCAACGCGTAGACATCCGCCCCCGGCGCCAGCGCCCGGGCGGCCTCGAGCGTTTCGGGGTCGAGATGCGGCGCGGCGGGGCCCGAACGGGCCGCCCGCTGCCGCTCGACCACGATCATGTCGTCCGGGGCCTCGCTGAGGCGGTAGTCCGGCAGGTTGGCCTCGGCGATCATCTTGCGCAGCGCGGCGCGAAACACCCGCACCGGGGCGGTGGAGCCCGACTTCTTGTGCAGCGTGCCGACCGAGACCTGCCAGCGCGGCTGGCGGCCGCAATGCTTGCGGGCCAGCTCGTAGATGCGCCGCTCGAGCGGTTTGCGCAGCCGGAAGTAGTCGCGGCTCAGGGTCAGCACCGATTTCGCCAGCACCGCGCGGAACAGCCAGTCCGAAAGCGTCACCGTCACCGAGACCATCCGCCCGCCGCGCGAACGGCGCACGATTTCCCAGCTGTCGATCAGGCCGAAGCCGCGGGTGGTCTCGACGCCGCCGGTGGCGAGGTTGGTGGTAATGCGGGTGCCGGCCAGGCGCTCGAAGGCATCGCGCAGCCGGGCGTAGCCGTCGCCGCTGGTGTCGCGGTTGGTGGCGACCAGCAGGTCATGCGCCTTGAGCTGCAGCGTGCGCGACACCTCGCGCCCGGCATTGAGCGCCGCCATCAGCTGGCTGACGCAATAGATCAGGATGTCCTTGTCATGGATCGTGGCGCGCCCGCGTACCGAGGGCGTGACCTCGATCTCGGTGCCGTTGTGGGCATAGCTCAGCACCCGCCGGTCGGGCCGGGTCGAGAGCGAGAAGATCGGGTGCTCCATGGTGCCCAGATCGTCCTTGGGCGCGGCATCGAAAATGTCGCAGACGAAGAAATCGGCGGTCGGATGACGGTCGGGCAAAAGCCCTCCGCCGGGGGTGTCTGTTGCTGCGCTCATCGTGCTCTCGTGCCTGCCCTGCCCCCCGATTTTTGCGCGCGCACGCTTTCGGGGTTTCAGTGACACCCACCCTATTTTTATCCACAGCCCCCGTCCAGCCCGTCAACGGGGGATCAGAGTCGCCAATGCGTGGGATCAGAGTCACCTCAACGTGGGATCAGAGTCGGGTGGGTTGGAGTGATGCGGAAAATTGCCATTTTCTTCAATCGGATACGAGATGCCTTCCCAGAGCGTAACGATTCAATTAACAAAAAATAACTGGGGATTTGTGCCACACCGCCCTGCCCCCGCCTTGGAAAGGGCTTCGCAACCCTGCGAATCTGCTGAGAAAATCAACACAGGTTCAGCTTTTCCTTCCATGTTCTGCATTTTTCGATATCTTGAGAAAAACGGCGAACACGGCAGGCGAGCACCTAGATGAAGACCGATCCCAAGAACGATCTTCCCCCCTATTTCAACATCGATCCCGACACCGCGCTCGGCGCCCTTGGCGGGCCATTCGAGACCGGGGGCTTTGCCCGCATCGCGCAGGCCTGCGAAGCCGGGCGTCGGGATCTTGCCGGGCGCGGGCTCGAGGAGGATGGCGGGCGGCAGTTGCGGCTGTTCTCGACATGGGAAATCACCCGCTACCTGATCCCCGTGGCGGTCGGGCATTTCCGCCGGGTGCTGAAGCAGAACCCCGAACTGCCGCAGGGCCGCTCCGAGACCGAGGGCGGCGCCAAGTGGTTCACCCTCGACGAGGTGCTGCGGCTGCGGGCGCATTTCGCCGCCGAGGGATCGAAGGCCAAGAACTACCTGCCCTGGCGCCCCGAGGGGCTGCCCGCCAAGATGGTCGCCGTAGCCAATTTCAAGGGCGGCGTCGGCAAGACCTCGACCTGCGCG
>CAYNKL010000021.1:19039-41664 GCA_964397775.1 uncultured Rhodobacterales bacterium | reverse complement strand
TGGCCGTTCCAGCGCGCCACGAAGGCAAGCCCGTGGGCGATGTCCTCGATCTCGATATCCACCGGCGTCGGGTCGAGCAGGTCGAGCCTGCGGCCCGAGAGCATCCGTTGCCATGCGCGGCTCTGTTTCGACATGTGTCAGACCTCCAGGGGGTCGCAGCTGTAGACGTGGTTGCTGTGCAGCTTGCCGCGATGGGCATAGCCCAGCCCGCGGAAGGTGCGGCGGAGCCAGGCCTCCTGCCGGAAATACTCCAGCACGAGGATCGGCTTCGAGCGATGCACGATGTGCCAGGCCCCGCGCAGGGCCTGCTTTTCGTGGCCCTCGATGTCGAGCTGCAGAATCGTGACCTTGCGCTCGAGCGGCACCGCGTAATCGAGCATCACCGCCGAAACAGGCTCGACCCCGTCACCCGGCGTCTCGACGAAATGCGACAGCCCGCCAAGCGGGCGCCCGTCTTCGTCGCGGGTGCGAAACAGCACCTCGCCGTCGCGGTTCGACAGCGCGGCATTGCTCAGCTCGACATTGGCGAGCCCGTTGAGCGCGATGGTCTTGCGCGCGGCGGCGCAGTTGCCGGGGTTCGGCTCGAACGCCCAGAGCTTGCGCCCCTCGGCCAGCCCGGTGGACAGCGCCGGCAGGAAATCCCCGAAGAAGGTTCCCGCGTGGATGATGTCGCCGTCGCCCGCGTGCTGCCGCATGAAGCGCAGCGTGTCCGGCTCGTAGGCGCGCCCGGCGATCACCGCGCGGGCGGCGGGCCGGTCCTCGAGCCCCTCGGGCACGCAGTAGCGCCCGTACTCGTTCGAGGGATAGACCCCACCGGCCTCGTCCATGTGCTGCGCTCCGCCTGCTGTCCGCTTTCGTCGCGGCATCGTTATGGTTCTGTTGGTGCCAATTTCTGATCCACGTTGCCGGGCATTTCAAGGGATGCTACCTCCCCTTCGAACCCGTATTGCAGGATTGGAGCGCCGGAACATGGCTGAAGACTATATCGTCAAGGACATCGCGCTGGCCGAGTTCGGCCGCAAGGAACTGGATATCGCCGAAACCGAGATGCCGGGGCTGATGGCATGCCGCGCCGAGTTCGGCGAAGAGCAGCCGCTCAAGGGCGCCCGCATCGTCGGCTCGCTGCACATGACGATCCAGACCGCTGTGCTGATCGAGACCCTCACCGCTCTGGGCGCCGATGTGCGCTGGGCGTCGTGCAACATCTTCTCGACGCAGGACCACGCCGCCGCCGCCATCGCCGCGGGCGGCACGCCGGTCTTTGCGGTCAAGGGCCAGACCCTGACCGAGCACTGGGATTACCTCGACCGGTCGTTCCAGTTCCCCGACGGCGCCAACATGATCCTCGACGATGGCGGCGACGCCACGCTCTACATCCTGCTGGGGGCGCGCGCCGAGGCGGGCGAGGATCTGGGCGTGCCGACCTCGGAAGAGGAAGAGGTCATCCACGCGCAGATCAAGAAACGCATGGAGCAGAGCCCGGGCTGGTTCACCAAGACCCGCGACGCGATCATGGGCGTCTCGGAAGAGACCACCACCGGCGTGCACCGTCTTTATGACCTGCAGAAGAAGGGCCTGCTGCCGTTCCCGGCGATCAACGTGAACGACAGCGTCACCAAGTCGAAGTTCGACAACAAGTACGGCTGCAAGGAATCTCTGGTCGACGGCATCCGCCGCGCCACCGACACCATGATGGCCGGCAAGGTGGCCGTGGTCTGCGGCTACGGCGACGTGGGCAAGGGCTCGGCCGCATCGTTGCAGGGCGCGGGCGCCCGCGTGAAGGTGACCGAGGCCGACCCGATCTGCGCGCTTCAGGCGGCGATGGACGGCTTCGAGGTGGTGCTGCTGGAGGACGTGATCTCCACGGCCGACATCATCATCACCACGACCGGGAACAAGGACATCGTCCGCATCGAGCACATGCGCGAGATGAAGGACATGGCCATCCTCGGCAACATCGGCCACTTCGACAACGAGATCCAGGTCGCCAACCTGAAGAACCACAAGTGGACCAACATCAAGGACCAGGTCGACATGATCGAGATGCCCTCGGGCAATCGCATCATCCTGCTGTCCGAAGGCCGCCTGCTGAACCTCGGTAACGCGACCGGCCACCCGTCCTTCGTGATGTCGGCCTCCTTCACCAACCAGACGCTCGCGCAGATCGAGCTCTGGACCAAGGGCGACCAGTACAAGAACGACGTCTACGTGCTGCCCAAGCACCTCGATGAAAAGGTCGCGGCCCTGCACCTCGACAAGGTCGGTGCCAAGCTTACCAAGCTGACGGACGAACAGGCCGCCTACATCGGCGTGGCCCCCAACGGCCCCTTCAAGCCGGAACATTACCGCTACTGAGGCGGTCGCGGACCGGGCCCCGAGGCGCCCGGCTGCTGCAAGAGACGAAAAGGCGGGTCCCCTCGGGGCCCGCCTTTTGCGTTTTTGGGGTGCAGGTAGATGATGCGAGGGTGTGGAGTGCAATGAGCGCTGCGAGCCCATTCTCACCGATATGGTGAGATGGCTGAATAGCTGCCAGGCCGCGCACCATTGCTGACGTGAACCTCAGCTCCCGCTTGGCGCCGGCGATCAAGCAGTCTCATAACCCGGGATCAGTGCTCTCGACGCGGCCCTTCGCTGGCCTCGTGGTCCTTGCTCGCGCCCATGCGCTAACCGGCCTCTCCCGCCTTCAGCCTCTCCACGGCACTGCGCATGGTGGACACGAAAAGATCGAGGTCGTCGCCGTTCAGGTGTCCGAGGGCCATGGCGTTCACGTCGCGAGCGGCGGCCTGAGCCGGGCCGCGCAGGTCGCGGGCCTTCTCCGTGAGATGAATGGTCCTGGCTCGTGCATCCGTCGCATGTGCCCGGCGCTCGATCAGCCCGTCCCGCTCCATCCTGGCCAGGGTGTTGGCCATGGTCGCCTGTTCGACATCAAGACGTTCGAACAGGTCGCGCTGTGTCAGCCCGTCCTCCTCCCACAGTGCCAGCAACGTCATGAACTGCGCCGGCGCGAGGCCCAGCGGTCGGATGCGCTCATGCAGGCGCTGCGCGAAGAGCCGCGCCATGTGGTTGGCGAGGTAGCCCGCCGAACGGGCGCGATCGAAAGTGTCGGTGGTCATGGCCGGAGAATAGTTCTTGCATAGCATGCTGTCTACATCTACCTAATTGCATAGCGTGCTATTCAACGGGAGGTCGGCATGTCTCGAACCACACTCGTCGCGCTGCATGGTGCCGCCGGCGCCGCGGCCCTTCTCACCATCACTACGTTCTGGGTTTCGGCGCTGACCGCCGAGCTCGTCCTGTCCAGCGCCGGTGTCGCCACCGTCCGCACGGCGATCCTTTATGCCCTGCCGGTTCTCGTGATCGCCATGATCGCCACCGGGGCCAGCGGCGCGCGTCTCGCGGGGCGCTCCAAGGCTCCCGTCATCAGGGCCAAGCGTCGCCGCATGGCGCTCGTGGCGGCCAACGGAATGCTCGTCCTCGTGCCTTCCGTCATATTCCTCTGGTGGCGGGCCCAGGCTGGCCTTTTCGACGCGACCTTTGGGATCGTGCAGATCGCCGAACTTGCCGCGGGTGCAGTCAACATCGTCCTGCTTGCGCTCAACATGAAGGCTGGAATGGCGATGCGCGCGCGGCGAGTCCGGGCAGGAAAGACCGTCGCATGAGGGCCACCTTTGCCTATCTCGCGGTCCTCGGATCGGCCGCGTTCACCGGCACGATGCTCTGCATCGGCCTTGCCTTCGGCGGCTATTGGACGAGCCTTCCGCCGGAAGACTTTCTGGCATGGTTCGCAGCGAACAGCGGATTCATCGCGCGGACCATACCGATCGTGGCGGGGCCTTCGCTACTGGGCCTCCTCGGGTCGCTCTGGTTGGCGCGGTGGGACCGAGACGCGCGCGGGCCGTGGGCAATCGCCACCGCCGCAATTCTGGGAGTGTTGATCGTAACGATGGTTTATCACTTGCCGACAAATACGGCTTTTGCCAATCAAGCGGTTCTGCCGGCAGACGTGGCGGCAACATTGAGAACATGGCTGACTCTCCACGCCCTTCGGATCGCACTCGGCCTCACGGCCGGAGGCTTCGCCTTGTGCGCAGCCCGGCACGAGAGAGGCGTTTCAGCATAAGCTGTGTTTGCTTCCTGATCTGCTATTTCGAAAGCAGAACTTCGAACGATTGGCACTGAGGTCCGCTTTGCCGCCGCTCAGGCCATCCGCAACGAAGGTCCGGTTCGAGCCAATTACCGACTGAAAGCGAAGCCCCCTGCGCGGAATCAAGGGGCGTCAGTCCCGCCGCGCATCGCAGCCGCGCCCCCAGGCGGCGGCGATTTGGTGAAGCTAGGTGAAACGTGTCGAGGTCTTCCTGACCTTGCGGGGATAAACCAAGAGGATCAGCGGTCGGGATCGCCGCCGCGCGCGGCTGCGATCCGCGGCTCTGCGCCATGATACGGACGGCAGCAATGTCCGCTATCCCGACCTTCAGGGCAGATCGTGTCTGGCGACACTGCTGGGGCTTGCGTCATGCCGGGTACGACAGTTTGAGCTCAAGCTGCGCGGCGAAATGCAGAAGGCGACCCGACAGGTTCGACCTCTTCGTTGGGATCGGTCGTAGCGGGGCGGCTCGTCCTGAGAAGACCCTCGATGCCGGGCAACTGTGTCGAATTGCGAGGACTTGGCCTTTGCCCTCTCGGGCCGAGGGGCGTAGAAGAGATAGACAGGCCAGAATGGCCGGAACCGACATTATCTCGCGCCGTGGGTTGGGAGCGCGCGGGGGTGTGGCGGAGGGTTCCGGGCATCGTCCGGCCCTCCGTCTGCAATTGCGGCGATCAGCCTCGGATACGAGCGCCACAAGGGCCCGCGATCTCAGGCCGTCAGTCCCGCCATCTTGCAGACCAGCTTCCATTCCGCGTCAGTCACCGGCTGCACTGAAAGCCGCGAATTGCGCAGCAGCGCCATCTCGGACAGCTCCGGCACCTGCTTGATGTCGTCGAGCGTGACGGGCGTCTTCGCAGGCTCCACCGCCTTGATGTCCACGCACTCCCAGCGGTCGTCGTCCGTCGTGCTGTCGGGGTGCGCCTCGGCGATCACCTCGACCATGCCCACGACGGCCTTTTCCTTCTGCGAATGGTAGAAGAACCCGCGATCGCCCACCGCCATCTCGCGCATGAAGTTGCGCGCCTGGTAGTTGCGGACACCGTCCCATTCCTCGCCCGCGTCGCCCTTGGCCACCTGATCCTCCCAGGACCAGGTCGAGGGCTCGGACTTGAAGAGCCAGTATCTCATCCGATCACCTTCTTCCACGGGATCAGCTCGACGTTTTCGAAGAGCCCCGCCTTGGCATAGGGGTCGCCGTCGGCCCAGGCCTGCGCCGCCGCCATGTCGGCCACGTCGAGGATCACCAGCGAGCCGATCATCTGCTCGTCCGCGTCGAGCAGCGGCCCCGCCTGGGATACGGCGCCCGTTTCCTCGATGTAGGCCAGGTGGGCCTCGCGGTTGTCCTTGCGGGTCTGCAGGGCCCCGGGTTTGTCCTTGGCGATGAGCGCAACCAGCATGTCTGTCCTCCTGATAGCTGTTCCGCGGACCCTACCGCGCCCGGCGCCCGCGTCCAGCCCGTCTCAGGCCTTGGCGCCCTTGCGCCCCGATCCGACCAGCGGCGCGGCAGAGGCATCGAGCGGCCAGCGCGGACGGGCAGCCAGATCCATGCCGTGCCTTTCGCCCGCGGCCAGCAGCTCGGACCCGGCGTAGGCGATCATCGCGGCGTTGTCCGTGCAAAGGCGCAGCGGCGGGGCGACAAAGGCCACGCCGTGCTCCGCGCAGAGGCTTTCCATGGCGCTCCGGATCGCGCCGTTGGCGGCCACGCCGCCCGCGATGGCAAAGGCAGGCACCTCGGGGGCTTCTTCCAGATAAAGCGCCAGCGCGCGCCGGGTCTTTTCCGCAAGCACGTGCCGCACCGCGCCCTGGAAAGCGGCGCAAAGGTCCGCGCGGTCCTGCGCGTGCAGCCCGCCCTGGGCCGCGACCAGCTTGTCGCGCTCGCGCAGCATGGCGGTCTTGAGGCCCGAGAAGGACAGATCGCAGCCCGGCCGGTCCAGCAGCGGGCGGGGCAGGGCGAACCGCCGGGCATTGCCGCTCGCGGCCTCGGCCTCGACCGAGGGGCCGCCGGGTTGCGGCAATCCGAGGATGCGCGCGGTCTTGTCGAAGGCCTCGCCCGGGGCATCGTCGATGGTCCCGCCGAGGCGCGAGAAATCCTGTGGGCCGCGCACGATCAGGAACTGGCAGTGCCCGCCCGAGACCAGCAGCATCAGATAGGGATAGGTGAGACCGTCGGTCAGGCGCGGCGTCAGCGCGTGGCCCGCCAGGTGGTTCACCCCCACCAGCGGCACGTCCAGCCCCGCCGCAATCCCCTTGCCCAGCATGACGCCTGACAGGACCCCGCCGATCAGCCCCGGCCCGGCGGTCACCGCCACGGCGTCGACCTGCGGCAGAGTCACGCCGGCGTCTTCCAGCGCGCGTTCCACGGCAAGGTCGAGCTTTTCGGCATGGGCGCGGGCGGCGATCTCGGGGACGACACCGCCGAAGGCCGCGTGCAGCTCGGCCTGCCCCATCACGACGGATGAGAGCACCTCGCGCCCGCGCAGCAGCGCCGCGGCAGTGTCGTCGCAGCTGCTTTCCAGCCCGAGGATGAGGGGCGGGCGGTCCATGTCGCCTCCGTTGCGGTGCATGGCGACAGCAGCTACCACCGGGCAAGGCCCCTCACAATGGCGGAGATCCGATGCCGGCCATGCGCCCCGTCCTGCTCATGACACGCCCAGAGGCGGCGTCGCGCGCCTTTGTCGAGGCCTTGCAGGCGGCCGGGGCCGCGGATTTCGATCCTGTCATCAGCCCGCTGATCGAGATCGTGCCCGAGGGCCCGCTTCCGGATCTGTCGGACGTCTCGGCCGTGATCCTGACCTCGGCCAGTGCAGTCGGTGCCTTCACGGCGCTCGGCGGCCACGCCCGCGGACCGGCCTATTGCGTGGGGCCGTCCACGGCCCGGGCGGCAAAGGCGGCGGGGTTCGAGGTCCGCGCGACCTGCCGCGACGCCGAGGATCTGGTGGCCCATGTGTCCGGAGCGCATCGCGGCGGACCAATCCTGCACATGAGGGGGGAACATGCACGCGGCGCAGTGGTTGAGAGACTGGCCCATGCCGGGCTGGAGACCGCCGAGGCCGTGATCTATCGCCAGCCCGAACGCCCGCTTTCGCAGCAGGGCCGCGCCGCCCTCGCCGGCGACCGCGTGGTCGTGGCGCCGGTCTTCTCGCCCCGCACCGGGGACATTCTGGCGCGGAATGGGGCAAGGGCGCCGCTTCTTGTCGCGGCATTGAGCGAAGCTGTGGCCAAGTCCGTCGGCCCCCTCCATAGTCGGGCCGTTGCCGTCGCGGCACGACCGGACCAGCCGGCCATGCTGACCTGCACGCTGGATTTACTGGCCCGGGCAGGTCATCTTGAGACGGGACAGGGCGGGCTGTAAGACGAAACCGGGGCTTCGAATGCGAAAGCCGGGAAGATTGGAAAGGGTGGAGATACGTGGCCAGGTCGAGAAAAAGCAAGTCATCCTCCGGCACCGGCGGTCAGAACGGAAGCGGCTCCGAGGCGGAAAAGGCCACCGAAACGCCCGTGTCGCGTGAGGAGAACATCTTCGCCGAGGACGATACCCCCGAAAATGACGCCCCGGCCGACGCCATCGGCATCGGCGACGACACCACGAAATCCGGTGCCACCGAGACCCCGGGCGACGACAGCGTTCCCGAGGCGAGCGCCGACGTGATCCCCGAGGAATCCGACAGCACCGGCACCGCTGGCGATACCCTTTCCGGCGAGAGCGGCGACGACACCGTGATGGTCGAGAACTCCAACACGCTCGACGCCGGCCGCGACCTGACCCCCGAGGGGCATCCCTCGGACGCCCATATCGGCGAGGACGAGGATACCGCCGCCCCTGCCGCCGGTGGCGATCACACGACGGGCTCGGCGGCTGCCGATCCCCTAGCCGGCGAGGCCCCGGCCTTTGCCGCCGGCAGTGGCGAAGGGGGTGCCTCGGGCACCACGCCGCCCCGGCAAGACACGATTTCAGGGGACGATGACACCGTCGCCGCGGACGAGCCTGCCTTTGCCACCGGCAGCGGCGAGGGCGGAGCCTCTGGTACCACGCCGCCGCCGCGCGACGAGGACATGGCCCCGATGGGCGAGGATACCGTCGCCGGCAGCGAAACGCCGCGTCCCACATACGGCCCGTCAGAGCGGGGCGAACGTGCCCGCGAGGTTGTCGAACACACCGTGGTCGAGCGCAAGGGCGGCTTCCTTCCCATGTTGCTCGGCGGTGTCGCCGCCGCGGCCGTGGGCTTCTTCGTCGCCATGTCCATGCCCGGCCTCATGGCGCCGCCGCCGAACCCGGCGATCGGCGACATGCAGGGTCGGCTCGACAGCCAGTCCACGCGCTCGGACGAGATCGCGGGCCAGGTCGAGGACATCCGCAACATTGTCGGTGGCATCGACACCTCGGCGCTCGAGAACGCGCTTGCCGACCTCTCGGCGCAGACCGCGAACCTGGACGAACGGCTCACCGCGCTGGAACGCCGCCCGGTCGAGGAATCGGTCTCGCCCGAGGCAATGGCCGCCTACGAGCGCGAGTTCGAAGAGCTGCGCAACTCGGTCAGCCAGCAGCAGGAAGAACTGAACGCCGCACTCGAGGAAGAGCGCAACCGCATCGCCGCCATGGCCGACGAGGCGCGCAATTCCGAATCCAACGCCGAAGCGCAGGCGCAGCTGGCCGAAAGCCGTGCCATCCTCGCCGAGCTCACCACCAACCTGCGCGAGGGCGATCCCTACGCGGAACAGCTCGGCGCCCTGCAGGAAAATGACGTGAGCGTTCCCGAGCCGCTCGCCGCGCCCGCCGCCGACGGTGTCGCCGCGCTGGGCGACTTGCAGGACGATTTCCCGCCGCTCGCACGCGACGCGCTGCGGCAGGTGCGTGCGGAACAGGGCAACACCGGGGTCGGAGACGCCCTGCAGAACCTCTTCAACGCCCGCTCCGTCACCCCGCGTCAGGGCGACGATGCCGACGCGGTGCTGTCGCGGGCCGAGGCCGCGCTCGACGCGGGGAACCTCGACACCGCGCTTACCGAACTCGAAGCCCTTCCCGCATCCGCGGCGGAGGTCATGTCCGGCTGGATCTCGCGCGCCGAAACGCGCCGCGACGCGCTTGCCGCCGCCTCGGCGCTGGCCGACGAACTGAACCAATAACAAGGGTCGATACATGCTTTGGTCCCTCATCAAGATCGTCATCTTCGTCGCGCTGGTCGCGGCGCTGACCCTTGGCGCCGGTTATCTCATGGAAAGCGACGGGGGTCTGATGATCACCGTGGCCGGCATGGAATACACGCTTGGGCCCCTCCAGTCGGTGCTGGCCGCGCTGCTGCTGCTGGTCGCGGGCTATGTGCTCTTCAAGCTCGCCGGCCTGCTCATCGCGACGCTCAAGTTCATCAACGGTGACGAAACGGCGCTCAGCCGTCACTTCGACCGCAACCGCGAACGCAAGGGTTATCAGGCGCTGAGCGAGGGCATGATGGCGCTCGCAAGCGGCGAGGGCCGTCTTGCCATGGCCAAGGCCAGCAAGGCCGAACGCTACCTGCACCGCCCCGAGATCACCGACCTCATCACCGCGCAGGCGGCCGAACAGCTGGGCGACACGCGCAAGGCCGAGGAAACCTACAAGAAGCTCGTCCAGCGCGACGACACCCGCTTCGTCGGCATTCGCGGTCTGATGAAGCAGAAGCTGTCGCGCGGGGATACCGAGACGGCGCTTCAGCTTGCGCAGCGCGCCTTCGCGCTCAAGCCCAAGCACGTCGAGGTGCAGGACACGCTGCTGCGGCTTCAGGCGCAGAAGGCCGACTGGGTCGGGGCGCGCAAGACGCTCAACGCCAAGCTCAAGCACGGCGACCTGCCGCGCGACGTCTACAAGCGCCGCGACGCCGTGCTGGCGCTCTCCGAGGCGCGCGAGATCCTCGACGAGAACCGCCCGATCGAGGCGCGCGAAGCCGCCATCAAGGCCAACCGCAATTCGCCCGACCTGATCCCCGCCGCCGCCATGGCCGCGCGCGGGCTGATCGCCGACGGCAAGAAGCGCCCCGCCATGCGCGTGCTCAAGAAGGCCTGGGAGGTGCGTCCGCACCCCGACCTCGCCGCCGCCTTCGCCGAGATCGAGCCCAACGAGACGCCGCAGCAGCGGCTCAAGCGGTTCCGCGCGCTCACCCAGATCAACAGCACCCACCGCGAGACCCGTCTTCTCAAGGCCGAGCTCTGTCTCGCCGCCGAGGACTTCCCCGAGGCGCGCCGTGCCCTGGCCGATCTTCCCGAAACGGCGCCCGATGCCCGCGTGCTGGCCATCATGGCGGCGGTCGAAAAGGGCGAGGGTGCGTCGGACGCGGTGGTGCGCGGCTGGCTCGCCAAGGCGCTTACCGCACCGCGCGGCCCGCAGTGGGTCTGCGACAAGTGCAAGACCATCCATGCCGAATGGACGCCGATCTGCTCCAACTGCGAGGCCTTCGACACGCTGAGCTGGACCACCCCGCCGCAAGCCGAGGTCGTCCTGCCCGCAGGCGCCGACATGCTGCCGCTGATCGTGGGCGCCATCGAGGACGGCACCAAACCGCCCGTGCCCGAGGCGGAAGAGGTCAAATCCCCCGCCCCCGAGGCCGAGGTCATGGAGACCGCGTCCAAGCGCGAAGCCGCCGCCGAACGCCGCGATGTCGATGATGCCGAGGAGGTCGGGACCGGTGAAACGCCTGCCTCCGAGGGGGATGAAACGACGCGCAAGGAAGCCGCAAAATAGGGCTTCCCCTCCCGCGGAAGGGCTGCTAAATGCGCGGCCCACGGGCCGGTGTAGCTCAGCTGGTAGAGCACGTCATTCGTAATGATGGGGTCGTAGGTTCGAGTCCTATCACCGGCACCACGAGACAACTGGAATACCAGTGAAAGAAGGCCACCCTCGCGGTGGCCTTCGTCGTTTCGGGACGGCCAAGCTGGCCGCGACAGGGGGCAGGGGCAGACGTTCAGGAAGACGGCGCGTGCGGGGCAACCCTAACAGGTGGTTAAACCGTCTAATTAAGTCATTGATTTTTCGTGGACGACAGGATGTCCCTGCCCGGGACACCCGGAGTGTCCCGCGCGGCTACTCGAGGATCTCGTCCGGATCGACGCCCCAGATCGCCGTCTTCGGCGCCCATCCGCGGAAGCCCCCGGCCCGCAGCTCGCACCAGTCGGGCCCGCATTCCTCGAGCCGCGCGATCACGCCCAGTTCGAGCATGGCCGCCACCGGGCTCTCCGCGTCGGGGCGGGTGTGGATCTGGAGCATGTCCTGCTCCACGATGGCTGTGCGGACCCCCGAAAGCAGCGCGTAGTGGACCCATCCGCCCGCGCCGTCACGGTCGCGCACGCGGCGCCAGTGGCCGTATTCGGCGGTCACCTCCAGCGGCATGTCCCGGCGCTTGTAGACCCAGTCGATCCGGTGGGACAGCGACGGCCCCCGCCGCACGTTGCCCTGGTCGGTCTTGAGAGAGACGTAGCGCGGCAGCGGCAGGTTCGTCACCGGCCCGCGATTCTCGGCGGCCCAGGCGGCCCCGGCAAAAAGGAGCGCCACGAGCGCCCCCGCCCATGCTTTCCAGATCATGCCCGTCCTGCTCATCGGTTATGTTTTTTGCCGCCGAGGTGCTTGTGCCCCGACCGGTCTTGCCGCAGGTTACCGCCGCAGGCGCGGAACAGCAAAGCGCGGGAGGGACGGATGCCATCAAAACGTCTGAGTGTTGTCGTCACGCGACGCTTGCCCGATGCCGTGGAGACACGGCTTTCTGAGCTTTTCGACGTCCGGCTGCGCCATAGCGACGCCCCCATGAGCCGCAGCGAGCTGGTTGCCGCCATTCAGGAGGCCGATGTCCTTGTCCCGACGGTCACGGATGTCATCGACGCGGGCCTGATCGGACAGGCGGGATCCCGCCTGAAACTCATCGCCAACTACGGCGCGGGCTTTGATCACATCGACGTCTCGACCGCCCGCGAGCGCGGCATCCTCGTGTCGAACACGCCCGGCGTGGTGACCGAGGACACAGCCGACATGGTCATGGCCCTGATGCTGGCCGTCACCCGGCGCATCCCCGAGGGCCAGAAGGTCATGCAGGAAGCCGCCTGGGAGGGCTGGGCCCCCACCGCCTTCCTCGGCGGTCGTTTGGGCGGCAAGCGTCTGGGCATCCTGGGCATGGGCCGCATCGGTCGCGCGGCCGCGCGCCGCGCACGGGCCTTTGGGATGCAGATCCACTATCACAACCGCCGCAGGCTCCGTCCCGAGTTCGAGGAAGAGCTGGAGGCGACCTATTGGGAAAGCCTCGACCAGATGGTGGCGCGGATGGACGTGGTGTCGGTCAACTGTCCGCACACGCCCTCGACCTACCACCTGCTGAACGCGCGGCGTCTGAAGCTGATGAAGCCCACGGCGGTGATCGTGAACACCTCCCGCGGGGAGGTCATCGACGAGAACGCGCTGGTGCGGATGCTCAAGGGCGGCCATCTCGCGGGGGCGGGGCTTGATGTCTACGAGAACGGCACCGAGTTGCACCCCGAGCTGCGCAACCTCCCCAACGCGGTGCTGCTGCCGCACATGGGGTCGGCGACGCACGAAGGCCGGCTTGAGATGGGCGAGAAGGTCATCATCAACGTGAAGACCTTTGCCGACGGCCACCGCCCGCCCGACCAGGTGGTGCCGGGAATGCTGTGATCCCGCGCCGCCAGGCTACTGGCGGCGGATGGTGTGCGTGCGCCTTTGGCCGCATGGACTTTGGCGGGCCTGCCCCGCATGGCACCAGGGCAATTCACCCGCACCGGAGCCATGACCTTGACCCAATGCAGCCTTTGCAAGGCAGACGATGCCGTGCCCTACACAGTCCCCGTGCTCGAGTCCGAGCTGATGCTGTGCCCCCAGTGCCTTTCTGCCGTGCAGGAGGGCCCCGAGTACGGGCCGCATTGGCAATGCCTGAACGAGGCGATCTGGAGCGAGGTCCCCGCCGAGCAGGTCGTGGCCTGGCGGCTGCTGAAGCAGCTGGATGCGCCCTGGGCGCGTGACCTTCTGGATATTGCCTACCTGGAGCCCGATCTTCTCGCACAGGCCGAGGCCGGCCTTCCCGCCGGCGATGACGCGGTGGTGCATCGCGACAGCAACGGCGCAATCCTGGAAAACGGCGACACCGTCACGCTGATCAAGGCGCTTCCGGTCAAGGGCGCCGGGTTCACGGCCAAGCAGGGCACCGCCGTGCGGCGCATATCGCTCGAGCCCGATAATCCCGAGCATATCTCGGGCCGGGTGGAAGGCCAGCGGATCGTGATCCTGACGAAGTTCGTGAAGAAGTCCTGAGAACAGATCGCGGTAGATCGCCAGCGCGCGCATCTGCTGCCACGATCGGTTGCAGCTGCTCAGGATCGCCTGAGCGGTAACGCCCGCGGGTCCGGATAAAAAGGGGCGCCCGAAGCGCCCCTTTCCGTGTCTGGCTCAGCTCACGTCCTTGTAGCTGATTTCCTTGGTGTCCTTGCCCTCTGACTTGTCGCGGCGGACAAGCAGGCGGTTGAGCGCGTTCACATAGGCCTTGGCCGAGGCCACGACCGTGTCGGTGTCCGCGGACTGGCCGGTGGCGATCATACCGTCCTCTTCCAGACGGACCGAAACGGTGGCTTGGGCATCCGTGCCCTCGGTCACGGCATGGACCTGATAGAGCTGGAGATGCGCCTTGTTCGGGTGAAGCTCACGCACGGCCTTGAAGGTCGCGTCGACGGGGCCGTCGCCCTCGCAGGTTGCGCTGAGTTCCTTGCCGTCGATTTCCATCTCGAGCTCGGCCTTTGCCGGGCCGCCGGTGCCGCATGTGACCGAGAGGTTCACGATCTGCAGCCGGTCGGCCATGCCGTCGGTGGTGGTCGCCGTCACGAGCGCGAGGATGTCCTCGTCGTAAACTTCCTTCTTGCGGTCGGCGAGTTCCTTGAAGCGGACGAAGAGATCCTTGAGCTGGTTGTCCCCGACGTCGACGCCGAGGTCCTTGAGCTTGGCGCGCAGCGCGGCGCGGCCCGAGTGCTTGCCCATGACGAGGTTGGTGGCCGAGAGGCCCACGTCTTCGGGGCGCATGATCTCGAAGGTTTCGGCATTCTTGAGCATGCCGTCCTGGTGGATGCCGCTTTCATGCGCGAAGGCGTTCTTGCCGACGATGGCCTTGTTGTACTGGACCGGGAAGCCCGAGACCGTCGCCACGCGGCGCGAGATGTGCATGATCTTCCTGGTGTCGACGCCGGTGTCGTAGGGCATGATGTCGCCGCGCGTGCGCAGCGCCATGACCACCTCTTCGAGCGCCGTGTTGCCGGCACGTTCGCCGAGGCCGTTGATCGTGCATTCGATCTGGCGTGCGCCCCCCTCGACCGCGGCCAGCGCGTTGGCCGTCGCCATGCCGAGGTCGTTGTGGCAGTGCGTGGCAAAGACGATCTCGTCGGCACCGGGCACGGTTTCGATCAGTCGACGGATGAGGTCCGCGCTCTCGGTCGGTGCCGTGTAGCCGACGGTGTCGGGGATGTTGATCGTGGTGGCACCGGCCTTGATGGCGATCTCGACCACGCGGCGCAGGTAGTCCCATTCGGTGCGGGTGGCGTCCATGGGCGACCACTGCACGTTGTCGCAGAGGTTGCGCGCGTGGCTGACCGTCTGCTCGATCCGCTCGGCCATCTGGTCCTGGTCCAGGTTGGGGATGGCGCGGTGCAGCGGCGAGGTGCCGATGAAGGTGTGGATGCGCGGGCGGTTGGCGTGCTTCACGGCCTCCCAGCAGCGGTCGATGTCGGCGGGCTGCGCGCGGGCGAGCCCGCAGATCACGGCGTTCTTGCTGCGCTGAGCGATCTCGGAGACGGCGCGGAAGTCGCCTTCGGAGGCGATGGGAAAGCCGGCTTCGATGATATCCACGCCCATGTCGTCGAGCAGCTCTGCGATTTCGAGCTTTTCGGCATGGGTCATGGTCGCGCCGGGGCTCTGTTCGCCATCACGGAGCGTCGTGTCGAAGATGAGCACGCGGTCTTTGGCTGTATCGGTCATGGAATGTCTCTTTTCGTCTTCTCGAATTGCAAAGGGCGTTCGGCGCGAAGCAAATGTCCCCTGAGCGGTCGCGCCGAATGGCCGCGCTCAGAGGCGCATTAGGAGAAGACGCAGTGCGACCGCAAGCGGCGCGGAATCGCGCACGGCACCGGGGATATGGCGGATCGCTGTCATGTGGCGGAGTATAGGGGTAAATCTCTTAATGAAAACCCCGCGATTTTCTGAATGGGGGGCTGACCGGACGCTGAGTGCCGGGGCAGGCGGGCGGGCAACGGGATACGGATCGAGAGGCCAGATGAAACGGCTGCTTGTGGCATGTGTCATGGCATCACTTTCCGTCAGCGCGATGGCAGAGCCGAGCGGGGCGCTGGAGGGGGCATCGCCTGTCGGGAATGCCCTGCGGCTCGAAAGCGAATCACCGCGGCAGGAAACAGGTCCGATGCCCGTTACGGCGGAGGGGCAGGATCCCGGGCCGGCGCGTTCTGACGGGATCCCGGCGCTTGGCATGGGGCTCAGCGGGTTGGCGCACTGGTCCACTCAGCATCCCTTTCTCGACCTCATGAAGTCGGCCCGGGACTGGTCCGGGTATCCGGCCGACCGTGGCGATTTCGATGGGAGGGCGCTGCGGGCGGCGGGATATGTGGGCGCCGACGGGTGGCCGCTTGAGGTGCCGGAGGGACTCGAAGGGTTGCGGACCCTGATCCTGACCGATCAGCCGGCAGATGCCGGGCATCTCCGCGGGGACTACGTTCTGTCCTACGAGGGGCAGGCCGAGATCGAGGTTGGCGGTCGTGCGCGCCGTCTGCGGCCCGAGCCGGGCCGTATCGTCTTTGCCTACGAGCCCGGACCGGGGTCGGTCACCATATCGGTGAGCGAGATCGACGGCGATGACCCCATTCGGAACATCCGCGTTGTGCGGGAGGATCTTGTTCCGCTTTGGGAAGCGGGAGCCGTCTTCAACCCGGACTGGATCGAGAGGATCTCGGATCTGAGAGTTCTGCGCTTCACAGACTGGATGGGGACCAACGGGTCGCTGGTCTCGCGCTGGGAGGACCGCCCCCGTATCGGGGATGCGAACTGGACGGCCTGGGGCGTTCCGCTGCCCGTGATCATCGAGCTTGCGAACCGCGTCGGGGCCGATCCGTGGTTCAACATGCCCCACCTTGCCGAGGATACCTATGTCCGCCGCTTTGCCGAGGTCGTGGAGGCGCGGCTCGATCCGGATCTGAAGGCGCATGTGGAGTACAGCACCGCGGTCTGGGATTCCGGGTTCCCGCAATCGGATTGGGTGCGTCAGCAGGCTGAGATGCGCTGGGGCCCGAGCAAGACCGGGTGGGCGCAGTTCTACGGGCTGCGTGCGGCTCAGGTCATGGATATCTGGGCGGATGTCTTCGGGGCGGAGGCTGACCAGCGCCTGGTGCGGATCGCCGCGACGCAGACCGGGCAGCCGGGCATCGAGGAGTACATCCTGAAAGCTCCGTTGGCCCTGCTTGAGATGGGGCAGTTCCCGCTCGAAAGCTTCGATGTCTACGCCATCACCGGCTACTTCGGCGAGGAACTGGGGGAAGATGCCATGGCCTCGCGTGTCGAGGGCTGGCTGAGCCGCGGGGAACAGGCTGCCCGGCAGGCAGGAGAGCGGCAAGGCCTGCAGCGGGTGGCGCTCCGCGAGTTCGTCCGCGACAGGCGGTTCGATGAGGCATCTTCCGAGGCGGCCGAGACGGTCGAAGCGGGGTCGCTCGGAAGGCTTGTCGAAGAGCTGTTCCCCTACCATGCGGCCATTGCCGAGGCGTCGGGGTTGCGGTTGATCCTGTCCGAGGGTGGAACACGCGCCGTCGGGCGGGGGGCGCGCGTGGACGATGCGGAGCTGACCGCCTTCCTGACCGCGTTCAACTATTCGCCCGAGATGGCCCGGCTCTACGATATCTTGCTGTCCGGCTGGGCGGAGGCGGGGGGTACGCTGTTCACCGCCTTTGCCGACGTGGCCGCCCCTTCGAAGTACGGGAGCTGGGGCGCTTTGCGCCACATCGAGGATTCGAACCCGCGTTGGCAGGTCCTTATGGCCTATAACAGAAAGGCCCCGGCCGATTGGGCGTCACGGGATCCCTCCGCCTTTGCGGACGGGGTCACCCGCGTGGCGGGCGAGGCGGGGGCGACGCTGCGTGGCACGCCGCAGGCGGATGTTCTGGTCGGCGGGACCGGGGATGACCGGCTGGTCGGTGCCGGTGGTCATGACAGGCTACACGGCGGTGCGGGTTGGGACATCGCGGTGCTTCCGGGGCGCCGCGACGCCTACCGTTTTTCCCGGGACGGTCAGCGCCTCGTCGCCTCCGGGCCAACAGGCGTCGTTAAGATTGCTGGTATCGAGGCGCTGGTTTTCTCTGCCGAAGGGGATCAGTCGGTCGCGGCCTCGGGGCTGTAGGATTTCAGCCGCGCGATCTCTTCCGCCAGCGCCACAGCGCCAAACTCGACACGATAGTGCGCCTCGACCCGTGCGCGCCCGTTCGTCGACAGTTTCATCAGGGCGTCTGGATCCTGGACCAGGGCACGGATCGCTCGGGCCATGGCGCCCGGGTTCCGGGGCGGGACCAGGCACCCGGTGCGCCCGTCCTCGATAAGCTCGTGCGGCGCACCGGCCTCGGTCCCGATGGTTGGAACACCCATCGCCATGGCTTCCATGTAGGCGACGCCCGCGGGGCTGCCGGGGGACGACAGCGCGAAGAGATGCGCCTCTTCAAGCTTGGCGCGCACCGCGTCCTCGTCCATCGCCCCGAGAAGGCGAACATGGTCCTGGAGGTGGAGCTTTTTCAGGTGGGCCTCGAGTTTGGAGCGGAAACCCTTGCCGGCATTGTCGTCTTCGCCCGCGATTTCGAGGCGCACGTCCACGCCCTGGTCGAGCAGCTGACGGATGGCGCTCATCAGGTCGTGGTGGCCCTTCTCTGGCGAAAGCCGGGCGCAGGAGAATATCCTGACGGGCCGGCCCCGTTCCGGGGGCGCGTAGGGCGTCTGACGCCTCATGGCCCCGAAATCGACGCCCTCGGGCTTCAGGATCACCCTCTCGGGCAGGTCATCCCCCACGGTTTCGAGAAGCCTGTCGTGAAGGTTTCTCGTGGTGACGGTGCCGAAGGCCGCGTGGCGCCATTTGAACCTGTAGCCCGGGCGGCAGGCGGCCTCGGGCATCCGCAGGGCCAGCGAATACGGAGGGCCACCCATCTTCCGGGCGAGGGCCGCCGCCAGCGCGGAGCGCCCGCCACCGCTCACGTGGAGGTGGACGAGGTTCCGTTTTCTGGCCACGCGCAATAGCCGGATCGACGCGGGCAGGCACAGCGGGATGTCGCGGGCGAATTGGATGGCGTCCCGTAGCGCGCGAAACGGCGGGCGGGAGAGAAGGGGTATATCCCAGCATCTTTTTCGCCAGGGCAGCTTCATGGACCCGAGGTACGTCGTGCGGGCCACAGCGGCATCGGACCAGCTATGGGGCATGAGCGCCTTGGGCGGTGGCCGGGACGATAGGACGTGGACATCGTGCCCCATGGCTTCCAGCGCTTCGATTTCGCGCCGGATAGGTCCATGGGTCTGCCCTGGAAACCTGGGCACAAGATACCCGATGCGCAAAGCGTGCGTCACCATTGATCCTTTGTGGCTTTGTCGTCCGGGGCAGCTTTCCGGATGAGTACGACTATCCCTGTCACGCCCCTGCTTTGGCCACAGCTAACTCGTCCGTGGCCAGTGTAACCGGGTGGTATTTTCGAATGTGTGGCGTGACGGGAACGGCCTGCGGGACGCGGGTTGATCGTCCGGCGGCAAGGGGGGTCACGCTAGCGATTTTCACGGCATCTCCCGCTGCCGGCACGAGGCTGCGCCGGCAGTGGAAGGGTCGTCTCAGAAGCGGTCGGCGGCCCGCTTGATCATGGGATCGATGCGGTTTTCCCGGAACCGCCGCCAGCGCACCCAGATCGCCCAGACGACCGCGACCAGGATGATGAGCGTCACGATGCTCGTCCACGGGATCACCCGGGCGTCGGGCCCATCGACGGTCTTGATCCGCACCGCGTTGGGGTAGATCGAGATCAGTTCGTTGCGCCAGCCGTAGTGCTTGATCGCGATCCAGCGCGGGTCCTGCGCGGTGGAGCGCAGATCCGCCGCCTCGGCCTGCAGCGTCGCGCTGTCGAACTTGAAGAAGGGGGGCCAGCCCCACCCCGTATCCTCGTTGCGGTAGACCATGACGTCGCCGCCGGCCAGCCGGGACTGGATGAAGAACACGTCGCGCTGCGCGCCGGGCAGCGAACCGGTGTTGGCCTCGGTCCAGAACCAGCGGTTCTCGCCGGGATTGACCCGTATTTCGTAGGTGTCCGTGATGCGCGCCACGTCCCATCGGGGCAGGGTGTAGTGCAGCGCCGCAAGCACCAGCGTCCAGAAGAGGATCGTGAGGGTCCATTTGACGTAGCGCATTGGCTGCCTTTCAGTCGCGTCGTGCCGCGGGGAGCATCGCCAGAACGGGCCCGACAGGCAAGCAGTTGCGGACGACATGCGCCCGCTTTCGCTGCTCTGGGCCGCGGATCAGCGACATGGAGACGATCAGCCGCGCCCCGCCCCTTCGCGAAGATGGGCGTGTGCGAAGGCCATCTTGTGCCGGACCCCGTTGGTCAGGACGAACGGATAGAGGTCCGGGAGGTCGAGCGCCCGGTTGACGTGGTTCACGGCCATCGACATCGCAACCGCCTGGCTCACAAGCCCTTCGGTATCGGCGTCTGCGTAGGCGTCGTAGCCCTCGCGCGGGCCTTCGGGAAGGGCAAGGCGGGCAGAGGCCGCGCTGTCGAGCATGTCCACGAGGTGAAGCAGATGCGCGATCGTTTCGGCCCAATCCTCGTGGGGGTGCGCTGTTGCGTAGCTCGTGATGTGGGTCTCGTCCCCGGGCTTGGGATTCTGGTAGTGGCGCTGCAGGGCGGCGCCGTAGTCCTCGCGCTCGTCGCCGAACAGCTCGCGAAAGCCCGAGAGGAATTCCTCGTCGGCGCTCAGCCGCAGTTGCAGGAAGTGCGAGAGCTCGTGCCGGAAGTGCCCGATCATCGTGCGATAGAGCTCGCCCAGTTCGTCCTGCCGCTGGGCCAGCACAGGATCGCTGGCTTCGGTCACGTTGATGGTGATGACGCCGTCGGCGTGGCCCATCGTGACGGCTTCCTCACCCGTGAAGGTCTGCTCGGACAACAGCCGGAACTTGGGACGGTCACCTGGGTCGGAGGGCTGGAACCAGCCCCAGCGGGCCACGTTGGCAAGCACCCAGCGTTTGGCGCCTTCGGTCCGTGCCCAGAGCGGCAGGTTGTCTGCCTCGCGCAGGTCGGGCAGCACCTCGGTCATGTTGCAGGACCGGCAAAGACCGTCGAATTCACCGGTCCAGTTGCATCCGATCTCGTCCCGGTTCGCACAGAAGGGACGGTCCTTGCGCATCACCTGTTCGGTTGGATCGAAGGTGAGCTGCTGTCCGCAGTCGCAACTGAGATTGTGGAAGTAGACCCGTCTGTCGCAGGACGGGCATCGGAAGATCTGCATGGTTTTGAGTCCTAGGGGTCACGTACGTGGCAGGCGGAAACGTGGCGCCCGGGTCTAGGTTCCGAATGGCACGCTTTATTGGGCTTCACCAGCGCGAAGTCCTCCATCTGCGCGGGGCCGTCACGACGACGAGCAGTATGATCGGTGCCCAGATCAGGGTGGAACGAGCACCGAGCGAGAGGAAGTGGGTGACCGTCTCCCCTTCGGTCACGCCAAGGGCCGCGAGAGGCGCGCCTTCGGCCATGTAGAGGAGCGCGAAGCCCGCCGAGGAGAGCAGCCAGAGCGCGACAGATGACAGGAGCGCGGTCAGCGCCATCCCGGTAAGGCTTTCCGGCAGGACGGATTCGATCCCCCGCGCCACCACAACGGCGGCCAGCATCAGCAGGATCGTCGGCAAGGCGAGGCCCAGAAGCATTCACATGATCTCGGGCCTCGCAGGCGCGGATCAACCCGCGCCGTCGGCTTTGTTACCCGACGATGTTGAACTCCGGTCCGTAGGGGTAGCCGGTGATGTTGTCGGCGCCGTCTTCCGTGATGACCAAGATGTCATGCTCGCGGTAGCCGCCGGCGCCGGGCTGGCCCTGCGGGATGGTCAGCATGGGCTCCATGCTGACGACCATGCCGGGTTCAAGCACCGTGTCGATGTCCTCCCGCAGCTCCAGCCCGGCCTCGCGTCCGTAGTAATGGCTGAGCAAGCCGAAGCTGTGGCCGTAGCCGAAGGTCCGGTACTGCAGCAGATCTCGCTCGGCGAGGAAGTCGTTGAGCTTTCCGGTGACCTCGGCGCAGGAGACACCGGGTTTCAGGAGCGAGATGCCGAGTTCGTGCGTGGCGACATTAGCTTTCCAGAGCTTCAGCGATGCCTCGTCCGCTTGGCCGACGAAGAGGGTGCGTTCGAGAGCCGTGTAGTAGCCCGAAATCATCGGGAAGGTATTGAGGCTCAGGATATCGCCGGGCTCAATCGCGCGGGCCGTCACCGGGTTGTGCGCGCCGTCGGTGTTGAGACCCGACTGGAACCAGACCCAGGTATCCCGGTACTCGGCCTCGGGAAAGCGGCTGGCGATTTCCAGCTCCATCGCGTCGCGACCGGCCATGGCCACGTCGATTTCCCGTATGCCCGGCCGGATCGCCTGACGGATCGCGTAGCCGCCGGCGTCCGCCACGGCAGCACCAGCGCGGATCAGGTCGATTTCGGCGGGGGACTTCCGCATGCGCTGCTCCATCGTGGCCGGGGCCACGTCCGCGCGGGAGGCGGGGGAGAGGTAGGCGTCGAGCTTTTCGACCTGCGCCAGCGTCAGGTGATCCCCCTCGAAGCCGACGGCCCGGCCGGTGCCGGCCACATGCGCAACCGCGCGCCAGAAATTGTCGCGCGCCCAGTCGGTATAGGTGATGTTGTCACCGTGGCAGCGGCGCCAGGGCTGGCCCGCGTCGATGCCCGCGCTGATGGTCACGCTGTCGGTCGGCGTGACTACGACGGCATAGGGCCGCCCGAAGGCGCAGTAGAGAAAGCCGGAATAGTAGGCGACATTGTGCATCGAGGTCAGCACGCAGACCTCGATCCCCATGCGGGTCATCCGGTCGCGCAGGCCCGAAAGCCGGCCCTCGTATTCGTCGGGCGCGAACGGAAGCGTCGCCTTGGGGCCGTTGTGAAAGCGGTAAAATGCGGGGCGGTCCATGAAACCCTCCTTTCGCCGGGCGGGGCCTTCCCCTGCCGCGGCATCGGCAAAGCAAGGTCCCGGCGTTCAGGACGGGTGGCGGGCGTCTGACCGGCGACGCCATCGCCGGGCCCGGCGCGAAGATGCGCCGGACCGGGCGGTTTGGCAAGGGTTCAGGCTTCGCCCCAGATCGCCTCGGCGGTCTTGACCACAAGCTCCAGCTTGCGCTTCTGATCGTCCTCTGTGACGGCGTTGCCGTGCTCGGTCGAGGCGAAGCCGCATTGCGGGGCGATGC
>CAYNKL010000021.1:0-19029 GCA_964397775.1 uncultured Rhodobacterales bacterium | reverse complement strand
CCCAGTTGCCCGACCACGCCGTTGGAAACCAACTGAACCCGCCCATCTTGACCGTAATGACGCCGATACAGAGCAATGCAGCGAAGAACAGGATGAAACACTGGATCACGTCCGTGAGAACGACCGCGCGCAGACCGCCCATTGAAGAGTACAGGACTGTGACGGCGTTGCCGTGCTCGGTCGAGGCGAAGCCGCATTGCGGGGCGATGCCAAGCTGGTCGAGGTCGACGTATTTCGCGGCTTCGTCAAACTTGCGGCGCAAGGCGTCGATGTCTTCGAGCTCGGCTGTCTTGGTGGTGATGAAGCCGGGCATGATGCGCTGATTGCCCTTCGGCAGCAGGCGCAGCGGCTCCAGCCCGCCGGCGCGGTCGGTGTCGTACTCCATGAAGAAGATGTCGACGCCGGTCGAAAAGATCGCCTCGGCGGCAAGGTCGTAGGCGCCCTCGGCCGCATGGGTGGAGCGGAAGTTGCCGCGGCACATGTGCATGCCGATCATCATGTCGTCGGGGCGGTTCTTGATCGCCTCGCGCATCATCCAGGCATAGCGGTCGATGAGCCAGTCGGGGTCGAGCCCGACCTCGGCCTTTTCGGCGCGGTGCTTGGGGTCGCAGAGGTAGGCAAAGAAGATGTCGTCAAGCTGCAGGTAGCGGCAGCCGGCGTCGTAGAAGGCCCGAACCGCCTTTCTGTAGGTCCTTGCGATATCGCCCAGCAGAACTTCGGTGTCCTTGTAGGGGGCGTGCCGGATGCGGCGGGCATCGGCGCGGAAATGTATCGCTGACGGTCCGGGGATGGAAATCTTCGGGCAGTGGGTCGTGTGCCTGGCCAGGAAACGGAAATGATCGAGCATCGGGTGGTCGGCGGGAAAGTCCAGCGGACCGTTCAGGGCCGGGAAGACGCCGGGTGCCGTCACACCGGAGAAATTGAAGCCCTGACCCTCGTCCTCCTCGATATCGAGCCCCTCGAGCATACCCATGAAATCGTAGTGCCAGAAGGCCCGGCGCGCCTCGCCATCCGTGACAGCCTTGATGCCCGTCTCTTCCTGCATCGCGACGAGATTGGGGATCTCGCGGTCCTCGATCTCTTTCAGATCCGCTCCCGTCTTGCCCGCAGCGCGGGCATCGGAAATCGCCTTGGGCCGCAGCAGGCTGCCGACATGGTCGGCTCGGAACGGAGGCTTCATCGTGCTCTCGACGTCTTTCATGCTCACTCCCCTGAAAGCGTTGTGGGCCGGAGAACCGGCCCACACTGACGATGACATGTATATGGCAAATCTACCAGTGACACAGGCACGGCCGCGTCAGAGCGAGAGGCAGACGTATTTCATCTCGAGGAATTCCTCGATGCCGTGGTGGCTGCCCTCGCGGCCCAGACCGGATTGCTTGACGCCGCCGAAGGGGGCGACCTCGGTGGAAATGAGGCCGGTGTTCACGCCGACGATCCCGTATTCCAGCGCCTCGGCCACCTTCCAGACGCGGCTCATGTCCTTGGCGTAGAAATAGGAGGCGAGGCCGAAGATCGTGTCGTTCGCCATGGCGATGACGTCGTCCTCGTTCTCGAACGAGAAAAGGGGCGCAAGCGGGCCGAAGGTTTCCTCGGTGGCGAAGGCCATGTCCTGGGTGGCGCCGGTCACGATGGTGGGGCCGAAGAAGTTGCCCTCCATCTCGTCGTTCTGGGTGCCCCAGATGACCTTGCCGCCCTTGGACTGGGCATCACGGATGTGGGCCTGCACCTTCTCGAGCGCGTCGGCGCTGATGAGCGGCCCCATGTCGGGGGCGTCGTCGGACAGGCCGTCGCCGACCTTCATGTCCTTGACGCGGTCCTTCAGCTTTTCCGCGAACTCGTCATAGACGGCGGACTGCACGTAGATGCGGTTCGCGCAGACGCAGGTCTGGCCGTTGTTGCGGAACTTGGAGGCGATGCAGCCTTCGACCGCGGCGTCGATATCGGCGTCGTCGAAGACGATGAAGGGTGCGTTGCCGCCAAGCTCCATCGAGCATTTCTTGACCTGATCGGCCGCCTGGCGCAGCAGGATGCGCCCGACTTCGGTGCTGCCGGTGAAGGTGATCTTGCGGACCTTCTCGTTCTCGCAGAACTCCTTGCCGACCTCGGAGGCGCTGGACGAGGGCGTCACGTTGAAGACGCCGGCCGGGATGCCGGCGCGTTCGGCAAGCACCGCGAGCGCCAGCGCCGACAGCGGCGTTTCGGCGGCGGGCCTTGCGACGAAGGTGCAGCCGGCGGCCAGCGCGGGTGCGGCCTTGCGGGTGATCATTGCCATGGGGAAGTTCCACGGCGTGATCGAGGCCGCGACGCCCACGGGCTGTTTCAGCACCATGATGCGCTTGTCGCGGGCGTGGCCGGGGATGGTTTCTCCGTAGACGCGCTTGGCCTCTTCGGCGTTGAACTCGATGAAGCTTGCGCCATAGGCGACCTCGCCCTTGGCCTCGGCCAGAGGCTTGCCCTGCTCGGCGGTCATGATCGTGCCGAGATCGTCCTGGTTCTCCATGATCAGGTCGAACCACTTGCGCATGACGTTGGCGCGTTCCTTGCCGGTCCAGCTTGCCCAGTCCTTCTGGGCCTCGAACGCGGCGTCGATGGCCTTGCCGACATCCTCGCGCGACAGGTCGGTCACATTGGCGATCACGTCGCCGCGGGCCGGGTTCGTGACCTCGAAGGTCTTGTCCGACTCGATGAAGCTGCCGTTCACGTAGGCGCGGGATTCCAGCAGGGTCGCATCCTTGAGCAACGCTGGCAGGTTCGTGGTCTGGTCGAGCATGTGTCACCTCCTTGCGCCCCGGGCGCATATGTCCTTGTCTGAAGGGATAGCCGCGGTCTGACAAAGAGGAAAGCGATGGAGCTGGACGACGCCTACGCCAATGCACCCTACATCCCAGGAGCTGCGGACTATCCGCCCCGGTGGCAGACGGAGGCTGACGCCTATCGCACGCGTCTCGCGGTATCCGGCAAGGCCAGGCTGGGGCTGATGTACGGGCACGGAACGCGGCAGGCACTGGACCTGTTCCTGCCCGATGGGCTGGTACAGGGGCTCGTGGTCTTCGTGCATGGCGGCTACTGGATGCGCTTCGACCGTTCCGACTGGTCCCATCTGGCCGAAGGCGCGCGCCTGCACGGCTGGGCCGTGGCGCTGCCGTCCTACGACCTGTGTCCCCGTGTGACGATTCCGGACATCACCCGGCAGGTGGCGCAGGCCATTTCGGTCGCGGCGCGCGAGGTGGAGGGCCCCATTCACCTGACCGGCCATTCCGCCGGCGGCCAGCAGGTAGCGCGGATGTGCGCAGCGGGTGTCCTGCCCGAAGATGTCGCAAGCCGCCTGGCGCATGTCATGCCGATTTCGCCGGTGGCCGACCTGCGGCCGCTTCTGAAGACCAGCATGAACCAGCAGCTTGGCCTCGACGAGGCCATGGCCGAGAGCGAGAGCCCGGTCCTGCAGCCTGCCCCCTCCTGCAAGACGACCGTCTGGGTCGGGGCGGAAGAGCGGCCCGCCTTTCTGGACCAGGCGCGCTGGCTGGCCGAGGCCTGGGGCGGGGGCCACGTCGTGGAGCCCGACAGGCATCATTTCGACGTGGTCGACGGGCTGGCAGACCCCGACAGCCGCATGACGAAGGCGCTTCTGTCCCTCTGAGCGGGCGCTTTTGTCATCTGGGCGTTACATGTTCGTCACGCGCGCGTGACGAAGGCGGCGCAGTGGACACGGGCAAACTCAACAGGGGGAAATAATGCCCATCCGCACGCTTTGCCTGACGTCGGTCCTCGCGATCATCGCCGGGACCGCCTCTGCCGACATGGTCTTCAACCGCATCGCCAGTTTCGCCACGCCCCTGAATATGGCCGAGGGCGAGGACACGGCGCGCGAGACCTCGGCCGAGATCATCTCGGTCACCGAAGACGGTATGACGCTGGTCTACACCGACAGCCCGCTGGGTGTTCTTGGCCGCATCGACATCACCGATCCCGCCAACCCGCAGCCGCTGGGCAACATCGAGCTTGGCGGCGAGCCCACGGCCGTCTCGGTGATCGGTTCGACCGCCTATGTCGGCGTGAACACCTCGGAAAGCTACACGCAGCCGTCCGGCTACCTTGGCGCCATCGACGTCGCGACCGGCGAGATGCTGGGCCAGTGCGACCTTGGCGGTCAGCCCGACAGCACCGCCGCGGCCAAGGATGGCAGCTTTGTCGCCGTCGCGATCGAGAACGAGCGGGACGAGGATCTGGGCGACGGTCGCGTGCCGCAGATGCCCGCGGGCTTTGTTGCCATGGTGGACGTGGCCGACGGGACGTTCGACTGTGACACGCTGCGCAAGGCCGATGTGACCGGCCTTGCCGAGATCGCGCCGGAAGATCCCGAGCCCGAGTTCACCGACATCAACAGCCTGGGCGAGGTCGCGGTCACGCTGCAGGAAAACAACCACATCGTGATCCTGGCCTCGGACGGGTCGGTCATTTCCGAGTTCCCGGCGGGTGCCGTGGATCTCGAGAACATCGACACCCAGGATGAACGCGGCGCCATCACCTTCGACGGCAGCCAGCAGGATCGCAAGCGCGAGCCCGATGCCGTGCAGTGGATCGACGACGACCACATCGTGATCGCCAACGAGGGCGACATGGATGGCGGATCGCGCGGCTTTACCGTCTTCAACAAGGACGGCACCGAGGTCTACGAGAGCGGCCCGAGCTTTGAACACGCCGTGGCGCAGATTGGCCACTATCCGGACAAGCGGTCCGACGCCAAGGGCGTGGAGCCCGAGGGCATGGAGATCGCCACCTTCGACGGCACGCCGATGATGTTCCTGCTGTCCGAGCGCGGCTCGGTCGTGGGCGTCTACGACATGTCCGACCCGGCGGCACCGGAGCTGGTTCAACTGCTGCCCTCGGGCATCTCGCCCGAAGGTGCGGTGGCAATCCCGTCGCGCAACCTGCTGGCCACCGCGAACGAAACCGACCTGATCGAAGACGGCGGCGTGCGCGCGCATGTCATGATCTACGAGTATGCCGAGGGCGAGCCCGCCTATCCGACGCTGACAAGCGAAGGTGCCGACGAGCTGATCGGCTGGGGGGCGATCTCGGGCATGGTCGCGGCTGAGGACGGCTACGTCTACGCCGTGAACGACAGCTTCTACGGGTTCCAGCCGCGCATCTTCAAGATCGACGTGAGCGAGACGCCGGCCCGCATCGTGTCGGCCACCGACATCACGCGCGCCGGGCGCATCGCCCAGAAGCTCGACCTTGAGGGCATCACGACCGACGGCGAGGACGGCTTCTGGCTTGCCTCCGAAGGGCGCACCGACCGGGTCATCCCGCACGCGATCTACCACGTCACCGCCGAGGGCGAGATCGACGAGGAAGTGGGCCTGCCCGCCGAGCTGATGGCCGTCGAAAAGCGGTTCGGCTTCGAAGGCATCACCATGATCGGCGATACGCTCTGGATGGCTGTCCAGCGCGAGTGGGGCGACGATCCCGCGAACCACGTGAAACTGGTCTCCTACAACACCGAAACCGGCGCATGGGGTGCGGTCCATTACCAGAAGGCCGAGCCCGAGACCGGCTGGGTCGGGCTTTCGGAGATCACCGCCCACGGCGACTGGGTCTACGTGATCGAGCGCGACAACCAGATCGGCGCCGATGCCGTGACCAAGAAGGTCTACCGCATCCCCGCAGCCGAAATGCAGCCTGCTGCCCTGGGCGGCGAGTTGCCCGTGGTGAGCAAGGAAGAAGTGCACGACCTCATCCCCGACCTGAAGCAGTGGAACGGCTACGTCGTCGACAAGATCGAAGGCCTGGCCATCGCGCAGGACGGCACGATCTACGTCTCGACCGACAATGACGGCGTGGACGACAGCTCGGGCGAGACCTTCTTCTGGAGCATCGGCGCGGCCGAGTGATCGGCAGACTTCGATTGAAAGCTGAACGCCCCGTGGCCGGTGCCGCGGGGCGTTTTCTGTGTCGCGTCACCTCTCGGGGAACGTGCAGGCACGGGTTGCGTTGAGCGTCAGCATTCGGTGCTGCGGATACAGGAAACCTCAACCTCCTTCCGGATAGGGTCGGTGCGAAGAACGCCTGCGCGTTTCCCGAAGGAGTGTTGCCCGTGGAAGACCTGCCACGCAGAGCCATCCTGACCTGCTTCCTGGCCTCGATGCTGATCGTCTTCGCTGCCGCGCATGTGGCCGTGATCCTGCCTCCCGCGGCTGTCGCCCTGATCGGGCTGCTTCTCCTGCTCCGTATCGGCTGGCTTGAGGACAATATCTCGCAGGATCTTCTGGACCGGGATCGCATGCCCGCGAGCTACGTGAACACGGCGCGACGGCGGCAACGGATGGCGTGGTATGTCCTTTCGCGCCGCCCCGGCCGTGATCCTGCCGGGGACTGCCCGGCACTGCTTGCCACGCGCATGCGGGCCGAGGTGCAGGGCCACTGGGCGGCGCTGATTGCCGCCACGGCGGCCGGTGTGGCGCATGGCATGCCGGCGGGCTTTGCCCTGTCGATGACCCTGGGCGCCGGGCTGCTGGTGCTGGCCCTGTGGCGGGCCGATCACATGGCGCTGTCGCTGCTGCACCTGGAGGCCGGGTATCCCCTGACGCGAGAGCGGCTTCTGGCGCGCTCGGGCTGGGTCAACTCCTATCAGGATCCGCCGGAGCAGTGAGCCGCAATAAATAAGGCCCCGGACATGCCGGGGCCTTGTGATGTCTTGCAGGCTGGAAAAGCCGTGACCTCAGTTCACGGTTTCGGCGTCCAGCACATCGCGGTGGACCGGGCTGCCGTCCGACTTGGCGATGGCGATCCGGCGCGGTTTCAGCGCTTCGGGCACTTCGCGCTCAAGGTCGATGTGCAGCATGCCGTTCTCGTGAAGGGCGCCCTTCACGCGGACATGGTCGGCCAGGTGGAAGCGGCGCTCGAAGGCGCGCGTGGCGATGCCGCGGTGCAGGTAGGTCCGGGTCTGGTCCTCTTCGGCCTTGCGGGCCGACACGACGAGCGCCTGGTCCTTCACCTCGACCGTCAGGTCGTTCTCGGCAAATCCGGCGACGGCGATGGAGATGCGATAGGCATCTTCGGCGGTCTTTTCGATGTTGTAGGGGGGATAACCGGGCTGGCTGGATTCACCGGCCAGAACACGGTCCATCAGGTCAGCCACCTGATCAAAGCCCACGGTCGCACGGTAGAGCGGGGCAAAATCGTAGTGTCGCATGGAATCCTCCGTTGAGCGAAACCTAGTTGGCGGCACCCTCCCACGTGGGGACGGGCGTCTTTCCGTGCCGGACCCAGAAGAGGCGTCCGACACGGAAAAAATGGGAAGGCCGCGGCCGGTTTCAAGACCTTTTCGACGCTTGAGCCAGGCCGTGACGACCGAAGTCCGATCCGCTGGTGCTGGCCTGCTTGCTCTCGCTCAGGCCGGCGTTGAAAGCCGGGGAATGGGGAGTTCTCCGTCCTCGTCGAGCGCGCGCGGCCGGGGACCGCCCGTCGCCCAGTCCAGAAGTTCTACCGTGTGCACGATAGGCGCACCCGCCGCCGAGCCGATCTGCATCATGCAGCCGATGTTCCCGGCGGCCACGATATCGGGGGATTTCGCCGCCAGCGTGCGCACCTTGCGGTCCTTCAGCTTCGCGGAAATCTCGGGCTGCATCAAGTTGTAGGTCCCTGCGCTGCCGCAACAAAGATGAGGGTCGGCGGGTTCGACAACCTCGAAACCGGCCCTCTTGAGCAAGGTTTTCGGATGCGTCTTGATCTTCTGGCCATGCTGGAGCGAACAGGCCGCGTGATAGGCGACGCGCAGGTTGCGGCTTTCCTGTTCGGGCATGTCGAGCTTCATGAGCACTTCGCTGACATCCATGGCGCGCTCCGCCACGCGCGCGGCATCCTCGGCAAGCGCGTCCTGCCGGAACATGTGGCCGTAGTCCTTGACGGTCGTGCCGCAGCCGCTGGTGTTGATGACGATGGCATCGAGCCCCTCGCCCTCGATCTCGCGCGTCCAGGCGCGGATGTTGGCCGCGGCGCTGGCGTGGCTTTCGTCGGTCTTGCCCATGTGATGGGTCAGCGCCCCGCAGCAGCCTGCGCCCTGCGCGACGATCACCTCGCAGCCTAGCCGCGTGAGCAGGCGGATGGTGGCGTCGTTGATGTCGGTGTTGAGCGCGCGCTGCGCGCAGCCGGTCATCAGGGCGACGCGCATCCGGCGCTCGCCCTTCGCGGCAAAGCTCTGCGGGTCGTCGTTGCGGCTGACCGCCGGGATCCTGCGCGGCGCCATGTCGAGCATCGCTCGCAGCCGCGCGTCCGGGATCAGGCCGCGGAAAGGCCGGCCCGCCTTGGCGGCCAGCAGCGCAAGTCGGAACCTGCGCGGGTAAGGCAGGATGCGGGCGAGCGTCCAGCGGAGCGCCCGCTCGTGCCAGGGCCGGTCGTAGTGCTGTTCGATGTAGTCGCGCGCGTGATCGACGAGGTGCATGTAGTGCACGCCGGAGGGGCAGGTGGTCATGCAGGCAAGGCAGGACAGGCACCGGTCGATGTGCTTGACCGTCTTCTCGTCGGGCGTCCGCTCGTTTTCGAGCATGTCCTTGATCAGGTAGATGCGGCCCCTGGGGCTGTCGAGCTCGTCACCCAGCACCTGGTAGGTGGGGCAGGTGGCCGTGCAGAAGCCACAATGGACGCAGGCGCGCAGGATCTCGTTCGCGCGCGCGGTGCCGGGATCCCTCAGTTGTGTTTCCGTGAAGTTCGTCTGCATCGTGCCTCGCTCGGGGGATCAGGCCATCAGCCCGGGATTGAGAATGCCGCGCGGATCGAAGCGGGACCGCAGCCCGGCTGAGATTCTTGCCACCGGGGCGGGTTCGGGATGGAAGACGGGCAGGGCCATGCTGGCAGGGTCGACCGTCCGGACGAGTGTCGCATGCCCGCCGACGCCCTGAAGCGCCTGCCGCGCGTCGGTGCCTGTGGGAAGCCTCGCCCAGATCAGCCCGCCGCCCCAGTCCAAGAGCAGCGTCGCCTCCTCAAGGCGGTCGGCGATCGCCGGGGCATCGCCGGGCTTGCACGAGATGCGCCAGATGTCACCGTCGCCGTCGTGAAGCGCCTCGACATCGCGTATCCCGCGCCAGATTGCCCCGATCCGTTCGGGATCTTCCTCGAGAACCGGCGCGAAGGACCCAAAGAGCTCCATCAGCTTTCCGGCCCGGTAGGTGACCGAGCCCGCGAAGCCCTCGATCCGCAGGAACGCCTTTTGCTTCTGGGGATCGTATGCGGCGCCCGTGATCTCGTAGGGAGAGGTGAGCGCCTGCGACAGCAGCGTCACGGCGTCCGGAATGCCAAGCCCCTCGAAGGTGAGCGTGGCGCTGGCCTGCGGGGCGGGCAGGACCTTCAGGCTGACCTCGGTCAGGATGCCCAGGGTCCCGTGGCTGCCGGCCAGCAGCTTGACGAGGTCGTATCCCGTCACGTTTTTCATGACCCGGCCGCCGTTCTTGATCACACGCCCCGTCCCGTCGACGAAACGCACGCCCAGAAGGCAATCCCGGCAGCCACCGGCCTGGATGCGCCGCGGGCCGCTCGCGTTGGTCGCGACCATGCCGCCGACGGTGGGCGTGCCCTCGGTCCGCAGAAGCGGGCGGTGGTCCATCGGCTCGAAGGCAAGCCGTTGCCGGTTCTCGGCCAGCAGGGTTTCGACCTCCGCCAGGGGCGTGCCGGCCTTGACCACGAGGGTGAGCGCGCCGGGGTCGTAGAGCGTGACACCGTTTATCCCGGATGTGTCGAGCGTGTTGCCAGCGGCGGTGCGGCCGATGGCGCGCGTTCCCCCGCCCTTGATCCGCAGGGGCCCGGGGGCCGCCGCGACGGCATCGGCCAGCTCTGCTTCCGAAGTGGGTTGCAAGCGTGCCTCTTCGGTCATCGAAAGGGTCATTCTGCGGCCGCCAGTGGCGTGCGCCTCTGCTGCGAGGCGGCCAGCGGAAAGACCTTGGCCGGGTTCAGGAGCCACTGCGGATCGAAGACATCCTTCACCGCCATCTGCGCGTCGAGATCCGCCGGCGCATACTGATGCGTCATGAGATCCCGCTTCTCGATCCCGACGCCATGCTCTCCGGTCAGGCAGCCGCCCACCTCGACGCAGAGCTTGAGGATTTCCGCACCGAAGGCCTCGCATAGCTCGAGCTGTCCGGGTTCGTTCGCGTTGAAGAGGATGAGCGGGTGCATGTTTCCGTCGCCCGCGTGAAAGACATTGGCCACCTCTAGGCCGAACTCGCGGCTCATCTCGGCGATGCGGCCCAGCACCTCGGGCAGGGCCGAGACGGGGATCGTGCCGTCCAGGCACATGTAGTCGTTGAGCTGGCCCATGGCTCCGAATGCCGATTTGCGGCCCAGCCAGATGCGACCGGCTTCGTCGGCATCCTTTGCTTCGCGCAGCTCCACCGGGTCATGGCGGCGCGCGATCTTCAGGATCAGGTCGAGCTGTTCGGCGATCTCTCCCTCCGATCCCTCGACCTCGACGATCAGGAGCGCCTCGCAATCGGGATAGCCCGCCTTGGCGAAGGCTTCGCAGGCGCGGATGCACGGACGGTCCATGAACTCGATCGCGACGGGGAGCACGCCCGCCTTGATGATGTCCGACACGACCTGTCCGGCGACCTCGAGGCTGTCATAGGCCATGAGCACGGGCCGCGCGCCTTCGGGTTTGCGCAGGATCCGCAGCGTGGCCTCGGTGACGATGCCAAGCTGCCCCTCGGATCCGCAGACGATCCCCAGCAGGTCGTAGCCCGGGGCATCAAGGTGGGCGCCGCCAAGTTCGAACACCGTGCCGTCCATCATCACCATGGTGACCCCGAGCAGGTTGTTGGTCGTCACCCCGTACTTGAGGCAATGCGCCCCGCCAGAATTCATCGCGATGTTGCCGGCAATGGCGCAGGCAAGCTGGCTCGAAGGGTCGGGTGCGTAGAAGAAATCCTCCTCCTCGACGGCGCCGGTCACGCTGAGGTTGGTCCGGCCGGTCTGCACCCGGATGAAGCGGTTCTGGTAGTCGGTCTCAAGCACCTCGGACATACGGGCCACGCCCAGGATCACGCTGTCCGCGGTGGGCAGCGCGCCGCCGGCAAGCGAGGTCCCGGAGCCACGGGGCACGACGGGCACGCCTTCCTCGTGGCAGATCCGGAGCACGGCCGAGACTTCGGCAGTTGAGGACGGAAGGACCGCGGCGAGCGGTGGACAGCGGTAGGCGGTCAGCGCGTCGCATTCATAGGCGCGCGTTTCGGCTTCGTCCGAGATCACCGCGTCGGGCGGAAGCACGTGTCGCAGGCGATCCACGATCTGCGCCTTGCGGGCCAGGATCGCGGGATCGGGGGCAGGCATTTCCATCGGCTCCTCCCTGAATTGGTCAAGTTATATAACCAAAAGGCGCGTTTTCCGAGTCCGAAAGCGCAGAGGCTGCTGCGGCATCTTGCGCCCCTCGCCGCGTCGGGGCACGGCTTGGCCATGGCTTGGGTAAAGATCATACACATTCTCTGCGTGATGGGCTGGATGACCTCCATCTTCGCGGTGCCGCGCGCCCTCATCTACTGGCGGCGCGAGTGGGACCGGCTGGGCGAGTTCGGGCCGCTGGGCGACCTGACGATCCGGCTCTACCGGTTCTCGGCGGGGTTGGGCGTGATCGCGCTTGTCACCGGCCTCTGGATGGGCTGGCGTATTTGGGATTTCGCGCCCTGGGTGCTTTTCAAGCTCGCCCTCGTGATGCTGCTGCTGGCCCACTACGCCTGGACCGGGATGCTCGTCATCCGGGCGCGGCGAGGGCAGTTCGGTCGGTCCGACACCTACTTGCGGATCTTCAACGAGATCAGCGTGCTGGTCGTGATCGCGGTTCTCTGGGCCGTCGTGGCCAAGCCGTTCTGAGCGCATGACCTGGGCCGGAATCATCACATCGTTCGGACTTCTCGACTACGCGGCGATTGCGCTGCTGCTCGTCGCGTGGCTCGGCTCGACCTACCTGATCGAACATCCGCCGAGATTTCGCCCCTCCACCTCGACCCTGATGGCCGGCTACCGCCGGGCCTGGATGCACGAGTTCGTCACGCGGCAGCCCCGGATCTTCGATTCCCAGATCGTCGCGAACCTGCGGCAGGGAACGGCCTTTTTCGCATCGGCAAGCATGATCGCGATCGGGGGCGGCTTTGCTCTGCTTGGCAACACCGAGCGGCTGCAGAACGTCGCCGAGGACCTCGCCCTTCCCTCCGACCCGGTGATCGTGTGGGAGATCAAGCTGCTGCTCCTGCTGCTCTTCGCGACGAACGCCTTCCTCAAGTTCGTCTGGTCGCACCGGCTTTTCGGCTATTGTTCCGTCATCATGGCGGCGGTCCCGAACGATGAAACGAGCCCCATCGCGCTGCCGCGCGCCGAGAAAGCCGGCGAAATCAACGTGACGGCGGCACGCGGCTACAATCGCGGCCTTCGATCTGTCTATTTCGGGATTTCCTCAGCCGCCTGGCTTGTCGGGGCGGTCCCCCTTGCCATCGCGGTGCTCTTCACGCTCGCCGTGGTCCTGCGCCGGGAATTCTATTCGCAATCCCGCGCAGTGCTTCTGGCAGACACGGACGACCCGCCGCCTCCGGGGCGGGGCGGGGGGCGTTCCCTCAGCGTCTAGGCTACGCTTTCTCAGAGCGCCCGGTGTGCCGATCTGGCGGCAAGCGGCCTCTTGGGCGCCCTCTCCCTTCAGAGGTCAACCATCCGCCGCAGAATGCCGATCTGGTCGTTCCCCGGTGGCGTGTTCCCCGGTGGCGTGTTCCCCGCGGTCAGCGGCCTTCCCGCACCCATCCACCGACGATGAGCAGTGAGGCGAGCAGGAGCACGAGCCAGGCAGGGAGCAGCGGCGTCTGGGTGACGTTCAGCGTCTCGTAGGCGTCACGCGGCGTGAGGCCGACCCAGCCGCGTCCGGCAGCCGGGCGCCCCGGGCGCACGTCGCGCAGGGAGGGCATGCCATCTTCCAGCCGCGGAACACCACCGCGCACGGCATTGATGACATCGCTGAGAGGCTCTGCGCTGGCGATCGTCTGTTCGAACTCGCGCGGGGCGGCGGGTCCGAGGCCGACAACGGCGGTCTGATCGCCTTCCTCGAGGTGATAGAGACCAATCGTCGGTCCTTCGTAGATCGCCTCGAACCGACCCGGATTGACCTCGCGAAGTTCGATTTCCTCGGTCTCGCCGTCGGGGCGCGTCACGGTCACGGCGCCGACCTCATCGTCCAGGGTGCGGCGGATGATCCGCATGGTCTGCCCGTCAGGTTCGGCCCAGAGCGCCTCTTCCTCGAGCTCCGGCTCCTTCATCATCCAGTGCGCGAGCCGGCGGAGCAATTCGAGCTGCGGGCCGCCGCCGTCGAAGCCGCGGGACCAGAGCCAGGCCTGATCGGAGCCGAGCAGGGCAACGCGGCCCTCACCGACGCGGTCCAGCACAAGCAGGGGCCGGTCCTCGGTGCCGGTCATGACCACGTCACCGGCGGTCGGCGTTACCTCGATCTGGCGCAGCCAGCGCCCCCAGGTGTCTTCGCCCTGCAACCCGGCCGTCACCGGATGCTTGTCGCCCAGATCGGTGATCTTCGGGCGAAACGCTTCTTCCACCACACGCGCGGTAGGCTCGGCCGGCAATATCTCGGCAAGCGGCGAGCGGTAGATGGAGTCGGCGCTGGCAAAGTCCGGCCCGGCCGCGACGAGGACCGCGCCGCCCTGTTCGACGTAATTCCGGACGTTGTCGAGGTAGATCGAAGGCAGGATGCCGCGCCGCTTGTAGCGGTCGAAGATGATCAGGTCGAAGTCGTCGATCTTCTCGAGGAAAAGCTCGCGTGTCGGGAAGGCGATGAGCGACAGTTCCGTCACCGGCACACCGTCCTGCTTTTCCGGCGGGCGCAGGATGGTGAAATGCACCAGATCGACGGAGCTGTCGGACTTCAGCAGGTTGCGCCACGTCCGGCCACCGGCGTGGGGTTCCCCAGAGACCAGAAGCACCCGAAGCCTGTCGCGCACGCCGTTGATCTGGATCAGCGCGGTGTTGTTGCGGTCGGTCAGCTCGCCTTCTGCATCGGGGACGGTGAACTGGATGACGTTCAGGCCGCCATGCGGAAGCGTGACGGGCAGGGTCATGTCCTGGCCGATGGGCACGGTGAAGCTCTGCGACTCTTCCCCGTCGACCGAGATCAGCAGCTCGGTGTTGGCATCATCCGGCGCGGCGCCGTCGTCTTCGACGCGCAGGGTAAGCTCCACCGGTTCGCCGAGGATGGCGAAGGCGGGCGCGTTTTCGACGACGAGCCGCCGATCCCAATCGTCTTCCTTGCCGGTGAGCAGGAGGTGCATGGGGGCGGGCAGGTCGGGCGCGCGTTCGAGGTCGTGCAGCCGTCCGTCCGACAGCAGGAAGATCCCCGCGATACGGCCGCGCGGCTCTTCGGCCAGTGCGCCGGAGAGGGCGGTCATGAGCTGGGTGCCGGTGTCCCCTTCGCCGTCGCCGACAGGGATCCTGCGGATCTCGGTATTGGGGCGCGCCTCCAGCTCGGCCTCGAGCGTGGAGGCGGCCTCTGCCGTGACATTGGCCCGGTCGGCGAGCTGCTGGGAGGCAGATTCGTCCACCAGCATCAGCACGATGTCGGACAGCGGGGCACGGTCCTCGACCTGGTAGGAGGGCTGGGCCAGCGCTGCCAGAAGCAGCAGCGCGGCAAGGCCCCGCAGCGCCCATCCCGATAGGCCGCGCCAGAGCGCCAGGGCCGTTCCCGCGACGGCGATGACCGCGAGGGCCGCGATCAGACCCCAGGGCAGTAGCGGATCGAAAATGACCTGTCCCATCATTGCCCCAGCCTGTCGAGAAGCGCAGGCACATGGACCTGGTCGGATTTGTAGTTGCCGGTGAGCACGTGCATCACGAGGTTGACCCCGAAGCGGTAGGCGATCTCACGCTGACGTTCGCCCGCAAATCCCGAGCCGATCGGCACAAGCGGGTTGCCCTGCTCGTCACTTGCCCAGGCCGAGGCCCAGTCATTGCCGCCGATGACCACTGGCGTCACGTTGTCGTTGAGATCGCGGAAGGGCATGCCCTCGATCAGCCGGGCGTCCGCAGGGGCGGCCTCTACCCAGACGTCGCGGCTGCTGTAGCGACCGGGGAAATCCTGAAGCAGGTAGAAGGTCCGCGTCAGGACGTGGTCCTGCGGAATGGGTTCGAGGGCCGGAACATCCAGCGGCCGGGCAAGCTCCTGCAGCTTGCGGCCGTTGGGCGAGCCCGCACCGAAACTGGCGATATCCGCATCCCGCGTGTCGAAAAGGATCATGCCGCCGGAGCGCAGGTATTCGTTCAGCTTCACGTAGGCTTCGGGAGAGGGGATCTCCTGTTCGGGGGTGACGGGCCAGTAGAGCAGCGGGAAAAAGGCAAGTTCGTCGGTTTCGAGGTCGACGCCCATCGGATCGGCGGGTTCGACCGAGGTGCGGAAGAAGAGAGTGTCACTCAGCCCGCGAAGTCCCGCATGGGCAATCTCGTCCACCCGGTCGTTTCCCGTCAGGACATGGGCCAGCACGACTTCGGACGTGGCCGCGAGGGCGAATTCCTCGTTCGCAAGCGGGTCCGCTTCCTGGCTGCGGACCTCGCCCGGCAGAAGGGCCAGCGCGACCAGAACCGCCGCAGTGGCCCGCGCGCCGCGCAATCTGCCGGAAAGGGCAAGCGAGGCGATCACGTCGCCTGCCAGCAGCGCGATGGCGAGCGCCAGAAGCCAGCCCGCAAGCGGCGTCTCGCGGGGCTGCGAGAAGCCTTCGACCGTGATCCGGTCAGGCCAGACCGTCGGGGAAATCCTGCGATCCTCCGTGATGACATTGCGCGCGAGGCTTCGGTCCTCGCCTTCATAAAGCCCTGGCCGCAGGTCGGGACCCAGCGGGTCGTCAAGCAGTGCCGGCCCCTCGACCCCGGGCAATGTCCCGGCGTCTTCGAGACGTCCGAATGTGTCGAGGACGGAGACGGGCTGCCAGATCGTGCCTTCGAGCTCGCCTGCATCGAGGGCGGAAGACGTGGTCGAGACCGCGAGACGTTCGAGCATCTGCACGAAGAGGCCGGAAAGGGGCAGCGAGGACCATTCGGCATTGGCGGTGACGTGGAACAGGACGACCTGTCCCTGCCCGAGCTCCTTGCGCGTGACCAGCGGCGTGCCATCGCTCAGCTGCGCGATCACGCGGTCCGCAAGCGTCGGGTCGGGCTGTGCCATGACCTGGCTGTTGACGGTCACATCGTCCGGGATCTGAAGGCCGTAGAAGGGGCTGTCCTCCGGGAACGGGGCCAGCGACTTGGGCTCGCCCCAGCTCATCGCGCCACCGACGGTCCGGCCACCGGCCCGCAGTCGGACCGGCATCAGGGGGTCTTCGGCGTCGCGGCTGACATCCGAGGCGGCCAGGCGCGGACCGGCGAAGCGCAGCAGGAGGCCGCCCTCTTCGATCCACGCGGAAAGGGCCTCTTCCTCGGCGCCGGACAGGGTCGCGATATCGGCGAGGGCGATCACGTCGGGATTCGCCGGGAGAATATCCGTCAGGGCGCCGTTCAGGATCTCTGCCGTGGGTTCGAGCGCGCGTTGCAGGTAGTGAAGCGGGTCGAGAAGCTCGAGCCCCTCCCGGTCCTCCCGTCCGGCGATCAGCGCCACCTCGCGCCGACGCAGGCTGTCGTCGGGCAGCGAGACGGCTCCGGCGCTCTCGTTGCCCTCGATCTCGAAGCGCTCGATGCGGGACCGAAGCTCGGCGGGCAGGGACAGTTCACTCTCCGCGGTGGTTGCATCCGCGTCGAATGTCACCGCTTGCCGCATCAGGACCGCCGGGTTGCCGGCGGGATCGCGGCCGTGGGCGGCGACGGTCACCTCGGCTTCGGGACCGGGGCGAAGCCTTTGCAGCGACAGCGCGACGTTGCCGTCCACGAAGGCGGCCGGTGCGAGGGCGTAGAGGGGGGCAGGCGATTCGAAGATGGTCACGTCGCCATGCTGTTCGAGGGCCGAGAGAAGGCCTTCGCGAGCATCGCGCGCGATCCCGTCGGAGAGCCAGTAGGTGTCGAAGTCCCCCTCCGGCAGAAGGCCGATGGCGCGGTCGATTTGGGCAGCGTCGGGTTCCCATGCTTCGGGCAGACCGGCGCTGAGACGGGTTCGGAGGACGTCAGCCGACTGGAACTGGAACTGCTCGGGGGCCGTCAGGCGCAGAATTGCAACCGGGCGCGATTCCCTGTCCGCGCGGTTCATCAGGCCGTCGAGAGCTTCTTCTCGCGACCGCCAGTCTGCGGCGCTTGCCCAGCTTGCATCCATCACGACCAGAAGCGGACCGCTGCCCGCGACCTCGCCGTCGTCTTCGGGGTTCAGGATGGGGCCGGCGAGGCCGATGATCACGGCGGCGACGGCCAGCATCCGGAGAAGCATGAGCCACCAGGGGGTCCTGTCGCTGACCTGTTCCTCGTCCTTGAGGCCGAGAAGCAGGGCGACACCGGGAAAGCGTCTGCGGACCGGGGCCGGTGGGATGGCACGCAGGATGATCCAAAGAATCGGCAGGGCCAGGAGACCCAGAAGCAGCCAGGGTGTCGTGAAGCCGAGCGCACCGAAGAGCGTCATCAGTGACCTCCATCCATCGCGCGGTAGAGCCAGAGCAGCGCGGCCTGTGCGCTGTCGTTCGTATGGTGCGTGTGGAATTGCCAGCCGGTCAGGCGGCAGAGTTGTTCCAGGTGAGCCTTTCGCTCCGCAAGGCGGCGGAGGTAGCTTTCCTTGAGATCACCCGCCTTGAGCGTTTCGTGGGCCATGGTGCCGCCCATGCTCTGAAAGATGGTCCGGCCCTGGTAGGGAAAGGCCTCTTCCGCGGGGTCGAGGATCTGCAGCAGCGCGCCCCTGACACCGCGGTCGGCGGCCTTGGTCAGGGCCGCCTCGACTGGCGCGATGTCACCTAGAAAATCGGATACGAAGATCGCCTTGGCGAATGGCAGCATGCCTCGTGCTTCGGGCGCGGCATAGTCGGCGTCGTCCTCGCGCGTGAAGGCCTCGGCCAGCCGCGCGATCTGAACATCTCCGCGCCGTGGTGGCAGCGACCAGCCTGTCAGGCCGACGCGTTCCCCGCCCCGGACAAGCAGAATCGCGCTGGCGAGCGCGACGAGACGCGCGCGGTCGGATTTCTCGGGAAACTTGTCCGAGGAGGTGAAGCGCATCGAGGCGCCCCCGTCGACCCAGAGCATGACGCTCTGGGCAATCTGCCATTCGCGTTCCCGCACGAACTGATCGTCGCCCCGGGCCGAGCGCCGCCAGTCGATGCTGCGGTAGCTGTCACCGGGGCGCATGCCGCGGTATTGCCAGAAGTCGTCGCCCAGTCCGGCGCGGCGCCGGCCGTGGTCGCCCAGCAGGACGGTGCCGGCAAGCTGGTCGGCCCGCGCGAGAAGCGCGGGAAATCGGCTCGCCTCTTCCTGCGCGTGCTGGCGAAGGCGGGCGATATCGGGCGTCAAGCCGCGGCCTCGGTGCGCAGCAGCGCTCCGGTGTTTTCGTCGATGATCCGGCCCAGATCCTCGCCCCGGGCACGTGCGGAGAAGGTCAGCGCCATCCGGTGGACCAGCACGGGCTTGGCCATGTCGATCACGTCCTCGGGCGAGGGGGCCAGCCGGCCCTGCAGAAGCGCTCGGGCCCGCACGGTCATCATCAGCGCCTGCGCCGCGCGCGGCCCCGGGCCCCAGGCGACGGTATCGCGCACTCGGTCGCTTGCCGACGGATCGTCGGGCCGGAAGGCGCGCACGAGGTCAAGAATCATCTCGACCACCGCATCGCCCACCGGCATCCGGCGCAGGAGCCTTTGCGCCGCGATCAGCGAGGCGCCGTCGAAAACCTGGTGCGCTTCGGCCTCTTCGGTGCCGGTGGTGGCGAGAAGGATGTCCTTTTCGGTGTCGCGGTCGGGGTACGCGACGTCGATCTGGACGAGGAACCGGTCGAGCTGCGCCTCGGGCAGGGGATAGGTGCCCTCCTGCTCGATGGGGTTCTGCGTGGCCAGAACGTGGAACGGAGCTTCGAGCTTGCGGGTTTCCCCGCCGACGGTGACGACCTTT
>CAYNKL010000020.1:0-43518 GCA_964397775.1 uncultured Rhodobacterales bacterium | reverse complement strand
GCGCAGGTAGTCGATCGCCTCGCCTACGTTCCAGTGCTCGGGGGCCATGACCACCTCGCGCTGCATCAGGCGGCCGGCGGAATATTCCGGGTAGGTCAGCGACTGCTCGACCGCGACCCGGTCGCTGTCCTCCAGAACCTCGAGGATCGCGGCCTTCTGCGGTTCGGCCAGGTCCTCGAGCAGGTCGACCACGTCGTCGCTGTCGAGCTCGCGCACCGCCTCGGCCAGGACCTGCGGGTTCAGCGTGCGCATGACCTCTTCGCGCAGCGTCTCGTCGAGCTCCGACAGGATCTCGCCGTCGAACTCGTCGTCGAGCAGCTTGACCAGACGCATCCGGTCGAAGGCGTTGATCTGCTCGAGCATGTCGGCGATGTCGGCCGCGTGCAGCGGCTCCAGCAGCTCGAGCAGCTGCTGGCGGTCCTCGATGTCCACGGCATAGAGAATCCGCGCCACGGCGCGCTGGTCCAGCGCGTAGGCGTCCTCGTCCTCGGCCTCGGGCACGATCTCGGTCTGATCGGACATGGGGCGCCTCCGTCGCTGGCGTGTCTGTGTCCGCGGCAATCTAGAGCAGCGCCGTGGGATGCAACAGGGTGCGCGCGCGATTTACCTTTTTCTGCGGCGCACTTAATGTGGCGCGGTTCTAGAATGAGGAGCGGCGATGAACGGGCTGCATCTGGGCCAGACCCTGACCTTCACGGGCGATCCCTGCCACGAGGGGCCGGAGGCCGCACGCCATGAGCGCCGCGGCGCGGTGCTGGTCGAGGACGGCAGGATCGCCGCCACCGGGGCCGCCGACGACCTGTGTGCCGCCCACCCGGATGCGCCGGTGACGGATCACGGCGACGGGCTGCTGATGGCGGGCTTCGTCGATGCCCACGCGCATTACCCGCAGACCGGCATCATCGCGAGCTGGGGCAAGCGGCTGATCGACTGGCTGAACGCCTATACCTTCCCCGAGGAAATGCGCTTCGGCGATCCCGCCTATGCCGCCGATGTGGCAGGCCGCTACCTCGACCTGCTGCTGGCCAGTGGCACCACCACGGTCTGCTCCTTCTGCACCATCCACCCCGCCTCGGTGGAGGCCTTCTTCGAGGCCGCCGAGGTGCGCGGCATGCGCGTGGCGGGCGGCAGGACCTGCATGGACCGCGACACCGCACCCGCGGGGCTGCGCGACACCGCGCAGGCCGCCTACGACGAAAGCCGCGACCTGCTGCAGCGCTGGCACGGGCGCGGGCGGGCCCATTACGTCATCACGCCGCGCTTTTCGCCCACCTCAACGCCGGAACAGCTGAGCGCGCTCGGCGCGCTCTGGGCCGAGAACCCCGACTGCCTGATGCAGACCCACCTCAGCGAGCAGACGGACGAGATCGACTGGGTGAAATCGCTCTACCCCCAGGCGCGCGACTACCTCGACACCTACGAGGCCCACGGGCTTCTGGGCAGGAACGGGCTCTACGGTCACGCGATCCATCTGGAGCCGCGCGAACGCGACCGGCTGCGCGAAACGGGTGCCGCGCTGGTCCACTGCCCCACCTCGAACACCTTCATCGGCTCGGGGCTTTTCGACATGCCGGGGCTGCTGGCCGAGGGGCACACCGTGGGCCTCGCCACCGACACCGGCGGCGGATCGTCGTTTTCTATGCTGCGCAGCATGGCCGCCGCCTACGAGATCGGGCAACTACGTGGCCGCGCGCTGCATCCGTCAGAGCTGCTCTGGCTTGCCACCGAAGGCTCGGCCCGTGCCATGCGCATGGATGACCAGATCGGCAATCTGGAGCCCGGACGCGAGGCGGATTTCATCGTGCTCGACCTCGCCTCCACTCCCGCCATCGCCCAGCGGGCCGAGCGTGCAGGCGACATCTGGGAGGCGATCTTTCCGACCATCATGATGGGGGACGACCGCGCCATCGCGGCCACCTACGTGGCCGGCCACGCGGTTCAGCAGCCCGGGCGCCCCAGCACCAGCACCCAGTAATCGCCCTGCGCACGGGCCAGCCCGTATTCGGTCACATCGGCAAGCCGCATGTTCTCGCGGTGCGGGGCCGAGTTGCGCCGGGCGGCAAAGACCTCGTCGGGGCTGCGCTGACCAAGCGCGATGTTCTCGGCCAGGCTGCAGTAGCGGTAGCCCACGGCACGCGCCCTTTCGGTCAGTCCGCGCCCATCGGGCGAGACATGGGCGAAATAGCCCTTCTCCGCCATGTCACTGGCGTGGCGCGCGGCCATCTCCTCGAGCGCCGGCGCGCGTTCGAGCGGCGCCAGCCCCTGCACCTCGCGATAGGTGTTCAACGGCTCCCAGGCCGACGCCGGGGCGGCCACGAGGCACAAGGCCAGCACCAGCCCCCTCATCGCGCCCGCCGCCTTGGCGCGTTCTCGAGCAGCCGCGACACGATCCGCCCCTGCTCCTGAACAAGGCGCCCCAGATCCACCGTGACAAGGCTCCCGTCGCGGACCACCTGTCGCCCCTCGACCAGCAGGTGACGCACCCGGCGCGGACCCGCCAGTGGCAGGGCCGCCGGGTCCCAGCTTCCCGCGCTCTCGAGCCCTGTCACGTCCCAGAGCGCAATGTCGGCGCGCTGGCCCACGTCGATCCGGCCCAGATCGTCACGCCCCAGCACCTCGGCCCCGCCCCGCGTCGCGATCCACAGGGCCTCGCGCGCACTCATGGCATCGGCGCCATTTGCCACCCGCTGCATGAGCATGGCCTGCCGCGCCTCCTCGATCAGGTTGCTGCTGTCGTTGCTGGCCGATCCGTCGACGCCCAGCCCCACGTTCACACCCGCATCCCGCATCGCCCGCACCGGCGCGATGCCACTGCCGAGCCGGCAGTTCGAACAGGGACAATGCGCAACGCCCGTCCTTGTGCTTGCAAAAAGCCCGATCTCGCTCTCGTCGAGCTTCACGCAGTGCGCGTGCCAGACGTCCGGTCCGGTCCAGCCGAGATCCTCGGCGTATTCCCCCGGGCGGCAACCGAACTTCTCCAGCGAATAGGCCACGTCCTCCGCGTTCTCGGCCAAATGGGTGTGCAGCATCACGCCTTTCTCGCGCGCCAGAAGCGCGGAATCGCGCATCAGCTCCCGGCTCACCGAAAACGGCGAACAGGGCGCCACGCCCACGCGGATCATCGCCCCCTCGGAGGGGTCGTGGAAAGCGTCGATGACCCGGATGCAGTCGTCGAGGATCAGGTCCTCGTCCTCGACCAGCGCATCCGGCGGCAGGCCGCCATCGCTCTCGCCGATGCTCATGGCGCCGCGCGTCGGGTGGAACCGCATCCCGAGGTCCAGCGCCGCCGCGATGGTGTCGTCCAGCCGCGCCCCATTGGGGTAGACATAGAGGTGGTCGGAACTCAGCGAGCAGCCCGAGAGCGCCAGCTCTGCCAGCCCCGTCATGGCCGAGACATACATCTCCTCCGGGCCGTATTCGCCCCAGATCGGGTAGAGCCGCCGCAGCCAGCCGAACAGAAGCGCATCCTGCGCCCCAGGCACCGCCCGCGTCAGGGTCTGGAACAGGTGGTGATGCGTGTTGACGAGCCCTGGCGTCACGACACAGCCCGAGGCGTCGATCACCTCGCCGGCGGTCCGCAGCCCCGGCCCGACCTCTTCGATCACCCCGTCGCGGATCAGGATGTCGGTCTCGGCAAGCTCCTCGCCGATCTCGTTCATCGTGACGATGCTGTGGGCGTTGCGGATCAGGATTTCGGTCATGGGTCCCTTCGCTCTGGTCCCACAGGACTAGCAGAGCCCGTCTTAACTGAAACGAAAAAAGGCAGCGGCGGCTACTTAGCCTCCTGCAGCAGGGCGAGCGCGCGGGCGTGCAGGTCGGCGTTGGCCGCCGCAACGACGCGCCCGCCCATATGTGCCGGCCCGCCGGTCCAGTCCGTGACGATCCCGCCCGCGGCCTCGATCACCGCCTGCGGCCCCTGGATATCGTAGGCGTGCAGCCCGGCCTCGACCACGAGGTCGATCTGCCCGGCAGCAAGCAGGGCATAGGCGTAGCAATCCATGCCGTAACGCGTCAGCTTGACCTCGGCCGCGACCCGGCCGAAGGCCGCGCGCTCCTCGGCACTGCCGACCCCGGGAAAGGTGGTGAAAAGGATCGCGTCGTCGAGCGTCGTGGTGCCGCGTGTCGCAAGCACCCCGCCGCCGTGCGGCCCGGTCCACTCGGCGACACCAAGTCCGCCGGTGAACCGCTCGCGCGTATAAGGCTGGTCGATCACGCCGAGGACGGGCCCCTCGGCCCCGCCCACGGCGATCAGCACGCCCCAGGTGGGCGTGCCGGACAGGAACCCGCGCGTGCCGTCGATGGGGTCGAGAACCCAGGTCAGCCCGCTGGTGCCCTCTTCCCGGCCGTATTCCTCGCCCAGGATGGCATCATCGGGGCGACGCTCGGCCAGGATCTCGCGCATGGCCCGTTCGGCCGCGCGATCCGCCTCTGTCACCGGATCGAACCCATCCCCGGCCTTGTTGGCCGCGGTCAGGCCCCCGGAACGAAAATAAGGCAGAATAGCCACACCGGCCGCGTCCGCCAATGCGGCCGCGGTTCCGAGCAGCTCTGCCCGTTCTTTCTGCGAAATCTCCATGCCGTCTCCTGCGCTGCGCGTCATGCGCTAGCGCAGCGACGGCAAAGGCTCAAGCGACGTCCGACAGGACCCGCGCCAGTTCGAACAGGCGACGGCGCTGGTTTTCGGGGATCGCGTAGTAGGACCGCACGAGGTCGAGCGCTTCCTTGTCACCGAGAATGTCCGCCGGAACCTTGTCCGACTTGCTCTCGGAAGCGTCCTGATGCTGCTCAGCCGCGTCCAGACCTTCGAAGAAGAAGCTCACCGGCACGTCGAGCGCGTCGGCGATGTCCCAGAGCCGGGAAGCGCTGACGCGGTTTGCACCTGTCTCGTACTTCTGGATCTGTTGAAACTTGATACCGACCTTTTCGGCCAGTTGTTGTTGGGTCATACCCACGAGCCACCGGCGATGCCGGATTCTTTTGCCCACATGTACGTCAACCGGATGCGCCATGTCTTTTCTATCCACTTTGCGAACAATTCCCACACGCCCTGCGTCAACGACGACATACACATCCCCACATGTTTCGGCGTCTACAGAAGCTGGAACTCATTACCTCGGCTCTGCCGAAGAAATCAACCTTTTCGAATACCATTCGATGAGCTTAGTTAATGAGGCTCCCGAAAAGGTTGTAGATTTATGGGACTTAACAGGAGGTTGACGGACCGCGACGCTGCGTCACCTTTGTGACGCGTATCTGACGGTAAACGTATTCCTACCTGCGGCGAAGAAGGAGAAAGAGTATGAGAGCGTTCGTTTTGCATGACCATCACCTCGCTCCTTACTTGACAGAACGCCCGGTTCCGTCACCCGGTTCCAAAGAGATTCGCCTGCGGATTGCCGCCTGCGGGTTGAACTTTGCCGATCTCCTGATGATCCGCGGGACATACCAGGATACCCCCGAGCCCCCCTTCATCCCGGGTATGGAAGTCGCCGGCACGGTGGACGCGCTCGGGCCGGAGGTCAGCGGCTTTGCCATCGGCGACCGCGTCGCCGTCTTCGGCGGACGTGACGGGCTGGCGGAATACGGCTGTTTTGACGCCAGCCGCGCGGTGCGGATTCCCGACACCATGGACGACGTGACCGCCGCCGGCTTGCAGATCGCCTACGGCACCAGCCACCTCGCGCTCGACCACCGCGCGCGTCTTCAGCCGGGCGAAACGCTGCTGGTGCTCGGGGCGGCGGGCGGCGTCGGGCTCACCGCTGTGGAAATCGGCAAACTCATGGGCGCCCGGGTCATCGCCTGCGCCCGCGGCGCCGACAAGCTCGAGGCCGCGCGCCTGGCCGGAGCCGACCACCTGCTCGACGCGGAAACAGCCGACCTGCGCACAGAGGTCAAGGCGCTCGGCGGTGCCGACGTGGTCTACGACCCGGTCGGCGGCGCCCAGTTCGAGGCCGCTTTCCGCGCCTGCAACCCCGAGGGTCGCCTGATCACCATCGGCTTTGCCAGCGGCGACGTCCCGCAGATCCGGGCCAACCAATTGATGGTCAAGAACCTCTCGGTGCTCGGCCTCTACTGGGGCGGGTTCCTGCGGTTCCGCCCCGACATCCTGACCGGGTCCCTCGCCACGCTCATGGACTGGCACGCCGAGGGCCGCCTGAAGCCTCACATCAGCCACGTCCTGCCGCTCGACCGCGTCGAGGAGGGCCTCGAACTGCTCCGCACCCGCAAGTCCACCGGCAAGATCGTCATCACCCTGCCGGGCTGAGCGTTACTCCGCCGCAATCTCCCGCACCTGGGCCCCGCCCAGGCAGCAGAACTCGGACCGCAGGAACGCGACCAGCGGCTCGACGATATGCGGCCGGGCCGATCCGGAATAGAGCGCGATCTTCTGCAACCCGAGGTCGGGCAGCGTGCCGGGCGGGATCATCTCGAAATGCGCGGGCGCATGTCCCTCAAGCATCGGCGTGACGGCGAGATCGGCCGAGACCGAGACCTCGATCGTCCGGTCGCTTTCCGAATCCACCGCAAGCTCCCAGTCCATGCCCCCGGCATCCATGAGGCCCGCCGCCACCGCCCGGAACCCGCAATGGCGGGAGAAGGCGATGCGCAGCGGCCGCGACTTCCAGGCGGTGCCGCCCTGCGCGCCGTACCAGCGCAACGGCATCTCCAGCAGCGTCTCGGCCTCCGGATCCGGCGCCGTTTCCGTCGTCAGGATCACATCCACCTCGCCCCGGGCGAACTTCTCTTTCAGTCCCGCGGTATAGGAGCTCAGCAGTTGCAGGCGCACGCGGGGAAATTCGCAGCGCATCCGTTTCATGACACGCGGGATCACCGGATAGACGATGTCGTGCGGCACGCCCAGCACCACCTCGCCCTCCCAGTCCACCTGCGTGAGCCGGGCATAGGCCTCGTCGTTCAGCTCGATCATGCGTCGCGCATACTTCAGAAGCTGCTCGCCCTCGGGCGTCACGGTGATGCCGCGCCGCGAACGGTCCAGCAGCGACAGGCCGAGCATTTCCTCGAGCCGCTTGATCTGCATCGAGACCGCCGACTGCGTGAGGTTCAGGAATCCCGCGGCGCGCGTGACGCCGCCCGCGTCGGCCACGGCCATGAAGGAGCGCAGGGTGGCAATGTCGAGGTTCCGCATCGTTCAATCCTCGTGATGGAGTGCGTCAAGAACATTCGTTTCCCTAATCAAGCACGACCCGCCACATTCATCAAGGAATAACGAACTGGAAGCATCAACCATCAATTTCTGTGAAGGACCTCATCATGATCCGTGCCCTCTTCCTCCCCACCCTGCCCCGCCCCCGGCTCGGGCTCTCCGCACGCCTGCGCCTCTGGCAAAGCCTCCACCGGCAGCGCACCGCGCTGTCCCAGCTCGACCCCCACATGCTCGAGGACATTGGCGTCACCGAGGCCCAGGCCCGCCGCGAAGCCGCCCGCCGGCCCTGGGACGCACCGGATCATTGGAAACTCTGAAATAACATTTCCTTGGGCGGGGCCGGATTTCCTTGAAACCCGGGCCCGCTCTGCCAATATCCAGAACACAAAATATGCCCGCTTTGCGGGCGACATCAGGGTTCATCTCGGAGGCTTCAATGGCTGACTACAACACGATCCGGGCGGAAGGCGTCTCCGGCGCACGCACCGCCCAGATTGACGAGGGTTTGCGCGCCCACATGAACAAGGTCTACGGCACCATGTCCGTGGGCACGTTCATCACCTTCCTTGCGGCATGGGCCATTTCCGGTCTTGCCACAACGACCGATCCGTCGGGCGCCGTCGCGCAGATCAGCGCGAACACCTACCTGACGCAGTTTGGTTCGGCGATCTACCTGTCGCCGCTCAAGTGGGTGATCATGTTCGCGCCGCTGATCTTCGTGTTTGCGTTCAGCGCCGGGATCAACCGCATGTCCGCTGCCACCGCGCAGCTGGTCTTCTACGTCTTCGCGACCGTGATGGGCCTGTCGCTCAGCTCGATCTTCCTGGTCTTCACCGGCTACTCGATCATCCAGGTCTTCCTGGTCACCTCGATCGCCTTCGCCGGCCTGTCCCTCTGGGGCTACATGACCAAGAAGGACATCTCCGGTTGGGGCTCTTTCCTCATCATGGGCGTGATCGGCCTGATCGTCGCCTCGATCATCAACATCTTCGTCGCGTCCGCCGCGATGCAGTTCGCGATCTCGATCCTCGGCGTCCTGATCTTTGCTGGCCTCACCGCCTATGACACGCAGAAGATCAAGAACACCTACCTCGAGATGGCCGCGCACGGTGACAGCGAGTGGCTGGGCAAGGCCGCCATCATGGGCGCGCTGAGCCTCTACCTCGACTTCATCAACATGTTCATGTTCCTGCTGCAATTGTTCGGCAACCGCGAGTAATCTGCACCGCAGACATCGACAGACAAGACGAAGGGCCGGTCCGAAAGGACCGGCCCTTTTCTCATGGAACCCAACCAACCGGCTTCGTGCAGAGTGGCCCGAACAAGTCCGAACCTCGTGCCGCACGAAAAAGGCCGGCCCCTTCGGACCGGCCACCTCGCCTTGCACCATGGCGCTGCGATCAGAGATCGGCGCCCATCAGAACCGCGGGAAAGCGGATGCCACCGGCGAGCTCCACCAGCGTTTCCGCCTCGGGCGAGAACCCGAACTTCTCGTAGAAGCCAACGGCGCTCTGCGCGGCCAGGCCCTGAAGCTGCAGCATGCCCGCGGCGCGCGCCTCGTCCATGAGCCGCGTCATCACGGCCCGGCCACCGCCGAGATGCACCATCGCCGGGTCGGTCGCGATGTGGCGCACGTGGGCCACATGCGGCACCGCCGCCATTCCGCCAGGCGGCTCCTCGGACCAGCCGCCGGCGGTCGTGATCCGGCCGTCGCTTTCGGCCAGGAAGAACCGCCCCGCCTCGACCAGTTCCGGCTCGGCATGCGCCATCACCGGCACCGCGGTGACAAGCACCGAGGGCGGGTAGTCGTCCTTGAGGAGGGTCATGTAGCTGCGCTGGATCAGCGTATCGACCGCGTCGATGTCGTCGCTCGTGGCCGTTCGAAGTGTCGTCGTGTCCGTCATGCTGTCCAACGTAGGTCTTCTGGGCCCGGACGCAATGCACGGACGACCATTCCGCGCCGCAGCAATGCAAAAGGCCGCGCCGGGTTGCCCCGCGCGGCCACTGATCAGCAGACCGGAAACTCCGGTCTTACTTGATCTTGCCTTCTTTGTATTCGACGTGCTTGCGCGCGACCGGATCGAACTTCCGGATGGTCATCTTCTCGGTCATCGTGCGCGCGTTCTTCTTGGTCACGTAGAAATGACCCGTGCCCGCGGTCGAGTTCAGGCGGATCTTGATCGTCGTCGGCTTCGCCATTGTCGTCTCCTGCACCGGGGGCGCCAGAATGCGGCTCACCCGTAGAAATCTCGTGGAACCCGCCTTCTACAAGTCATCAATGCGATGTCAAGGCGGATTCGGGAGGCCCTGTCCCGATCACTGGCCCGAAAATGCGCGGAGGGCCTGTAAGCCGGATTCTGTACCCCTTGCGGGGCGACGACCATTCATCTGAGGCCGACGGTTGCCCGCCGGCTCCTGCTGCCAACCCGGATCTCTCGGGCCGAAGCTGCCCTGCGCCTTGCGGCGCGCGAGACCCCTATTCGGCATTGCTCCCGGTGGGGCTTGCCATGCGGACCCTGTTGCCAGCGTCCCGGTGGGCTCTTACTCCACCGTTTCACCCTCACCCCCGGCCAGGCCGGAGGCAGTCTGTTTTCTGTGGCGCTCTCCGTCAGGTTGCCCTGCCCGGGCGTTACCCGGCACCGGTACTTCGGTGAGTCCGGACTTTCCTCTGCGGCTTGCACCGCAGCGGCCGTCCGGCCCTCCGCGCCGGACGGGACATAGAGAGCGCGCCCGCCCCGGTCAATGCCGCAGGATCAGCGCGCCCCCGCCGGCGCCGCCAGCCAGTCGCGCAGCGCATCCGAGACCTCGTCCGGAGACTCGAGCATCGGATAGTGCCCCGCGCCCTCGATCACCTCGAGCCCCGCCCTCTCGATCAGGTCGGCCATCAGCCTGTGGCGCTCGACCGGGTAGAGGGCATCATGCGCCCCGCAGAGCACCAGCGCAGGAACCGCGATCCGGCCCAGCGTGGATTGCGGATCGCGCCGCCGCTGAAGCGCCCGCGACTGCCGAACGTAGACCTCGGGCCCGAGTCCCGCCGCCATCTCGACCAGAAGCCCGATGATCTCTCCCCGGTGCGGCCGCGGCGCGAGACCCGCCGCCGCGATCTGCTCGCGGATCACGTCGTCCAAGCGCCCGGACCGCACGCGGATGATCTGCGGATCGCGGTCGGCAGCCTCATGCGGCGTTTCGCCCAACGGCGAGATCCCCATCAGCGCCACGCGGCTCACCCGATCAGGGGCGCGGCGCAGGATCTCGATCGCGACGGCGGCGCCAAGCCCGTGTCCCACCAGCGCCGCGCGGCGCGGCAGCACGTCCAGCAGGGACGAGGCCATCTCCTCGATCCGTTCGCCGACGACCGGCGGTGCAACCATCACCGGCCCCTCGCGCGACAGATCCGCGATCTGCGGCCCGAAGAGCCGCGCATCGCACATCAACCCTGGCAGAAAGACCACCGCGTCCCGCATCGTCCCAGTCACCCTCCAAACGACAGGGCGACCGGCCTTTGCGCTCACGCGCCCGGCTGCCCCGCCACATCCATGCCATCATTCGGATGCGCCCTACCAGAGCCTTCGACGCAGGGGAAACCCGGCACCGGTCAGAGCGGCGGAACCCCGCGCCCGCGGGTTCCTCCGATTATGACAGAACATGACAGTTGCAGACCGCAGCCAGCCGTGCGACGCCGCATGTGTAGCCCGTTACCGGTAACCTGCGTCATGCCGTCCCGTTCAATCCGCCCGCTCGTCCCCTTCCTGCTGCTTCAGTTCACGGGGACGGCCTGCAGCGCGATGATCGTGCCCTTCATGGGCTTTTTCCTGATCGAGGTCCTCGGCCATCCGCCATGGGTGCTGAGCATCTATTCCGCCCTGATGGTGGGCACGACCATCATCACCAACCGCATCTTCGCCCGTCGCATCGACGTCGGAGAGCCGGTCTTCCCCATGGTGGGCCTTGCCGCAGCATGCTTTTGCACCGCCGCGGTGCTGATCGGGCTCTTCCCCTCGCTCGCCACGGCCCTGACTGTCTGCACCCTCGGCTTCGGGCTCAGCGCCAGCGCCGCCTCGACCATGTTCAGCCTCGGCGGCAGCATGGCCGAACGCCACGACGTGCCGCGCGCGCGGTTCAACGCCTACATGCGCGCCACCATGTCCACCGCCTGGATGGTCGGCCCGGCCGCTGCCTTCGTCGTGGCCGATGCCATCGGCCCGCTCATGGTCTTCCGGCTCAGCACACTGGCCGCGCTTGTCTGGCTGGTCCTGTGGTGGCGGGTCCTGCCCCACGACGTCCGCGCCGAAAGCCGCGCCCCGGTGCCCGAAGACATCGGCGGCCAGCTCGCATTCGACCTCCGCATGGCCGCGGCCTTCGTCTTCTGCCTCGCCGCCGCCCATTCGCTCTGCTTCCAGGCGCTGCCGATCTACTACGTGCGAGAGGTCGGCCTGCCCGGCTACGCGCCCGGCACCGCCTTCAGCATCAAGACCTTCGTCGAGGTCTTCGCCATCTTCTCCACCCCGCTCCTGATCACCAGGTTCGGGGTCAAGCGGGCGCTGCTGGGCACCGCCCTGCTTGCCGTCGTCGCGATCCAGGTCCTGGCCTCGATCCAGAGTTTCCCGCAGATGATCCTCGGCGCCGCGCTCGAAGGGCTCTACTTCGGCCTCTTCGCAAGCCTCGGCATCACCTATGTGCAGGCCTACGCCGGAGGCCGCCCGGCCGCGGCAACCGCGACCTACTGGAACACGCTGATGATCACCGGCATCCTCGCCGGGCCCGCCGCGGGCCTCATCGCGCAGTGGCAGGACTTCCGCACGGTGCTCTACGTGGCCTCGGGCGTCGCCCTCACAGCACCCTTCGTCATGGCGCTTGGCGTGGGCCTCTCCCGCAGACGCCGGGCCATGGGCTAAAGCCCCTCCGCCCAGTCCGCGATCCGCGCCGCCAGCATCTCGGTCGTCGAGGGCGACAGGATATCGCCCGCGATCACATGGTGGTCGGGATCGTCGCCCGGCCCCAGCGTGACCTCCACCACCTCGGCGGGCCCGCCCCAGGCCTCGGCCACCCGGCGGGTCTCGGCCTGATCCACGACGCTGTCGCGCGGATCAAAGGCAAAGAAGGCCGGCACATCCACCGCGCCATGCGGCAACCCTCGGGCCGCCGCGACCACCTCGGCCATCGGCAAGACGGCGCGGCTGGGGTAAAGCTCGGTCCAGTAGCGCGCGTGCTCGGCGTTCTGCGGATCGAACCCGCGCTCTGCGCCCATCACCATCGGCAGCCAGGACGACACGAAGGGCGCCCGCAGAAGCGGCGCCGCCGGGTTCGCGATGCGGAAGTTGGGCGACAGCATCACCACGCCCGCCACACCCTCGGCCATGGGCCGGTGCATCGCCAGCGCCGCCAGCGTGCCGCCTGTCGATGTGCCGACCAGCAGCACCCGGTCGCCCACGGCACGCCCCACCGCCAGCGCCTCGGCCATGTCGTCCATCCAGGCCCCGGCGCTGCCTTCGGCCATGGCCGACCCGCTGCGACCGTGCCCCGCGAGCCGCGTGAAGACGAGGTTCGCGCCCAACCGCGCCGCCACCCTGTCGGGCAGCGGCCGCGTCTCTTCCGAGCTGGCCGAGAACCCGTGCACGTAGACCACGGCCCAGCCGGTGCGCACCTCCGGCGCCTTGGCCCAGAGCACCCGCTTCTGCACACCCGGCACGATATCGTCGTAGCGCGCCTCCGTCTTGTCGAGATACTCCGAGACACCCCCGGCGAGCTGCACCCCGTCGAAGTGTCCCGCGGCCAGCTCCGGCGATCGCAGCGTCCAGGCCACACCGGCGCCCACGAGCACCAGCAGGAGGATCAGGACCCCGAGCAAGATCTTCATTCCGCCATCTCCGGCCAGTCCTCCAGCGCGGTCCAGTCCCGCAGCAATGTCCAATCCGGCAGCGCCACCTCGATCACATGCCCGCCGCCGCGCCCCTGCGGCTGGTCGTGGCTCCGGTCGATCCCGGCGCCCAGCAGATGCGCCCGGAACAGCGCGCCGACGCCGCCATGGGCCACCACGGCGATATCCCCTTCGGGCACCTCCTCCACGATCTTCCGCAACGCGCCGACCACGCGCACCTGCGCATCGGCCGCACGCTCCCAGCCGCGCACGCTCTCCTCGGGATGGGCAAAGAAGGCATCCGCCACGCGCTCGAATTCCTCGGGCGGCAGGTAGCCCGTGGCCGACCGGTCGTTCTCGTGCAGAGCTTGCACCGTCTTCGGCTCCAGGCCGCGACCGCGGCACAGGATCTCCGCCCCATCGCGCGCCTTTCGTTCCTCGCTGCAAAAGACCGCCGCGACCGGCCCCAGCCGCGCCGAGAAGACCTCGTGCCGGGCCCGGCCGCGGGCGGAAAGCCCCCAGTCCGGAACCGGCGTGGCCGGGTCCATCTCCACGTCCCCGTGGGTGACGTAGAAAAGCCGCCTCACCCCAGCACGTCCTCAAGCATGGTCTCGATCAGCGCCAGGCAGTGCGGGCTGGAAAACCGATGATCGGCCCCGCGCACGAAGGTCAGCTGCACGTTCTCGCCCTCGATATGATCGAGCAGCTTCAAAGCGGTCTCGCGCGTCACCGCCTCGTCCTGCGTCCCCTGCATCAGCCGCACCTTCCAGGGCATCGGCAACGGCGCGCGCAGGACCAGATTCTCGCGCCCGTCCTCGATCAGTTTTCGCGTCACGACATAGGGATCCTCGAAGGCCGAGGGCTGCAGCAGGCGCCCCTCTTCCATGACCTTCTGCCGCTCGGCCAGCGAAAAGCCCGCCCAGAAACTGTCCTCGGTGAAATCCGGTGCGGCGGCGATCCCCACGAAGCCCGCCAGCTCCAGCCGCTGGGACAGGAGGCAGGCGATCCATCCGCCCATGGACGATCCCACCAGCACCACTGGCCCCGACGTCACGTGTCGGATCACCGTCTCGGCATCCGCCGCCCAGTCGCCGATGCAGCCCTCCTCGAAGACGCCGCCTGACTGGCCGTGGCCCGAATAGTCCAGCCGCAGGAAGGCACGGCCCTGCGCCTTGGCCCAGGCCTCAAGGTGCACCGCCTTGGTGCCCTCCATGTCCGACCGGTAGCCCGACAGGAACACCACGCAGGGGCCCTGCCCCTCGGTATAGGCATAGGCCAGCGGGTTGCCCCGCGGCCCCTCGACCTGCGAAATCTCAGCCATCGGCCCTCCTTTCATTGCGGCGCCCACCATAGGGAAGCCACGCGCGAGTCCAAGCAGTCCGTCGCCCCTGCGGGACGGCGGGCGGGGCGATGCGCGCCCCGCGCGAGCGGCGTCCCGCCGGCCTCAGCCGATACTGCGTGCAAGAACCCTGCTGATCGCCATCAGGCTCAGCCCGGATTCGCCCTGCCACATGTTGAAGGCCGTCTGCACCATGGTGAGCGCGCGCTTCGACTTGGGCGGCCCCTCGATCACCCCCTCCTCGACCAGCCGCGCCACCACGTCCCGCGACAGCATGTAGCCGTCCTTGCCCATGGTGCGCATCACCATCGCGCCGGTATTGCCGCCCAGCCGCGCGCCCTCCTTGCGCATCCACTGCAAGAGATCCGCGAACTCCTCGCCCGGCCACTCGGCCACCCGCGCGCCGAACCCGCCATGCGCCTCCGCGACCTCGCGAACGAACACCGCGTTGTCGCGAGTCGCCTGGATCTTGGCGCCGCTGCGGATCACGCGCTTGTCGGCCAGCAGCTTGTCGAACCGGGCCTCGCTCATGCCCGCGACCTTGGCCGTGTCGAATCCGTCGAAGGCGGCCTCGATCCCCTCCCACTTGGCTTCGACCACATCCCAGCTCAGCCCCGCGCGGAAGATCCCCCGCGCCATCTCGGCCAGCCAGCGATCATCCGGCACCGCCGCGATCTCCTTGGCGGACTTCGGCTCGGCAACACCGTCGAGCACGGCCTCTTCCCCGCCGTGCCGTTCCGCCGCCTCCTTCAGGATGTCCTCGAATCGCCGCATGTCCCGCCCCCGCCAGCTCAGGGCGGATCATGCACCGCGCCGCGGGCGCAGGAAAGATCAGCGCGCCTCGCTCACCTCCACCTCGCGCAGCCGCAGCGCCAGCACCGCGCCTGCCGCACTCAGGACAGCAAAGCCCGCCAGCGCCGCCATGGGCCCTGCCAGCGCCAGCACGCCGCCGAAGGCCCCGGTGACCAGCAACAGCACCCCGATCAGCGTGTTGGCCAGCGCAGTGTAGCTCGCCCGCGTTTCGGTCGGCGCCATGTCCACAAGGTAGGTCGACCGCCCCTGCCGCACGCCGTGGTAGCTCATCATGAAACCGAACAGGATCGCCGGCGCGACCCAGCCCGCCTCCGTCCAGCCGAGCGCCTCGGCCACCACCGCAAGCCCGGCAAAGACCGCCCCGAAGACGCCCGAAAGCGCCAGCACCGTGCGCGACGACCGGTCCGACAGCCGCCCCCAGACATAGGCGCTCACGAAGGAGGCCGCCGAGGAGGCCAGCACCAGCGCGCCCAGCCCCTGCAGCGCCTCGGCGCCGCCGCCCAGCAGCACGAAATAGGGCGGCGCCAGCGCCGTCACCGTCAGCAACCCGCGCACGGTCACGAAGAGCCGGAACTGCGGATCCTCGCGCCAGGGGGTCAGGTCGATGCCCGACCGCGCCTGCGGCTCCGCCTCGGGCTCCTCCAGCGTGGAAAACACCAGCGCCGCGCCGATCCACAGAACCGCCGCCAGCCCGATCGCCGCCAGCAGCGGCCCCTTGTCCTGCAACAGCCCCGACATCAGCAGCAGCGCGAAGACCACAACCGCCGCACTCGCCACCGAAGACGCCGTGCCCGTGACCGAGCCGCGCCGCGTCTTGGCCACTGTCCGCCCGAGGATGTCCTTGAAGCTCACCGAGGCCGCCGAGCGCGCCACCGCCAGCACCGCCAGCGCAAGGCACAAAGCCACGCCCGCCACGGTGCCCGACAGCGTCAGCCCCGCCAGCACCATGGCGCCCGCGGCGATCCCCTGCCCCAGCGCGCCGGCCGCCCAGATCCACTTGCGCCGCTTCATGGACATGACCACCGGCGCCAGCAGCATCTGCGGCAGCAGCGCCCCCGCCTCGCGGATCGGCACCAGAAGACCCGTCACCGCCGCCGGCGCGCCCAGCGCCCCCGACAGCCAGCTCAGCACCAGTTTCGGGTCGATCAGCCCGTCGGCCACCTTGGTCATCCCCAGCGATGTCACATGCCTCAGCGCGTTGCGCGCCTCCGCCGGGCTGGCCTCGTCTCCGGTCTCGGTCAGTCCGGCATAGACGGCCTGCTCCGCGCTCTGCTCTGTCATCGTCCCGCTGGCTCCTCTGGCTGGCGTGGGAATTGTCACAGGGGGCGGCCGCACCGCCGCGACGCAGCTTGACACCCCCGGACGACAGAAGCACATAGCGCAGACGACATAACCCGCAACCGGGCGTTCCGTGGGCGCCAAACCGACGAGGAGACAAGGCCAATGGCCCCGATTTCCCTGACTTTCCCCGATGGCAATGCACGCGAGTTCGAGGCCGGCGTCACGCCCGCCGAGGTCGCAGCCTCCCTGTCCAAGTCGCTTTCGAAAAAGGCCATCTCGGCCAGCGTCGATGGCGCCCACTGGGATCTCCAGTGGCCGATCGAGCATGATGCCCAGATCGCCATTCACACCATGCAGGACGACGCGCAGGCGCTCGAACTGATCCGTCACGACTTCGCCCACGTCATGGCCCGCGCCGTGCAGGAGATCTGGCCCGACACCAAGGTCACCATCGGCCCCGTGACGGACAAGGGCTGGTTCTACGACTTCGACCGGGAAGAGCCCTTCACGCCCGAGGATCTCGGCGAGATCGAGACCAAGATGAAGCAGATCATCGCCGCCCGCGATCCCGTCCGCACCGAGGTCTGGGACCGCGACCGCGCGCGCGCCCACTACGAGGCCAACGGCGAGCCCTTCAAGGTCGAGCTCATCGACCGCATCCCGGCTGACCAGCCCATCCGCATGTACTGGCACGGCGACTGGCAGGACCTCTGCCGCGGTCCGCACCTGCAGCACACCGGCCAGCTTCCGGCGGACGCCTTCAAGCTCATGGGCGTCTCGGGCGCCTACTGGTTCGGCGACACCTCGCGCCCCATGCTCCAGCGCGTGCAGGGCGTGGCCTTCAAGAACCGCGAAGACCTCAAGGCGCATCTCACCTTCCTCGAGGAAGCCGCCAAGCGCGACCACCGTCGCCTGGGCCGCGAGATGGATCTCTTCCACATGCAGGAAGAGGCCCCCGGCCAGGTCTTCTGGCATCCCAACGGCTGGACCATCTACACCACGCTGCAGGACTACATCCGCCGCAAGCAGCGCGCCGGCGGCTACCGCGAGATCAACACGCCGCAAGTGGTGGACCGCAAGCTGTGGGAGGCCTCGGGCCACTGGGACAAGTACCAGCACCACATGTTCATCGTCGAAGTGGACGAAAGCCGCGACGGTGAAAACGACGACGCCGCGGTGAAGGACAAGGCCCAGACGCGCATCAACGCGCTGAAGCCGATGAACTGCCCCTGCCACGTGCAGGTCTTCAACCAGGGCCTCAAGAGCTACCGCGACCTGCCCCTGCGGCTGGCCGAGTTCGGCTCCTGCGCGCGCTACGAACCCTCGGGCGCGCTGCACGGCATCATGCGCGTGCGCGGCTTCACCCAGGACGACGGGCACATCTTCTGCACCGAGGATCAGATCCAGGAGGAATGCGCCCGCTTCATCGACTTCCTGGCCAACATCTATGCCGAGATCGGCTTCCCCGAGTTCGAGATCAAGTTCGCCACCCGCCCCGAAAAGCGGGTCGGCAGCGAGGAAAGCTGGGACTACGTCGAAGGCGCGCTGGAAAACGCCATCAAGGCGGTGGGCCGCGACTACACGCTGGAGCCCGGCGACGGCGCCTTCTACGGGCCCAAGCTCGACTTCTACCTGACCGACGCCATCGGCCGGGTCTGGCAGTGCGGCACCTTCCAGGTCGACCCCAACCTGCCCGAGCGTCTGGATGCCTCCTACATCGCGCCCAACGGCGAAAAGACGCGGCCCTTCATGCTGCACCGTGCGACGCTGGGCTCCTTCGAGCGCTTCGTGGGCATCCTCGTCGAGGAACACGCCGGCAAGCTGCCCATGTGGCTGGCGCCGCGGCAGGTGGTCGTCGCCTCCATCACCTCGGAGGCAGACGACTACGTGCACGAGGTCGTGGCGGAGCTGGCCAAGGCCGGCGTCCGGGCGGAGGCCGACACCCGCAACGAGAAGATCAACTACAAGGTCCGCGAGCATTCGGTGGGCAAGGTGCCGGTCATCCTCGCCATCGGCCACCGCGAGGTCGAGGAGCGCACGGTGACCGTCCGCCGTCTCGGAGAGAAGCAGACGCAGGTCGCGCCCCTTGCCGAGATCGTGAGCACCCTCACCCGCGAGGCCACGCCGCCGGACCTGCTGTAACAATCCGGCCCCCGGATCGGTAACATTGTGACAACGCCCCGCCGCCGGCGGGGCGTTTCCTTTTGTGCGGCACCCCGTTTTTCAGACACTTGCGACGACTCCCGCGTTTCCGAACATGTGCGACAGGCTGACACACGTGTGAGCCACGCCCACGTGAGTGGCGCGTAACGCAGCGTCACCGCAGGCTTGGGGCATCCGAGGGCACGCCGCCCCGGTCAACTCGAAAGCACATGACAGCGAAAGGGACGATCCATGTCCGCCAAGCCCTCCACCCCCCTCAAGACCGCCGCGATCCTCGGCGCCGTTGCCGCCGCGCTGGCCGGTCACGCCACCCCCGCCAGCGCCCAGGCGCAGGAGAAATGCTACGGCGTCAGCCTCGCCGGCGAGAACGACTGCGCCGCCGGTCCGGGCACCACCTGCGCCGGCACCTCCACCGTCGACTACCAGGGCAACGCCTGGACCCTCGTCGACGAAGGCACCTGCATGGAGATCGAGCTGCCGCAGATGGCCGACGGCTCCGACCGCATGGGCAGCCTCGAGGCGCTCGACCGCGACCTGCCCGAGCAGGGATGACACCGGCGCCGGGCGGCACCTCCCGCGCCGCCCGGTCCAAACCGAGGACCCCGCGATGTTCGACCACGCATCCCCCCTGCCCCCCCTGCCCGGCGTCGGCTTCAAGTCGCGCCATTTCGCCGACCTCATGGAGGACCCCGCCCCCGTCGGCTGGCTCGAGGTCCACGCCGAGAACTACATGGGCGACGGCGGCCGCCCGCTGGCGCAGCTCCGCGCGCTGGCCGAACGCTTCCCGATCTCGGTGCACGGCGTGGGCCTGTCGATCGGGGGCCCCGAGCCGCTCGACCCCGACCACCTCGCCCGGCTGACGCACCTCCTCGGCTGGCTGTCCCCGGCCAGCTTCTCCGAACACCTCGCCTGGTCCACCCACGAGGACGCCTTCCTCAACGACCTGCTGCCGCTGCCCTACACCGACGCCACGCTGACCCGCGTCTGCACACACGTGGACCAGGTGCAGGAGGCGCTGGGGCGCCAGATGCTGCTGGAGAACCCCTCCAGCTACCTCGCCTTCGCCGAAAGCACCTGGGAGGAACCCGCCTTCCTGTCCGAGGTGACCCGCCGCACCGGATGCGGCTTGCTGCTCGACGTGAACAACGTCTTCGTCTCGGCCACCAATCTCGGCTACGCGCCGCAGACCTACATCGACGCCTTTCCCCTCGACCGGGTGGGCGAGATCCATCTCGGCGGCCATGACGAGGATCACGACGACCACGGCGCGCCCCTGCTGATCGACAGCCACGGGCGCGAGGTCGCCGATCCGGTCTGGGCGCTGCTCGACCGCGTGCTTTGCCGCACCGGCGCGCAGCCGCTGCTGATCGAGTGGGACACCGACGTGCCCGACTGGCCCGTCCTGAGGGCCGAGGCCCTGCGCGCTTGCGGCGCGCTGGCCCGGGTGGCGGCATGATGAGCGACGCAGGCCGCCTGTCCGCAAGCGAAGGAGGGGGCTCTGCCCCCACCGCCCTGCGGGCGGCTCCCCCGGAATATTTGGACCAAGAAGAAGCAGGGGGCCTGTCCGCCACTGAGCGGGCCTTCCGCGCGCGGCTGGCTCCAGGAACCGGCGTGCCACCGGGCCTGACCGACGGCGCGGGCCGGCCCGCCGGGCGGCGCTTCGACGTCTACCGCAACAACGTGGCGGTCGGCCTGCGCGAGGCGCTGGAGAGCTGCTTCCCGGCGTCGGCCCGTCTGCTGGGTCAGGCGAACTTCGACGGCCTCGCCCGTGCCTTCCTGCAGGCGCACCGTCCCGAGGCCCCCGTCATGCAGCGCTACGGCGGGGGTTTCCCCGAGTTCCTGGCCGCCCGCCTGCCGCGCGGCAGGCTGGACTACCTGCCCGACGTGGCGCGGCTGGAGCTCGCCCTGCGCCGCGCCTACCACGCGGCCGACGCAAGGCCGCTTGCGCCCGAGGCGCTGCCGGAGCTCACAGAGACCACGTGCCTCTCGCTCGTGCCCGCCGCCACGCTGCTGCGCTCGCCCTGGCCGGTGCTGTCGCTCTACCGCTTTGCCATGACGCCCGGCAGCCCCGCCCCGGCCGCCCGGGCCGAGGACGTTCTGATCGCCCGGCCCGGCTTCGACCCGGACGCGCACCTGCTGCCCCCGGGCGGCGCCGCGATGGTGGCAGCCTTCGCCGAAGGCGCCCCGCTCGGTACCGCCATCGCCGCCGCCGACGCGGATGCCGCCGAAACCCTGACCCTGCTGCTGCGCAAGGGCGCACTGGCCGCCCCAGAGGAGAAACCTCGATGATCCTGGACCGCTACGCCCGCCTCGGCGAGGTGCTCGAAGACAGCTCCAGAGGGCTCCTGCCCCTGCTCGCGCGCTTCGCCTTTGCCGCGACGCTGCTCGTCTACTTCTGGCGCGCGGCGGCGACCAAGCTCGGGGAGGGCCCCCTGGGCCTCTTGCGACCCGCTTCGGGCGCCTATGCGCAGATCTTCCCCCGCGCGTTCGAGGCCGCCGGCTACGACCTCTCTCAGCTCAGCGCCTTTCACTGGGCTGTCGTGGTGGCGGGCACGCTGGCCGAGTTCATCCTGCCCGCGCTCGTCGTGCTGGGGCTTCTCACCCGGCTTGCCGCGCTCGCCATGATCGGCTTCGTCGTGGTCCAGAGCCTGACGGATCTCTACGGCCACGGCGGCATCGCCCACCCGCAGACGCTGGGCGCCTGGTTCGACGCCCTGCCCGACGGCGTGATCCTCGACCAGCGCGCCTTCTGGCTGCTGGCATTGGTCACGCTGGTGCTGAAGGGCGGCGGCTGGCTCTCGCTCGACGCGTGGCTCTTCCGCCGCCCGGCGCCTCAGGTCAGCGCTGCCTGAACCGTCTTGTCCCAGCCCAGGTGCATCTCGTCGCCATCGACGATCAGCGGACGCTTCATCAGCGCCGGGTGCGCCGCGATCAGCGCCAGCGGGTCGCCCGCCCGCTCGTCTTCCGACAGCCCCCGCCAGGTGGTCGAGCGCGTATTCAGGATCTTGTCCCCGAATCGCTCCTGCGCGCGCTCCGGCAGGCCCTCGGGCAGGCCCGCCTCGCGGATATCGACGAAATCGGCCTCCGGCAGCGCCTTGCGCGCCCTGCGGCAGGTGTCGCAGGTCTTCAACCCGTAGATGATCATGGCCTCTCGTCTCCTTCACGAACAAATAAGCGCCGAATCGCGGGCGCCCTTGCGATGCAATCTTGTTTTTTGCAGCGCCGTTGTTCCCAATGAAAGACGTGACATTCGTGGCTTGGACCGGGCCTGCCCGCCCGCGCCCTGCTTTCGGAGGTGACAGGAGGATGCCCCGCGCGGGGTGAAGCGAGACTGGGAAAGGAGCACGGGGAACATGCCGAACGGCACCGTGAAATGGTTCAATACCACGAAGGGTTACGGGTTCATCGCGCCCGAGGAAGGCGGCAAGGACGTGTTCGTGCACATCTCGGCCGTGGAACGCTCGGGGATGACGGGGCTCGCCGACAACATGAAGGTGGCCTACGAGCTCAAGGAAGGCCGCGACGGCCGCATGATGGCCTCGGACCTGCGCGCCCTCTAAGCGGGCGCCGCGGGGGCGGATCGCCCCGCCCCCTCGATCATCGACATCTCGCTTACGCGGCCTGAAGGCGGCGGGCTTCCTCTCCCGCGAGCCGGATCAGGTCGCGCATGAAGGGCTTTTCCAGGTCCCCCGTGCGCGAGGCCGCATAGAGCCGTCGCGTGAGACCGGTTTGTGTCAGCGGGCGGGTGACGTAGTCGGAATTGTACTTCACCTCGCGCACCACCCAGTCAGGCAGCACCGCCACGCCGCGGTTCGAGGCCACCAGCAGCAGGATCACCGCCGTCAGCTCCACCTGCCGGATCGCGGCGGGTTCGACCTTGGCGGGTGTCAGAAGCTGGCTGAAGATGTCGAGCCGCGAACGGTCCACCGGGTAGGTGATGAGCGTCTGGCCGCGGAAATCCTCGGCGTCGATCCAGGGTTTTTCCGCCAGTGGATGGGTCGAGGCAGCGACGAAGACCGGGCTGTACTCGAAGAGCGGCGTGAAGGTCACGCCCGGCAAGTTCTCGGGGTCGGACGAGATCACCACGTCGACCTCTTCCTTCATCAGCGCGGGCAGCGCGTCGAAGGCGAGCCCCGGACGGATATCCACGTCCACGTCGCCCCAGCTCTTGCGGAAGCTCTCGAGCACTGGGAAGAGCCACTCGAAGCAGGCGTGGCACTCGATGGCGATGTGCATCCGCCCCATCTGCCCGCTGCGCAGGCCCGAGAACTCCTCGGCCAGCGCCTCGACCTGCGGCAGCACCTGCTCGGCGAGCCTGAGCAGCCGCTGCCCCGCCGGCGACAGCTTCATGGGTTTCGAGCGCCGCACGAAAAGCTCCACGCCCGCCTGGTCCTCGAGCCCCTTGATCTGGTGGCTCAGCGCCGACTGCGTGATGTTGAGGGCATCGGCCGCCTTGGCAAGCCCCCCGTGATCGTGGATCGCCTTGATGGTCCGCAGGTGGCGGAACTCGATATGCATGCTGCGCTCATATTGGTGTTGAGATTTATGAGTTTGTCTCACAATGCTGCGCATGCGACAAGAGGCGAGACACCAACAGGAGCCTGCCTCATGCGTCGCCCCGAGATCTCGCTCGAATTCTTTCCGCCCAAGAACATCGAAGGCACCTTCCGCCTGTGGGACACGGTGCAGGTGCTTGCGCCGCTCAACCCGCGCTTCGTCTCGGTCACCTACGGCGCCGGCGGCACCACGCGGGACCTGACCCGCGACGTGGTGGCCACGCTGCACAAGCATTCGGGCCTGCGCACCGCCGCGCATCTGACCTGCGTCGAGGCCACCCGCGACGAGACGCGCGAGATCGTGCGCGGCTTTGCCGAGGCCGGCGTGAAGGACATCGTCGCCCTGCGCGGCGACCCGCCGAAGGGCGCCAACGGCTTCACGCCGCATCCCGAGGGCTTTGCCAACAGCGTCGAGCTCATCGAATCGCTGGCCGCCGAGGGCGACTTCAACATCCGCGTCGGCGCCTATCCCGACGTCCACCCCGAGGCCGCCGACGGCGCCGCCGACATCGACTGGCTCAAGCGCAAGCTCGACGCCGGCGCGACCGAGGCGCTGACCCAGTTCTTCTTCGAGGCCGAGACCTTTTTCCGCTTCCGCGACGCCTGCGTGAAGGCCGGCATCGATCAGCCCATCGTGCCCGGCATCCTGCCGATCGAGAACTGGAAGGGCGCTCGCCGCTTCGCCGAAAGCTGCGGCACCAAGATCCCCGCCTGGGTGATCGACGCCTTCGAGAAGGCCGAACGCGACGGCCGCTCGGACCTTCTGGCCACCGCCATCTGCACCGAGATGTGCTCGGAACTGATCGAGGGCGGCGTGGACAAGCTCCACTTCTACACCCTCAACCGCCCCGAGCTGACCCGCGATGTCTGCCACGCGCTGGGTGTGACCCCCGAGGTCCGTCTGGAAAACGTCGCCTGACAGCGCTTGAAGCCCGCCCCGTTCCGGGCAAGGTTGCGCGCGAAACCGGGGTCCCGCCCCGGCGCCAGCTTGCGGAAAGGGGCGCGCCATGCGCATCGCCATCAACGGGTTCGGCCGGATCGGCCGGACCATCCTGCGTCAGGTCCTGACCGACCCACATGCGGATGACATCACGATCACCCGCATCAACGACATCGCCCCGCCGGAAACCTGCGCCTACCTGCTGAACTACGACAGCGTCTACGGCCCGCTGCCGCAGAGGGCCGAGGCCCGCGACGGCGCCCTGCACGTGGCCGGCCGCGTCATCCCCCTCACCCAGATCGCCGACCCGGGCGCGCTGAACCTCGGCACCACCGATCTGCTCATGGAATGCACGGGCCGGATCAAGACGCGCGAGGACGCCCTGCGCACGCTCGACGCGGGCGCGACCCGCGTGCTGGTCTCCGGCCCCTGCGAGGGCGCCGACGTGACCTGCGTTCTCGGAGCCAACGAGGCTGAGATGGGCGCGGCCCGCATCGTGTCGAACGCGTCGTGCACCACCAACGCGCTCGCCCCGCTGCTGCGCGAACTGGACAGCCGCTTCGGCATCCTCACCGGCCACATGACCACGATCCACTGCTACACCGGCAGCCAGCCCATGGTCGACGCGCCGCGCGGCGACACGCTGGTCAGGTCGCGCGCCGGGGCGGTGTCGATGGTGCCCACCACCACCAGCGCCATGAAGCTCATCGACCGCGTGCTGCCCCACCTCGCCGGCCGGGTCACCGGCGCGGCTGTGCGCGTGCCCACGATCTCGGTCTCCGCCGTGGACCTCACCGTCCGCCTCAAGGCACCGCCCGCCGACATGGCGCAGGCCCTGCGCGAGATGGCGAACGACAGCGCCGTCATCGGCCTCACCGAGGACCCCACGGTCTCAACCGACCTGCGCGGCCGCCCCGAAAGCCTCGTCCTCGCCCCGCACGAAACCCGGGTCACCGGCGACCAGGCACGCATTTTCGGCTGGTACGACAACGAATGGGGATTCTCCGCCCGCATGCGCGACATGGCCCGCCGCATGACGGGCTGAAACCCACAACAAGCGCAACAGGTCCCCTCTCCCCTCGGGGGAGAGGGCTAGGGTGAGGGGGGATCAGACAGACGTCGCGCCGCCGCCCCCGTCGATGCGGTAATAGGCGCCGGTGATGAAGCTCGCCTTGTCGCTCGCCAGGAACAGCATCAGGTCCGCGATCTCGTCGGCCTCGGCATAACGGCCCAGCGGCACCGCGCTTTCGAACTGCTTGCGCGCCTCGTCTTCGCGACCCTTCATCGCGTTGGTCTCGATCGACCGCATCATCTGCGTATCGACCCCAGAGGGGCAGACCGCGTTCACCCGGATGTTGTCACCGGCCACTTCCAGCGCCACGGACTTGTTGATGCCAAGCACCGCGTGCTTCGAGGCGACGTAGGCGCTCATGCCCGGCGCGCCCAGAAGACCGCCGTTCGACGCGGTGTTGACGATGGCACCGCTGCCCTGCTTCTTCATCTGCGCCACGACGTACTTCAGCCCGAGCGCCACGCCGATCACGTTGATGTCCAGTACCTTGGTATAGTTCTCGCGCGTCTGTTCGGTGATATCCTTGAAGTCGCCGTTGATCCCGGCGTTGTTCACGAAGACATCGATCCGGCCAAAGGCCTCGACCGTCTGGTCGACATAGGCCTTCACGTCCTCTTCCTTCGAGACATCCGCCGCAACCAGAAGCGCGCCCTCGAGGTCGGACGCCGCCTTTTCCAGCGCCTCGCGGCTCAGGTCCACCAGCGCGAGCTTCGCGCCCTCTGCCGCGAACTTCCGCGCGGCGGCGATGCCGATGCCACCGGCGGCACCGGTGATCAGGACGACCTTGTTCTCGAAATCCATGAGATATCTCCGCTAGTTATCGTGCCCTGTATACCGAGGCACGGTAACTAGGTATGCGGCGGGCCGCTGCGCGAAAACTGTGCAGATGCACAAGCCTCCCGCAGCTGACGCACGCAACTCTATGGGACCATGCCGAAACCCGCCGATCCCCCAACATCCCGAATTGCCCGTTCCACCGGCGCAGCTACTTCCCCGGTCATGACATTCACGGTTTCCCGCCCGGTCGGCCCGGTGCTGATCCTCGACGACATCACGGATGCGACCCTGCACCTCGCAGCGCTCTTCATCGCGCCGCGTGGCGACACCCTGCCCTCGGTCGAGACCGAGGCTGGCCCCGTCACGCCCGAACCCCTCGCCGAATACACCGACATCACCGTCTGGCGGTCGCGCTTCACGCTGCCCGCCGACCGCGCCGCAAGCTACACTTGGGACGGCACCACCTACGATCTGGCGACGGACCTGACAGACGACCTGCGCCTCGCCTATGTCTCCTGCAACGGCGAGGAAATCGGCGACCTCGACCGCGAAGGCTCCGAGCGCAACGCCATGTGGGCACGCCTCTGCGAGGAACACCGCCGCGCGCCGTTTTCGCTCCTGCTGCACGGCGGCGATCAGGTCTATGCCGACGAGGTCACCCGCGGCCATCCGCTCAGCGACGACTGGCCCGACGAGGTGCCCGACGACCCGAGCCCACAGGAACTCACGTCGCTCACCACGCACCTGCGCGAACGCTTCCTCGAACGCTACGCGACGCTCTATGCCGCGCCCAAATTCGCCTGGATCGCCGCGCGCGTGCCCTCGCTCATGCAGTGGGACGACCACGACATTTGCGACGGCTGGGGATCGCTCCCGGGGCGGCGCACCAATTCCGCCGTGGGCCAGACGCTTTTCACCGCCGCGCGCGAGGCCTTCCTGACCTTCCAGCACGCCTGCGCCGACGGCGACCTGCCCGGCCGCTTCGCCGATCCCACCGGCACCCACCTCGGCTGGCGGGTCGAGGCCCCTGGCCTGCCGATCATCGCCCCCGACCTGCGCGGCGAACGCAACCGCCGCGCCGTCATGGGCGCCGGGGGCTGGAGGATGATGGAGATCGAAGCCACCCGCCCCCGCGAGGGCCACGCCATGATCCTGTCGAGCGTGCCGCTGCTCGGCCCCCGCCTGTCGATCCTCGAAGCCGTCATGGTCGCGATCCCCAAGATGCAGGAATACGAGGACGACCTGCGCGACCAGTGGCAAAGCCGCGCCCATCGCGGAGAATGGCGGCGCATGCTGCGGCTGGTGCGCGACATGGCCCGCAACGACGGTCAGGCCGTGACGGTGCTCTCGGGCGAGATCCACCTTGCCACCCGCGCGGTCATGGACCTCGGCAACGGCGATGTGCTGAACCAGCTCGTGGCCTCGGGCGTGGCGCACCGCGCGCCGCCAAAGGCCTGGGCGCGGTTCCTCGGCGCGCTGTCGTGGCTGGGCGAGGACCCGCTTCAGGGCCACCCCATCGCCATCCGCACCCTGCCCGGCCAGCCGCACCGCTACGTGGCCGAACGTAACTACCTGATCCTGTCGCGCGAGGGGTCAGACTGGTCCGCCCGCTGGGATCTAGAGGAAAGCGGCATGACCGCGCCGCTGCCGCTTCAGCGGCAGTGACGCAAGGACATCACTTGTTGAAGAGGAAGTGCAGGACGTCGCCGTCCTTCACGGTGTAGGACTTGCCTTCGGCGCGCATCCGACCAGCATCCTTGGCGCCCTGCTCGCCGTTGTGGGCGATGAAATCGTCGTAGGAAATCGTCTCGGCCCGGATAAAGCCCTTCTCGAAATCGCCGTGAATCACGCCCGCCGCCTGCGGCGCCTGCGTGCCGGTCTTGATCGTCCAGGCGCGCGCCTCCTTGGGACCCACGGTGAAATAGGTCTCAAGGTGCAGCAGGTTGTAGCCAGCCTTGATCAGGCGATCGAGCCCGGCTTCCTCAAGCCCCAGCTCCGCCAGGAACTCGGCGGCTTCTTCCGCGTCGAGCTGGCTGATCTCTTCCTCGATCTGGGCCGAGATCACCACGTGCCCGTTGCCCTGCTCCGCCGCCATGGCGGCGACCTTCTCGGACAGCTCGTTGCCCGAGGCCGCGTCCGCCTCGTTCACGTTGCAGACGTAAAGCACCGGCTTGGAGCTCAGAAGCTGCAGCATCCGCCAGGCTTTCTGATCGTCGTCGGCCACCTCGACCGCCCGCGCGGGCTTGCCCTCTTCCAGGACCGCCAGCGCGTCCTTCATCAGGCGCTCCTGCTGGATCGCTTCCTTGTCGCCGCCCTTGACCTTGCGGACGATGTTCTGAAGCCGCTTTTCCAGGCTCTCCATGTCCGCGATGATCAGCTCGGTCTCGATGGTCTCGGCATCCGACACAGGGTCCACGCGGCCATCGACGTGGGTCACGTCGTCATCCTCGAAGCAGCGCAGCACGTGGGCGATGGCATCCACCTCGCGGATGTTGGCCAGGAACTGGTTGCCCAGCCCCTCGCCCTTCGACGCGCCCTTCACGAGACCCGCGATGTCGACAAATGTCATGCGCGTCGGGATGATCTGCTTCGACCCCGCGATGCCCGCCAGCCTGTCCAGCCGCGGATCGGGCACCGCCACCTCGCCCACGTTGGGCTCGATGGTGCAGAAGGGAAAGTTCGCGGCCTGCGCCGAGGCGGTCCGCGTCAGCGCGTTGAACAGCGTCGACTTGCCCACGTTGGGCAGCCCCACGATCCCCATCCGAAAGCCCATGTTCTCGCTCCTTGGCCAATGCTGGCGCCGCTTCTAGGGGCCCGCGCCGCAAGGCGCAAGCGGGCGCGGCCTCAGCCCGCCACAGCCCGCTGCCCGGGCAGCGCGTGCCGCCAGAACCGCCAGCCCAGCAGCACCGCCGCGACGCCAAGGCCCAGCACCAGCCCGAACCAGACCCCCGGCGCGCCGTAGCCCAACGGAAACCCGAACAGCCAGGCCGCCGGCAACCCCACGCCCCAGTAGGCCAGCGCCGCGATGACCATGGGCACCCGAGTGTCCTGCAAGCCCCGCAGCACGCCCAGGTGGATCACCTGCATCGCGTCCACCAGCTGGAACAGCGCCGCAAAGGCCAGCAGCGACGCCCCCACCGCCAGGATCGCCGCCCGGTCCGGATCGTCGGGCGCCACGAAAAGCCCCATCAGCACGTCCGGCACCGTCAGGAACACCACCATGGCCAGCGCCACCACGCCCAGCGACAGCAGCACCGTGACCGAGGCCCCCCGCTCCAACCGCGGCGCATCGCCCTTGGCCTGCGCGTTGGAGGCCCGCACCGTCGCCGCGTTGGACAGCCCCAGGTGCACCATGAAGCTCGCCGTGGCGATCTGCAGCGCGATGCCATGCGCGGCCAGCGGCACCGTCCCCAGCCAGCCCACCATCACGGCCGTCGCGGCGAACAGTGCGACCTCCGCCAGCGTCGTCACCCCGATGGGCAGGCCAAGGCGAAAGACGCTGCCGAACATCTCCCAGTCGGGTTTCCAGAAGCGCACAAACAGCTGGTGATCGGGCAGCTTGCGCAGCGCGTAGACCGCCACCAGCACCAGCATGGTGCCGTGCGACACGAGCGAGGCCAGCGCCGCCCCGGTGATTCCCAGCTCGGGGAACCCCAGATGGCCGAAGATCAGCACGTAGTTGGCCATGGCATTGGCAAAGGCCGCCGCGACCGTCACCCAGAAGACAACCCGCGTGTGCTCCAGCCCCGCGAGGTAGTTCTTCAGCACCATGACCCCCAGCGCCGGCAGCATGCCCCAGCCCGCCACCCGCAGATAGAGCTGCGCATTGGCCGCAACGCCCGGCTCCTGCCCGATGGCGCGCAGGATCGGCGCCGACCACCACATCAGCGGCATGACCACGACGAAGAACAGGATCGACAGCCACAGGCCCATCCGCGTCGAGCGGCGGATCATCACCTCGTCGCCGCGCGCATCGAAATCGGCCACCATGGGCATGACCGCCCAGGCAAAGCCCGATCCGAACAGGAACAGCGTCATGAACAGCGACTGCGCCAGCACCAGCGCGGCCAGTTCCGGCACGCCGTACCAGCCGATCATGATGGTGTCCGTCAGGCCGATGGCGAACTGCGCCACGTGCCCGCCGACCAGCGGCAGGCCGAGGCTCAGGATCGCGCGCGCGTGCGCGCCCCTGGTCATGGTGTGCGTCTGTGCCATGGTGCGGCTTTGGCACGCGCCGGGAAAATGGGCAATCTGCGATCAGATCGCGCGCAGCAGAAACTCGCCCGCGATGGCCGCGATGACACCCCCAGCCAGGATCTCGACAAGGGCCAGCATCCGCGCCGCCCCCGGCCCCGTGGCCAGCCGCGTGAGCGCCCCCTCGCGCAGGGTGACGGCCGCGGCCGCCACGACCAGCGTGACCGTGGCGGTGCCCAGCCCCATGGCAAAGGCGCCAAGGATACCGGCAAGGTCCAGCCCCATGCGCCATGTCAGGATCAGCAGGAACAGCGCCCCGGTGCAGGGCCGGATCGCCACCGCGCCGATCACCGCCAGAGCGTCGCGCAGCGAATGCACGTTCTCGACCTGCTCGAGGCTAGGCCCGTGAGCGTGCCCGCAGGTGGCGCAGACGCCCTCGCCGTCATGGTGGTGATGGTCGTGATCGTGGTGCTGATGATCAGCCGGCTCGCTCCGCCGGTTCCGCCACAAGGCGCGCAGCCCCCGCAGCGCCAGCCAGAGCCCGATCAGGGCGATCGCCCCGTAGGACGCCGGCGCCATCCAGCGCTCCGCCGCGCCCTCCATCTCGGTCCGGCCCCAGCCCAGCAGCCACAGCGTCCCGTAGACCAGCAGCACCGCCATGGCCGCCTGCGCGAGGCTCGACAGCACCGCCAGCACCGAAAGCCGCGTGAAGGGCACCTTCTTCGCGACGCCGTATCCGCCGATCAGGATCTTGCCGTGACCGGGACCGGCGGCGTGGAAGAACCCGTAGCCGAAGCAGACCCCCAGCAGCGCCGCCAGCGCGCCCGGTTCCCCGGCACGCAAGCCCCGCAGCCCCTGCGCCATGGCGTTCTGCGCCTCGCGCTGGCCTTCCGCCGCCCAGACGGCCACCCGGGCATCGCCCCCGAAACCCCAAAGCCAGACCAGCGCCGCCACCACGGCCAGCGCCGTGATCAGGAGGGCGCCTCGCACGACAGCCGCAGTTCCGAGGCGAAATGCACCCCGATCTCCATGACCTGGAACATGTCCTCCGGCGTGGTGCTCAGTTCGCGCGCCAGCGCCTCGTCGGCCTCGCTTGGCTTCGGTTCGGTAATCTGCGTTTTGCATGGCCCCTCAACGCTCACGTCACGCAGCGTGTAGGCCACGTAGTAGGTCGGATCATATTGTTCGAGGACAAGCTCCCCGGCGGGCACGTCGGGCACCGGCCGGTGATGGCTGGCCACGATGCGACCGTTCTCCACGGCGATGCCGGTGGGCGTCGGGCGCGGCAGCGCGATCTTCTCGTCGCCCTCGTGCACGTAGAGATCGCCCTCGAACCCCGGCGGCCATTCGACAAGGTCGAACCCCTTGAGCTGCTCAAGCTCGGCCTCGGTCAGTTCCCCGTCGCCGTCGGGGTCGAGCCCCATGTCCTCGAGGATCAGCAGCGTGAAGAAGTCGTCGTAGGTCCAGGTGACATCGACCCCGGTCAGCTCACGCGCCTCGTTCAGCACCAGAGTCAGGTCGGTGTCGACAAAGACATGCGGATGCGCTCCCGCCGGCGCCGCAAGGACAAGCCCAAGTGCAATGGAACCGCAGTGTTTCAGCATGCGGGAAGCGGTAGCTGAAGTGCCGCGGCATCGCAAGAAATGACGGCGTCGCGGCCGCCTGCGATGGGCGGCTTTTTGCGCGCAGAAAGGGTCGGCCGTTGGTGCCAACGCCATCGGCTGGCCCTCCGAACGCCCAAACCGACCTTACGACGGGCCGTGCCTGAACATCGGCATTGCTGGACATAGGCGCCATGCCTCGACAGGCCCGGAACAAGGGCTTCAGCCCCGCCGGGCCAGCGCCGGACCGTCCCCGCGGTCTGGCGCTTTGGCAATTGCAGGGCGTCGTTCAGGGGGCATCCGGGCGTGGCAGGCATAAAGCGCCTACCTCAGAGGGCGCGGCGCCAAACCACGGTCCGGCGCTGGCCCGGCTTCGGTTGCGCGAGCATCAAGGGAGAGATGGGCTCCCACCGGCCTTTCGCCGCGGGCGACCTGAACTGCAGCTTTGGACAGTGGTGCGCGCCGCTCGGCGCGCGCGAGAACGCGCGAGAAAGAGGCATCTGGCTGCCGCCGGCATGTCACGGCGCGGCGATGTTAGGCGGGCCTGCGCTTCCAAGTTGCGCGCGGGGCCCTGCCCGGCCCGTCAGGCCTCGGTGCTGAAATCCACCGTGACGATCGTGCCCTGCAGAGCGCTGTTGACGTCCAGCCGTGCGCCGCGCGTGTCGGTCAGGCCGCGCACGATGGTGCCGCCGACGCCCGCGCTGCGGCCCTCGCCGGTGGTGTCGAGTTGGCCCGGGTCGGTCTTGGCGCGCAGGGTTTCGCTGCGGATGCTGGGGGCGCTGTCGGGCCATGTGCTGCCCTCGGGCAGGCCGATGCCGTCGTCGGTGACCGTGAGGCGCACGGTGCCGGTGCTGAGTTCCTTGAAGCGCACGTCGATCAGCCCGCTGTCGCGGCCTGTGAAGGCATGCTCGTAAGCGTTGGTCACCAGTTCGGACAGCAGCAGGCCCAGCCGGGCGGCGCGGTCCACCGGCAGCACGATCTCGTCGCAGTCGATAGAGAGCCGGATGGCGGGATCGCCCGAGATGGTCGAGACCACCGAGGCGATGCGGCTGAGGTAGGCGCCGGTGCGGATGCGTTCGCCGGGCCCCTGCCCCACGGTGGTGGCGAACATTTCCTCGTAAAGCAGGGCCAGCGCCTCGACCCGGCGGCCCACGGCGCGGAAGGAGTCTTCGGTGACGGGCCGGCGGGCCTGCATGCGGATCATGCTGACCACCATGGCGAGGTGGTTCTTGACGCGGTGCTGCAGCTCGCGCAGCAGATCGAGCGCCTCTTCGTGATGGATGTCGTGGAGGTTGTCGTCGAGCGGCGTCAGCTCCCGCTGCACCGCGAAGAAGGCCGAGAGCGTGCCGTCGTCGTCATGCACCGGCGTCACCAAAAGCTGGTTGCGAAAGGCTGTGCCGTCGGCCTTGTGATTGGTGAGGGTGACCTGGAATTCGCGCCCCGAGGCGATGCCGTCGCGGATCTTCTGGACCTGCTCCGGTTCGGTCATTGCGCCCTGCAGGAAGCGGCAGTTGCGCCCGATCGCGAAGTCGCGCGCGTAGAGGGTGACCTTCTGGAAGGCGTCGTTGACGAAGATGATCGGGTCATCCTCGGCCTGCGGGTCGGTGATGATGATGGAAACGGGGTTGCGAAGCACCGCGTTGGCGACAAGCGCCTGGTGAGTGTCGTGCATCTGGGTGCGTCCCGGAAAATGGCTGACATAGTTATGCCATTTCGGGGGGGCCGATCAAGAACTCCGACGCGCCTGTAACGCGATGTGCGGCGCCGGGCGCGCCCTGCCAGGGCGCGGCTTGTTCAGGCCGGCGCCGTCTCCTCCGCGCGGCGCCGCCCCGGCAGTGCCAGCGCGACACCGATGCCCAGCACCGCAAAGCCGATCACCCAGGAAAAGGCCGTGTCGAAACCGGTCGCAGCAGAGCCGCTGGACTGCGTCACCGTGGTCAGGATGACGGCTACCAGCGCCACGCCCACGGCCCCGCCGACCTGCTGGCAGACACGGACGATGATGCTCGCATGCGGGACCTCGTTGCGCTCAAGTTCGGTGAAGGCGCTCGACATGACGGGCACCACCACGGTGCCGATCCCCATCCCGCGGAAGAAGAGCGCGACGCTGAGCAGCTGCATCGAGGTCTCGCCATCGGCCATGGCGAAGGGCACGGTGGCCAGCGTGATGAGCGTGAAGCCCATGAAACCGGTGATCCGCGCGCCGATGCTGTCGATCAGGCGGCCCGCGAAGAAGCGGCTGACGAGCGAGCCCACCCCCTGCGGGATGAGCAGCATCCCCGCGCCCAACGCATCGGCGCCGCGCAGGTCCTGGTAGTAGAGCGGCAGCAGCGTCAGCCCGCCAAAGAGCGAGGCGCCGAAGAGGAACATCATGCCCGAGGCCACCAGCGTCGGGCGCGAGCGCAGCACGTCGAGATGCACCAGCGCCGCGTGGCCCCGGCGGCGCGACCAGAGCGCGAAGGCCACCAGCAGCGCCACGCCCGCGCCCACCGGCAGGAAGACCAGCGGATCGGCAAAGCCGGTCTCGCCCGAGACGTTGGAGAGGCCCCAGAGGATCGCCACCAGCGCAGGCGAGAGCATCAGCAGCCCCATGACATCCAGCCGTGCGCCCTTCTCCGGTTCACTCGCCGGGATCAGCTTCCACGCGAGGAACAGCCCCACGGCGCCCACCGGCGCGTTGACGAGGAACAGCCAGTGCCAGGACGCATTGCCGAGGATAAAGCCGCCCAGCACCGGCCCGAGGATCGGCCCGAGCGCCGCGGGGATCGAGACGATGGACATGAGCCGCGCCATGTCGCGCTGCGGCGCGGCCTGGGCCACCATGGTCATCATCAGCGGCATCATCACGCCTCCGCCCATGCCCTGCACCACGCGGAAGGCGATCAGGCTCGGCGCGCTCCAGGCCAGCGAGCAGAGCACGGAGCCCAGGGTGAAGACCGTGAGCGCCATCATCCAGAGCCGCTTGGCCCCGGCTTTCGCCTGCAGCCAGCTTGTGGTCGGGATCACCGTGCCCAGCGCAAGCAGGTAGGCGGTGCTGACCCACTGGATCGTGCTGACCGGCACCGACAGCTCGTCGGCAAGCTCGTGCAGGGCGACGCTGACGATGGTGGTGTCGAGGATCACGGTGATGACCCCCGAGATGACAGCCACCGCCGTCAGGACGGCGGTCCGGTCTAGACCCTTGAGCGGGGGGAGGTTCATGGGGGACATCAGGGATCCATAAGGTACGAGAGCGTATCTTGTTTCCAGTCGAATACGCGGGGGTTATAAGATACGCAAGTGTGTCTTACGTGACGCCTGTCAAGCTGGCGTCACGAGCCGGCACAACGCGGGAGGCGGCAATGAGTTCGCGGGAAGGCTGCACGACACGCCGGCGGGGCGCCGCGCTCGAGGCTGCGATCCTCGACGCGGCCTGGGAAGTCCTGCGCGAGGCGGGCTACGCGGGCTTCACCTTCGAGGCGGTGGCGGCGCGCGCGGGGACCAGCCGGCCCGTGCTCTACCGCCGCTGGCCGGGGCGGCAGGAGCTGCTGGTGGCGACCCTGCGCCACCTGCGCGAGGTCACCCCGGTCGACGTTCCCGACACGGGCAACCTGCGCGACGACGCGCTGGCCTTTCTCTTCGAGGCGAAGGCCAAGCGGGTGCGGATCATCACGCTGATGAGCCTGGAGCTGCATGCCTATTTCCGCGAGACCGGCAGCAGCTTTCCCGAGTTGCGCGCTCAGGTGCGCGGCCCGGCCGCGGCCTCGGCGCTGGATCTCATCGTGCAGCGGGCCGTCGCGCGGGGCGAGATCACCGAGGTGGCGCGCCCCGCCCGGGTGGTCAACCTGCCCTTCGACCTGTTCCGACAGGAGGTCATCCTGACCGGCGGCAACGTGACCGACGCGGCGATCCACGAGATCGTGGACGAGATCTGGCTGCCGCTGCTGCGCCGGGGCTGACCGCCGCACCGTCTCGTTCAGGAACCTGCCGCGGCGGCCCCCTGTTGGGAGGGACGTTTCACAGGATGCGAAGGACAAGACGTGCAGCAGATCGACCCCGCCGAACTCAACGCCACTGACGTCGCGCGGCTGTTCCGCAGCGGAGAGCTCACCCCCAGCCGCGCCACGCGCATGGCGCTCGACCGGATCGAGGCCTTCAACGCGGCGGTGAACGCCTTCGTGCTGGTGGATGCCGAGCGCGCCCTTGAAGATGCCGCAGCCGCCGACGCGCGATGGGCCGAGGGCAAACCGCTGAGCGAGGTCGACGGCATGCCGGTGTCGGTCAAGGACCTGACCAACGTGAAGGGCTGGCCGTCGCGCGGGGGATCGCTGCTGTCGTCGGACACGCCCAGCGACGAGGACGCCCCGCCCGCGCGCAGGCTGCGCGAGGCCGGCGCGGTCATGCTGGGCAAGACCAACACGCCCGAGTTCGGCTGGAAGGGCGTGACCGACAACCGGGTCTTTGGGGCCACGCGCAACCCGTGGAACACCGAGATGACGCCGGGCGGATCCTCGGGCGGGGCGGCTGCTGCGGCGGCGCTCAACATGGGCTGGCTGCACCAGGGCGGCGATTCCGGCGGCTCGATCCGCATCCCGGCCTCCTTCACCGGCGTCTTCGGTTTCAAGCCGACCTTCGGCTGGACGCCCACCTGGCCGCCCTCGAACGCCGCCACGCTGAGCCACATCGGCCCGCTCACCCGCACGGTCGAGGACGCCGTGATGATGCTGAACGTGATCGGACGCTACGACCACGTGGACCCCTACGCCACGCGCGGGACGCCGGACGACTGGGGCAAGGATCTGGACAAGGGGCTCGACGGGCTCCGCATCGCCTTTGCACCCGGGCTGGGCGGGGCCGAGGCCGATCCGGAGGTGCTCGCCCTGGTCGAACGCGCCGCCGAACGGCTGCGCGCGCTTGGCGCCGAGGTCCTCGAGACCGCGCCCGAGATCGAGAGCCCCATCGATATCTTCCAGAAGATCTGGTTCACCGCCTCGCTCGACTTCTACGACGGCTGTACCAGTGATGAGTGCGAGAAGCTGGACCCGGGGCTGGTGGACAACGCCATGCGGGCGCGGGACTGTTCGGCGCTGGATCTCTATCGCGCGCTGACGCGGCGGGCAGAGCTGACCCAGACGCTCGAGGCCTTCAACCAGGACTACCACCTGCTGATGACGCCCTCGGTCGCCGTGCCGCCCTTCGCGGCGAACCGCAACGTGCCCGAGGGCAGCGGCATGAGTGACTGGACCGAGTGGTCGCCGTTCTCCTACCCGTTCAACCTGTCGCAGCAGCCGGCTGCCTCGATCCCCTGCGGGTTCACCGAGGCGGGCCTGCCGGTGGGCTTCCAGCTGGCGGGCGGCAAGCACGACGACGCGCGGGTGCTGCGGGCCTGCAAGGCCTACATGGACGCCCATCCGGAGGCGTTTCCCGACAAGGTGCACTGAGCACCCTGCCCGGCTTGCACCACGGCGAGCCGGGCCACCGCCAGACCACGGCCCGGCAGGTCTTCACTCTCTCGGCTCAAAGGTTGTCCATGGTGTGGACCCAAACCTCTGCATCCGGTTCATGCGGGGCCTGACTTCCGTCCCTGACGGCGCCAAGCCTATGCGCGACAGCCTGCGACCGAGCGTTATCCTTGTCTATGTAGCTGAAGAGCCGCTCGATCCTCAGGTCATCACGGGCCCATCGCTTGACGGCTATTGCGGCTTCGGTCGCAAAGCCCTGTCCTTCGGCGCCCTCGAACAAATGCCAGGCCAGTTCGATGTCGGGCCAGTTCGAGTGCTTGATCAATCCGACCCGGCCGACGGCCCGCCCCGTCTGCCGTTCAACAACCGTGAAGAAGCCAAAGCCATGCCACTGCCAATGGCCAACGCCGATCAGAAAGCCGAACCAGGCCTGTTCCGCCGTCACGGTCTCACCCTGCGCCTTCATGGACGGAGCGGTGGTCATGAAACGGGTGAAGGCGGGCAGATCCCCTTTTTCAGGGCCGCGTAGGACCAGCCGTTCTGTCGTCAGTGCGGGTGCGGATGAGAGCTTTTCCATCAAGCGCCTTTCGACAGATGACCGCGAGATCGGGCAGGTTCAGTGTCACAACATCTTCTGCATCAGCACCAGATCCATCCAGCGGCCGAACTTCCAGCCGACCTCGGGCAGGCGTGCCACCTCGGTGAAGCCCATCCGGGCGTGGAAGGCGACGCCGCGAGGGTTCTCGCCGCTGACACCGGCCCAGAGGCTGTGGATGCCGGCCTGCCGGGCGACCTGTTCCAGACGCTCCATCAGCGCGCGACCGCCGCCCTGCCCCTGCGCCGCCGGGGCAAGTTGGATGGAATGCTCCATGGTGAAGGCATAGCCCGGCCCGCCCCGGAACGGAAAATAGGTGGCAAAGCCCAGAACCTCGCCCTCGCGGTCAAGCACCAGAAAGGCCTCGCCCCGCGCCGCGATGTCGGCGGCGATGCCGGCCGCGGTCTTGGGCTCGGTGGTGAAGGTCACGGCGGTGTCGGCGATCACGGCGTTCCAGATCGCGACGATGGCGGGGGCATCGGCCTCCTGCGCGGCGCGCACGATCATTGCAGGATGGCCGTGCCCTGCGCCGTGTCGATTTCCGCCCGCAGCATGGGACGGTCGCCCTCGACGAAGCGTAGGCAGGGGATCTCCAGGTGCGGCGTCAGCAGGTCGGACAGCCCCGCAGCATCGGGGTGCGCGACGGTCAGCTCGCGCAAGCCGCAGCCCGAGGGCGGCAGCGCCTTGCCCGGCGGCACGTCGCTTTGCCATTCGATCAGCGCCGGGAAAAGCCCGTCGAAGGGCAGCAGCCCGTCCTCGGGCACCGCCATGCGCCAGCGCAGCGTGCCGCGTTCGAGATCCACCGCCCGCCCAGCCATGGGCAGCACCTCAAGCGCCGCATCGAGGTCGTCGACCCGGCAGATCCACTTGTCCAGCCGCGCGGGCCCGGCAAAGTGATCGAGCCCGAACCAGCGCGCGCAGGCGGGCGGCGGCGCGGCAGGATCGCGGGATATGGCTTCGAGATAGATTTCGGGATCAAGGCCGAGCACACGGTTGTGGGTCCCGAAAGCCTCGTGGCGGCCACCCGGCTGCAGGGGTTGACCGAGAGCGAGCTCGGCATGCGTCGCCGCCTCGTCGAGTGTCTCGCCAAGAACGGCGATGTGATCAAGTTGCAGCATATATCCCCTGCCCGCGTGGCCCGACTAACGACGTTAGCGGGGGGCCGGGGGTTCGGAAAGTCCCGGGGTTAAGGAAATTTTAACAGGCGCCGGAGCTGTGGCAACGCGGTTGCGCGCCCGGCCCGCAATCCGGGACCGGGCTAGACACCGAAACCGGCGTGCAGACGGTTTCGACCCGGGCCTCGCGGATGAGCCGCAAGATAGCCTGCGCCGCCTCGGGGATGTTGGTGCCCGGGCCGAAGATCGCCTTCACGCCCGCCTGTTGCAGGAAGGCATAGTCCTGCTGCGGGATCACCCCGCCGCAGATGACGATGATGTCGCCCGCGCCCTGATCCTTGAGCGCCTGCACCAGTTGCGGGGCGAGCGTCTTGTGGCCCGCCGCCTGGGAGGAGATGCCCACCACGTGCACGTCGTTGTCGATGGCGTCCTGCGCGGCCTCTTCCGGTGTCTGGAACAGCGGCCCCACGTCCACGTCGAAGCCGATGTCGGCAAAGGCGGTGGCGATGACCTTGGCGCCGTCGACGTAGACGTCAAGGGCGACGTGGAGGGCAAGCATGTCTTCCCGGCGGCCTTCCTCCTCGGCGAAATCCTCGACCGATTTCTGGATGGCGGCAAAGCCCTCGTCGCCCTCGTAGGCGGCGCCGTAGACGCCGGCGAGGGTCTTCACCTCGGCCCGGTGGCGGCCGAACACCTTTTCCATCGCCATGCTGATCTCTCCCACGGTGGCCCGGGCGCGGGCCGCTTCGACGGCCGCTTCGAGCAGGTTGCCGCCCTCGGAGGCGCGGCGGGTCAGTTCGTCCAGCGCGGCGTCGCAGGCGCCCTGATCGCGGCTGGCGCGAACACGTTCCAGCGCGGCCACCTGCCCCTCGCGGACCTTGGCGTTGTCGATGTCGCGGATGTCGAGCGGTTCCTCGTGCGGCAGACGGTACTTGTTGACCCCCACGATCACGTCGGTGCCGCGGTCGATGTCGGCCTGCCGGCGGGCGGCGGTTTCCTCGATCCTGAGCTTGGGCATGCCACTTTCCACGGCGCGGGTCATGCCGCCCATGCCGTCGACCTCTTCGATCAGCTTCCAGGCCTCTTCGGCGAGGTCGTGGGTCAGCTTCTCGACGTAGTAGGAGCCCGCCAGCGGATCGACGACCTGCGTGACGCCGGTTTCCTCCTGCAGGATAAGCTGCGTGTTGCGCGCGATGCGGGCAGAATGGTCCGTGGGCAGGGCCATGGCCTCGTCCAGCGCGTTGGTGTGCAGCGACTGCGTGCCGCCCAGAACCGCCGACATGGCCTCGTAGGCGGTGCGCACGACGTTGTTGTAGGGGTCCTGTTCGGCAAGGCTCACGCCGCTGGTCTGGCAGTGGGTGCGCAGCATCTTGGAGCGGTCCTGCTGGGCGCCGAGATCGGTCATGATGCGGTGCCACAGCAGCCGCGCGGCGCGCAGCTTGGCGACCTCCATGAAGAAGTTCTTGCCGATGGCGAAGAAGAACGACAGCCGCCCGGCGAACTTGTCGATGTCCATGCCCGCCTCGATGGCGGTCTTCACGTATTCCTTGCCGTCGGCCAGCGTGAAGGCGAGCTCCTGCACGAGGTTCGCGCCGGCCTCCTGCATGTGGTAGCCCGAGATCGAGATCGAGTTGAAGCGCGGCATCTCGGTCGAGGTGTATTCGATGATGTCGGCGATGATCCGCATCGAGGGCGCCGGGGGGTAGATGTAAGTGTTGCGGACCATGAACTCCTTGAGGATGTCGTTCTGGATGGTCCCCGAAAGCTGCGCGCGGTCGACGCCCTGTTCCTCGCCCGCGACGATGAAGCTTGCCAGGATCGGGATCACCGCGCCGTTCATGGTCATGGACACGGAAACGTCCTGAAGCGGGATGCCGTCGAAAAGCACCTTCATGTCCTCGACGCTGTCGATGGCGACGCCCGCCTTGCCCACGTCGCCCACCACGCGGGGGTGGTCGCTGTCGTAGCCGCGGTGGGTGGCAAGATCGAAGGCCACCGAGACGCCCTGCTGACCCGCGGCCAGCGCGCTGCGGTAGAAGGCGTTGCTTTCCTCGGCGGTGGAGAAGCCCGCGTATTGCCGGATGGTCCAGGGCCGGCCCGCGTACATCGTGGCCTTCACCCCACGGGTGAAGGGCTCTTCACCCGGCAGGCTGCCCATGTGGGGCAGATCGGCGGTGTCGGCCTCGGTATAGAGCGGCTTGACCTTGATCCCCTCGAGCGTGGTCCAGTCGAGGTCTTCCAGCGGGCGGCCCCGCAGTTCCTTCGCGGCGCGCACACGCCAGCTTTCCGGCAGATCGCTCATCGTCCCCTCCTATCGTGATCCCCGGCGCGCAATGGCTGCGCCCCGAAATCGAAAGCCCCGTCGCAACCCGCGAGCGGCGCGACAAAATTTCCTGTGAAGCGAGGGCCGCAAGCCTGTGCAGGCGCGCCCCGTCCCTCTATATCCAATTGCATGACACGCGCCCTGATCCTCGTCACGGCTATGACGCTCGCGGCCCTTCCGGCCGCTGTCACAGCCCAGGACGACCAGCTTGCCGCCGCAGCCACCGAACTGGCGCAGGCCGACCCGCAGGCCAACGAGGGCCCCATCGACGAGAACCTGCCTCTCGACCCGACCGATCTGATCGTGTCGGCCGAGGGCGTGTCTCTGTCGGATTTCCACTGGGTGAAGCGGCTTGTCGTCGTGCTTGCCGACAGCCCCGCCGATCCCCGGTACGTGCAGCAGATGCAGTTCCTGATGGACCGGCCCGACGCGCTGGCCGATCGCGACGTGATCATCATCACCGACACCGATCCCGGCGCGCGGACATCCGTCCGGCGCGAGCTGCGCCCGCGCGGCTTCATGCTGACGGTGATTTCCAAGGACGGCACGATCATCACCCGCAAGCCCAGCCCCTGGGACGTGCGCGAGATCACGCGATCCATCGACAAGCAGCCCCTGCGCCAGCAGGAGGTGCGCGACCGGCGCGACACGCTGCGGGAATAGGCCGCTAGACGGTTCCGCGCATGTAAAGCGCCAGGTGTTCCGGCGGGTAGAGCAGCACCAGCGCGCCGTGCGTGGAGTCGTAGAGCAGCAAGGTCTGTTCCGAGGTGATGACGCGATAGAAGCCGGCCGCCATCTCGCCCTCCAGACATTCCTCGCCCGCGCGCAGCGCGTTCGAGATCAGGCCGAGGCCCGAGTGCAGATCCTCGGACATGAGCTCCGACGACAGCGCGTCCGGGCTGCGGCCATGCAGGTCGAAGACCACCGGCGTGCCCTGCGCGATGTGCTTGGCCGCCCCGCTGACCGAGCGGGCCCGGGCCGGCGCGCTTCGGTAGGCCGGCAGCGCCACGTCGAAAACCGCGACCGTGCACTGGCGGCGCGACGCGAAATGCCGCGTCTCGCCCAGGTAGATCCAGCCCGCAAGCCGGGCGCGCAGCTCTGCCTCTTCCTCCTGCGCGCAGGAGGAAAGCACCGCCAGGGCGGCAAGCATCGCGACGATGCGGATCAGGCCGGCGCGCATCCGTGGTCTCCGACAGCGTGGAACTGCGGAAGACAGGATTAGCGCCTGCGCCTTTCCAATCGGTTATGCCCTGCGCCCCCGCGCCCATGTTCCGACCGCCCCCCTATTCGAATTCCATGATGACATCGTCCACGGCGAGGCTGTCGCCGGGACCTGCATTCACCTTGCTGACCTTGCCGCTGCGTTCGGCGCGCAGGATGTTCTCCATCTTCATGGCCTCGACGGTGCAGAGCGCCTGACCCTCCTGCACCTCGTCGCCCTCGGCGACGTTCAGCCTCACCACCAGTCCCGGCATCGGGCAGAGCAGCATCTTGGAGGTGTCGGGCGGCAGCTTCTCGGGCATGAGGGCGGCAAGTTCCGCCTGCCGGGGCGAGCGGACGTGCACCTTCATGTCGGCGCCGCGGGTGCGGATGCGGAACCCTTGGGTGATCTTGTCGGCCTTGAGCACCAGCGGCGCGTCGCCCACGGTGAGCCGCGCGAGGCTGTCGCCCGGCGTCCAGTCGCCCTGCACCCGCAGCTCGGTCCCGTCCTCGAAACGCACGGTCGATCCCTCGCGGTCGGCCTTCACCGTCACCGGGAAATCGTGGCCCTGCAGCGCGACGACCCAGTCCTCGCCCACTTTGCGTTCGTGGTTGTCGAGACAGCCCGAGATGCGCGAGCGCCGGATCTCGGCCACGCGGTTCATGGCGACGCAGGCGGCGGCCACGCGGCGCAGCGCGTCGGTTTCCAGCTCCACCCCGTGGAAGCCCTCGGGATATTCCTCGGCGATGAAGGCGGTGGTGATCTCGCCCGACACGAACCGCGGGTGGTCCATCACAGCCGACAGGAACGGCAGGTTGTGACCGATGCCCTCGACCTCGAAGGCGTCGAGCGCGGTGCGCATGGTCTCGATCGCCTCGCCCCGGCTGGGCGCCCAGGTGCAGAGCTTGGCGATCATCGGGTCGTAGTACATGGAAATCTCGCCGCCCTCGAAGACGCCGGTGTCGTTGCGCACGACGCCGCCGCCCATGGGCCCTTCCTCGGGCGGACGGTAGCGGGTCAGACGGCCGATGGAGGGCAGGAAGTTGCGGTAGGGATCCTCGGCGTAAAGCCGGTTCTCGATGGCC
>CAYNKL010000019.1:0-44620 GCA_964397775.1 uncultured Rhodobacterales bacterium | reverse complement strand
TGCTGCTCGATGAGCCGACGACCTTTCTCGACATCAACCACCAGATCGAGGTGCTGGATCTGCTCACCGACCTCAACCGCGAACGCGGCACGACGGTGGTGATGGTGCTGCACGATCTGAACCTCGCTGCACGGTATGCGGACAGAATCGTCGCCATGGCTGCGGGTAAGATCCATGCGGCGGGTACGCCGGAGGAGATTCTCACCGAAGAGACGGTGGCGGAGGTTTTCAGTCTTCGTGCGCGCATCATCAGGGATCCGGTGTCCGGGACGCCGATGATGATCCCGATCGGTCGCCATGACATTGAAGGGCATGCCCGCAGTGCCGGGGGTGGATTGGTTTGATCCGTGCCTTCCCGACGGCACGGAGGCCCGTCAGTTTCTGTTCCTGCCCTGACAGGTGAGAACGGCGCACCGGGTCAGCGTCACAGCCAAGACCTAGCAGCAGGGACGTCTGAGACGTCTCGCGAGCGACTGGCGCGCGTGGTGGTGATGAACCTTTACCTGGTGCAACGGTCCTTTGGTTGCGTTTGCCCGGACTGATTTCGTCACAGCTGCAAGCTCTTGGCTTCAAAATCGCCTGTCGGGTGAGGAAGGCACGAAGCTCGCCAAACTGACGGATGCGGTGTCTCCGGGTGAGGCGGATATCCGCTTTTGGGGCGCGCGCCGCAAAAGACCGGTGCGTGTCTGGATTCTTCTGCTATTTCCGTAGCATGGACATTATCCTGGTCACCACCGTCGTCGCCTCTCTGTTTCTTGTCATCGGCGTGGCCGAGCCTTTCGCCGCGCGCCTGCGTCTGCCCTACAGCGTGATCCTCGCGGTTTTCGGCACGCTGATCGGGGCCGGGGCGACATTCCTGCTGCGAACGGAACTGACGGACGCGCTCAATCCCGTCGCCGAGGCGATCGTGGGACTGCCGATCAGGTCCAATGTCTTCCTCTATGTCTTCCTGCCGACGCTTCTGTTCCAGGCAACGCTCGGCATGAACCTGCGGCGGATGCTGGATGACTGGGTGCCGATCCTGGTGCTGGCTGTGGTGGCCGTTGTCGTGGCGACGCTCAGCGTCGGCTACGCGCTTGCATGGGTCAGCCCGCTGCCGCTGGTGGCCTGTCTGCTGATCGGGGCCATCGTATCGACAACGGACCCTTCGGCAGTGGTCTCGATCTTCAGGTCGATCTCTGCCCCGCGGCGGCTTGCGCGGATCATCGAGGGCGAGAGCCTGCTGAACGACGCGGCAGCAATCGCGCTGTTCGGCCTGTTCATGGGCTTCGTGATGCTCGGGATACCCGACCCCGAACTCGGCGAGGCGCTGGTCCGCTTTCCGGTGCTGATCGCGGGAGGCGCGTTGACGGGCTGGATTGCAGGTCGCATCGCGGTCTGGATGATGACCCTCTTCAGCCGGCACGAGCTGGCGCAGGTCTCGATCTCGGTGGCGTTGCCCTACCTCGCCTACATCGTGGCGGAACGCGGTGTGGGCGCTTCGGGCGTGATCGCAGTCGTCTCGGCGGGTCTGACGCTCAACCTGACCGCGCCGAGCCGCCTGCCGCCGCAGTCCTGGACCAACCTGCGCGAAATCTGGGAAGTGCTGGCCCATTGGGCGGGGGCACTGATCTTTATCCTGGCCGCCCTGCTGATCCCCAAGCTTCTGTCTGAGGCGCGTCTCGCCGATTTCCTGCTGGTGGGCGTGGTGATCCTTGCGGCCGTCGTCGCGCGTGCGGTGATCGTCTTCGGACTGATGCCTGTCTTGACGCTTCTTCGGCTGTCGCCGTCGGTGGAGCGGCCTTTCCGCGTCGCCATTCTCTGGGGCGGGCTGCGCGGTGCGGTGACCCTCGCGCTGGCGCTGGCCGTGACCGAGAGCGTCCGCGTCCCCGATGACATCCAGCGGGTGGTCGGTATCCTCGCGACCGGGTTCACCCTGTTCACGCTTCTGGTGCAGGGCACGACACTGCGATGGGTGATCAAACGGCTGGGTCTCGACCGACTGTCGCCCATCGACCTTGCGCTTTCGAGGCAGGTGGTCGCCGTCGCACTTCAGACCGTGCGCGAGGACGTGAAGCGCACGACGGAGAACTACGAGCTCAACCACGAGATCGTGCGGTCCGAGGCCAAGAGATTTGGCGAGCGGCTGGACAGCGTGGTGAGCCAGGCTGAAGATGCGAAGATCCTGGACCGCGATCGCATCGCACTGGGCCTGATCGCCTTGGCCGGGCACGAACGCGAGACGATCCTCGAGCGTGTGCGGGAGCGGACGATTTCGGCGCGCATGGCCGAACGCGTCATCTCGGATGCCGACCGGCTGATCGAGGGCGCGCGGTCGCAGGGGCGCAACGGCTACCAGCGCGCGGCCCGGCGCAGCGTCGCCTACAACCGGACTTTCCGCGCCGCGGTGCTGCTGCACAGCCGTTTCGGACAGTCCCGGCCGCTTGCCCGGCTGACGGCCGACCGGTTCGAGCTTCTGCTGTCGAAACGACTGATCCTGCGCGACATGGGCGCCTTTATCGACGGGCGCATCCGGCGGATTCACGGACGCCGGGTGGCCGAGCTTCTTCACGAGCTTCTCTCAAGGAGAGTCGAGGCGATCGAAACGGCGCTGCAGGGGCTGAGGCTTCAGTATCCCGGCTACGCGGAAGAACTGGAGCGGCGCTTCATCCGCCGAACTGCGCTTCGCATGGAAGAGCGGGAATACGTCGCCATGCGCGAGGACGGCCTGATCGGAGCCGAGGTCTATACTGCGCTGATGCAGGAACTGGCGACGCGTCGCGCCGCCATGGAAGAACGCGCGCACCTCGACGTGGCGGTGCAACGGACGGCCTTTCTGCGGCAGTTCTCGTTGTTTGCCGATCTCGATGACGGGGCATTGCGGCGGCTCGGCCGGTCCTTGAAGACCAGATACGTGGATGCGGGCGAGACGATCCTGCGCAAGGACAGCACCGCCAGAAGCGTGTTCCTGATTGCCTCTGGCGCCGTCGAACTGGAAAGCGCCGGTCAGAGCTGGCGCCTGGGACGCGGGGAAATGTTTGGGCAGATGGCGATCCTGATGGTGCGCGCGCGCCGCGCGAACGTCCGGGCCATCGCGCCGACCACCCTGCTGATCCTCGACGAGGAGAGGTTCAGGCGGCTGCTCAAGCGCAGCGCAGCCCTGCGCTCGGCCGTGCGGGCCAGTGCCGAAAAGCGTGGAATCGATCCGTCGGAGTTGATTCCGGACAAGGAGCGTGTCGCCTGATGCCCTGCGTCGCCTCGCGAGAGCCGCAGGGATAAGATTTCGTCGCGATGCGCTGCGGCGCAGGATGCGATCCGGGCTAGCCGTTGGTAATCATCCCGCCGTTCACGTGGATCGTCTGTCCGGTGATGAAGCTGCTGTCCTGGCAGGCGAGGAAGACGTAGGCTGGACCGAGCTCGCGCGGTTGGCCCATGCGGCCCATGGGCGAGCTCATGTTCTTCAGCATTTCCTCGTCGTAGTCCTTGAAGATCAGCTGGATCTCGGTCGAGATCGGACCGGGAGCCACCTGGTTCACGCGGATGCCGCGGTCCAGAAGTTCGAGCGCAAGGGCGCGGGTATAGCCCACGATGGCCCCCTTGGTGGCAGTGTAGGGCACCAGTGCATCGTTGCCGAGGTAGGCGTTGACCGAGGTCGTGTTGATGATGCACCCGCCTTCGCCCATGTGCTCAAGCGCGGCGCGTGTGGTGTAGAAGATGCCGTTCATGTTGACATCGAAGTGCTTCTGCCAGTCGGCGTCGCTGATGTCGGCCTGGCTTGCATAGGCTTCCTGCAGGCCTGCATTGTTTACCAGGACGTCGATGCCGCCCCATGCGGTGACCACCGCCTCGACACTTTCGGCGCAGCTCTCGCTGTTGCCGGTGTCGCCTTGCAGGACCAGCGCTTCGGCACCTTCGGCCTCGATCCCCTCGCGCGTTTCCCGGGCGCTGTCCTCGTCGGTGTGGTAGAGGATCGCCACCTTCGCGCCTTCGCGTGCCATGTGCAGCGCGACGGCCCGCCCGATGCCACTGTCGCCGCCGGTGATCAGGACGCGCTTGCCCTTGAGCTTGTCCGCGCCCCTGTAGGCGTCGGTGATGTACTCGGCGGGTGGAAGCAGGTCGTCGAGATGGTCCTTCATCGGAAGATCCTTTCAGCGAAATGCGGCGAGCGCGCCGCTGTCAATCTGGGCTTGCGGTGCGGGCGCTGACTACCCCTCGTGCTTGTCGCTTGCTCAACGATGCGTCGCGGGGAGGGTTCCACCTGCCCGGAGTTGCCCTCGCTGCGCGTGCGGGCCTTGAGCTTCATGGTGAAATCGGGTCTATGCGCGGATGATACCGCAAGGACCCGGTGAAAACCCGGGTGGCTCTTCCGGCCGCTGATCCGCCGGATAACACCAGCAAGAAGCCCAAACTGAATTGCCGGAGCGTCTTTCGCAGGGCGACCCCGACAGAGGGTATTGGACTATGCACATGATATCTCTTTCCGAATACCGCCAGCAGTGGTTCGGCAACATCCGAGGCGACCTGCTCGCCGGGCTTGTCGTCGCGCTGGCGCTGATCCCCGAGGCCATCGCCTTTTCCATCATCGCGGGCGTCGATCCCAAGGTGGGACTCTACGCCTCGTTCTCGATCGCCGTTCTGATCTCGTTCACAGGTGGCCGTCCCGGCATGATCTCGGCCGCGACGGCGGCCACCGCCGTGCTGATGGTCACGCTGGTGCGTGACTACGGCCTGGAATACCTGCTCGCGGCCACGGTTCTTGCGGGCCTGCTCCAGATCGGGGCGGGGCTGCTGAAGCTCGGGCGCTTCATGCGCTACGTGTCGAAATCGGTGATGACCGGCTTCGTGAACGCGCTGGCGATCCTGATCTTCATGGCGCAGCTGCCCGAGCTGAACCCGGCCAACGCCGGCGTCACATGGCTCACCTATGCGCTTGTCGCGGCGGGGCTGGCCATCATCTACCTGTTTCCGCGCCTCACCACCGCCGTGCCCTCGCCACTGGTCACCATCATCGTGCTGACGATCCTCGTGGTGGCCATGGGATGGGACGTGCGCACGGTGGGCGACATGGGCGAACTGCCCGATACGCTTCCGGTCTTCCTGATCCCCGACATCCCGCTGACCTTCGAGACGCTGATGATCATCTTTCCCTACTCGGCGGCTGTCGCAGTCGTGGGTCTGCTGGAAAGTCTGATGACCGAGAACATCGTCGACGACCTGACCGACACCAAATCGGACCGCAATCAGGAGTGCATCGGCCAGGGGATCGCGAACAGCTGCACCGGCTTCATCGGCGGCATGGCGGGCTGCGCCATGATCGGCCAGTCGATCATCAACGTGAAGTCCGGCGGGCGCGGGCGTCTGTCGGCGTTCACTGCGGGGACAGTCCTGCTGATCCTCGTGGTGGGGCTCGGCGATCTCGTGGCGCGCATCCCGATGCCGGCGCTGGTGGCGATCATGATCATGGTGTCGATCGGGACCTTCTCGTGGTCCTCGATCAAGGATCTGCGGGTGCATCCGCGCTCGTCCTCCATCGTGATGATCGCGACGGTGGTGACCGTGGTCTATACCCACAACCTCGCCATCGGGGTGCTGGTCGGCGTGCTGCTGTCGGGCATCTTCTTTGCCGCCAAGATCGCCCAGCTCTTTCGGGTCTCGTCCACCCTTTCTGCGGACGGTCGCATGCGGACCTATGTCCTGGAGGGCCAGTTGTTCTACGGATCGACCGAGGATTTCGCCAACGCCTTTGACTTCGGCGAGGCACTGGATCGGGTCGTCATCGACGTGAGCCGCGCCCATATCTGGGACATCAGCTCGGTCCAGGCGCTGGACATGGCCATCCTCAAGTTCCGCCGCGAGGGGGCCGAGGTCGAGGTGGTCGGCATGAACGAGGCGTCCGAGACGCTCGTCGACAAGCTTGCCATCCATGACAAGCCCGGCGCGATGGACGAGCTTCTGGGACACTGAGGGAGGACACCATGGACAAGATACTGACCCTGCTGGACGGCTCGGCCTATTCCGAAAGCGTCTGCCATCACACCGCCTGGATCGCCGGCAAGCTTGGCGCAGGCGTCGAGGCCATGCACGTGCTGGGCCGTCGCGAAGGCGCCGCTGCCACGGATCTCTCCGGCACGCTGCGCCTCGGGGCGCGGTCGGCACTGCTTGAAGAGCTTTCGGCGATGGACGAACAGCGCGCCAAGCTCGCCCAGGCGCGCGGGCATGCCATCCTGGAAGATGCGCAGAAGATCCTCGAGGCCGACGGCGTGACCGAGGTGACGCCCCGGCTGAGGAAAGGTGACCTGCTGGAGGCCGTCCAGACACTCGAGGGCGGCATCCGGGCGATCACCATCGGCAAGCGGGGCGAGGGGGCCGATTTCGCCTCCGATCACCTCGGGTCGAACCTTGAGCGGATCGTGCGCGCATCGAAAGTTCCGGTCTTCGTGGCCTCGCGGTCTTTCAGTCCGATTTCGAAGGTGCTGGTCGCCTACGACGGCAGCGACAGCGCGCGGGTCGCGATCGACCGCATGTCCGCCAGCCCGGTCTTCAAGGACCTCGAGATCTGCGTGCTGAGCGTCTCGCAGGACGCCGCGCGGGCAGAGGCGACGGCCAAGGAGGCCGTGACAAAGCTGGGTGAGGCGGGGCTCACCGCATCGCCGCGCACTGCGTCTGGTGAACCCGAAGAGGTGCTCGAGGCTGTGGTTGCGGACGAGGGCTTCGACCTGCTGGTGATGGGGGCCTACGGCCACGGCCGGGTCCGGAACCTGATCATCGGGTCAACCACCACGGCGATGATCCGTTCGGTTCGAATCCCGGTGCTGCTCTACCGGTGACCGACCCAGCCGCGGTCGTCCGTGAAGGCACGGGCGGCCGTGATGCTGGTCGGCGCATAGTCTTCGGGCAGGGTGTTCAGTGGGTCGAGTGCCTGGGGCGCGGCGGCCAGGAGGATGTTCGCCCGTCCGCGTCCGCTCACCGGGCCCTGCACGGCCTCGACGTGAGGGTATAGCCTCGCAAGTATCGCGTGCAGCCCGCGCGCAAGGCGACCGTCCGGGGCGTCGATCAGGTTCACGTAGACCGGTCCGTCGACGATGTCGCGCAGTCTTTCGTATGTCTCAAGCGTCGCGAGGTGCGCCGGCACGGAGGACGAGGAAAAGGCGTCCATCACGACGGCGTCAAAACGGCGCTGCGTCTGGTTGATGTAGACGCGCCCGTCCTCATGGACGATGCCGAGGCGCCCATCGCCCGAAACGGCATCGTGTCCGGCGGCGTATCCCGTCCTTTCGATCATTTCGCCCGCCTTCGGCAAGTGCCGTCGCACGACCTGCGTCACGAGCGGGTCGATCTCGACCACCGTGGCTCTGGCCTCCGGGCGCGCGGCGAGCAACTTGGTGGGGAGCGTGTATCCGCCTCCGCCAATGAACAGCACGTAAGGTGCGGGGCCGAGGTCGCGATCCATGCGGTCCCAGACCCATTTCGAATAGGGCAAGACAAGCCGCGGTGCGTCGTCGCCGGGATCCAACGGTTCGCGTTCCGCCGCCTGTTCGGTGCGATCGGCGTAGAGATGTACCGAGGTGCCACGGTTCACGACGTCGAGGCAGGACATGCCGGACTCGTATCGGCAGACGGGGCCGATCATCAGGCTTGCCGCCAAGAGAAGCGCGGCGCCCCCCACGGCTGCAACGGAATGCAACGTGGCAGGCGCGGTCTCGTCTTCGGGGCGCGGGGTGGTGTCGCGCACGAAGGGAATGCAGAGAAGCGCCGCCGCTCCGGAGACCGCGAAGGTCGCGGCGGACCCGATCATCGGCAGGGTGACGAAGCCCGCGAGGATCGCGCCGACGATGGCCCCGACCGAGCCCGCGGCGAGGACAAAGCCAAGCGACGATGCTTCCCGCCCGGGACGCGCCTCGATGGCGAGTTTTGCCAGGAGCGGCGAGGGAAAGCTGATGAGCGTCGACGCAGGAAAGAATGCGACGACGACAGTGAAGAGCATCCCGCCGGTGCCCCGTGCGCCAGAGCCGTGGAGTATGGCGAGGACGGCGGGCGAGATCGCCATCAGGGCCGCAGTCCCTGCAAGCGCCTTTCGGGCCTTTGCAATTGCGCCTCGTCGATCCCCCTCTGCCGCCAGCCCGCCCAAGGCGTTTCCGAGCGAGAAGCCGGCGAGAACAACGGCGATGACGGCGGTCCAGGTCAGAAGGGACGTGCCGAAGAAGGGCGCCATCACCCGGCCTGCCGCGATCTCGTAGGTGAGGCCGACGGCAGAGGAAACGAGGATCAGGGTGATCGTGGTCCAGAAGCGCAAGGCGGCCTCCTTGGCGTGGTTTCGGCGGGGCGTCAGGCTTGCCTACACGAATTGCCATCCCGTGCCATGGGCTCAAAGGCGTTTTGACCGGCTGCGGGGTGTCGGACTTTGCGAGGCGCACCATGATGCCCCGGCGAATGTCTCGGCGGCGCTGTTTGAAGCCCGGCGTGCCGGTCCGGGGATCGATTCAAGGCAGGGGCCGCTCCGACACCGTCGACGGCCCGAAACGTCACCTGCTGGCGCTAACGACCTCCAGATAATCAGGGTCGAACTTGCCGTAGCTCTGCAGATTCTCGAGATCATGCACGGTGACCTGATCGCGCGTCCAGTCGATCAGTCCCCGGGCCCGGAGCTCCTGCACCGCGCGATTGACGTGAGATCGCGAGAAGCCGAAGAGCCGTTCCATGTCCTTTTGCTGAAGAGGCATCTCGAAGCATCCGTTCTTGACGAAGCCGATCATCTCGTAGCGCGTGTAAAGCTCGCAAAGGAAATTCGCGATCCGTTCGTTTGTCCGGAGCGTCGCCGCGGCTGCAAGCCAGGCGCGATGGATCTTGGCGTCGATCAGGGTCAGCATCCACAAGAGCCGCGTCAGGTGCGGATAGTCGCTCGTGATCTTCCGCAGCTGTTGCAGGTCGACGAACTGAACCTTGCAGTCACCCTGCGCGATGACCGAATGGTCGAGGCGTTCTAGCACCAGCGCATGAAGGTCGACGAAGTCGCCGGGTATGTGCACTGCCGAAACGACATCACGCCCGGAGCAGGTCGACTGAACGCGGAGGGCCATTCCCGAAACCACAAGACAACTTTCCGAAGCTGTCGGGCCGGCGGGAATGATCGTTTCGCCGTGTGAGAACCTGAGCGTCCTCACCGAGAGCTGACTGAGGGCCTTGCGTTCATCGGGGTCAAGCCGGTCCCGTCGCCCGAGGACAAGAGACAGGAGTTCGGATGTCTTTGTCGTCATGGTTCCTGAGGTCGAGATGAAGAGAAGGGAAAGCGCTTGGCGGTGACGCTCGTAGTGTAAACGCCGGCGTCGCCCCGTCCGGTTCCCTGCGGTGCCTTGCGATCTGGCCGAGTTGCCAAGTGCGGTTTCAATGCCCTCGGGCGGCAGATGTCGGTTCACCTGTGGCGGGCGACCGAGACGATGCGCGTAACGGAGCACGGCGTGTGCCTTGGCTGCTTTTTACTTGGAACATTTCCTTGGTATCGGCATTTTATGTTTCGTCACCGTCTATGTCGGCCGCGGCTGCAATCGCGTGAACTGGACATAACCAAAGCAAGTCAAATCCTCAGATGGCATGTAATAGCAAGGCAGCCGCCCAGATCGACTTCAGATCCCAATTGCGCGAGGCCACGGCCGAACGGCACAAGCGGCTCGACGCACGCATGGGCGCAATCGATCTTTCGACGCCGGCGGGTCGTTCCAAGTTTCAGCGCGTGCACGATCTGGCCAATGCACGGGTTCTTGCCGCGTGCGGTGGAAGTGCCGCCGAAGCGACGGACTATCTTGCCCGGTCTACGGGCCGCAATTCTGCAGCCGAAGTTGAAGAGCAACACGCCCCGGGCGAGGCCATTCATCCCGATGCGGTCGCCTATGTCATGCTCGGATCTCAACTCGGCCTCGCCTATCTCCGCAAATCTCTGGACGCTTCGCACCGGACCGGTGTCTTTCAGGCAGAACCGGACCTCCAGTCCTGGAAGAGCTTTCTTGCCCGCATCGCCGCCAATCCGCCGGAAGGCGCACGGCGCGAACGCATCCTCAACGACAGTGCCCGGGTCTTTGACATCTTCCTTTCGGTGGCCGACCAGACACTCTCCTCCCATGACCAAGAGACCAGATGAACGACCCCTACATTTCGACCGACACGCCTGTCGATCTCACGAACTGTGACCGTGAACCCATCCACATCCTCGGAAACGTACAGTCCTTCGGGGCATTGATCGCGATTTCCGCGGACTGGATCGTTCAGCACGCATCGACGAATTGTGGGCAGATCCTCGGTGTTCCCGCCGAAGACATGGTCGGGATGCGGCTGAACGCGTTCTTCCCCACGGCGACCATCGAAAGGCTGCGCCAGAGGCTCGGAGCGACATCGCACGAAAATGCGGTCATGCGGATGTTCGGCATAGACCTCTTCGAGGATGGGCGCCGGTTCGATGTCAGTGCCCACCAGTCGAACCTGAGCTTCATATTCGAGTTCGAGGCGAAGTCGCGGGGGGCCGAGCACGATGAAATGGCCATCGTGACGCCGATGATGCGAAAGGTCGCCGCGCAGAAGGATCTGCTCGAGGTGTCGCAGGTTGCGGCGCAGCAGCTGCGCGAGCTCGCCGGGTTCGACCGGGTCATGGTCTACAAGTTCGGCCCCGAGGGCGACGGAACGGTGATCGCCGAGGCCAAGGAGGACACGGATACCGAGACCTACCTTGGCCTGCACTTTCCCGCATCCGACATCCCGAGGCAGGCCCGCGAGCTCTACAAGCGCAACCACCTGCGCCTGATTGCCGATGTCGACGACGAGGTCGCGCCGATCCAGCCGCAGTACAGTCCGGAAGGCGCGCCGCTGGATCTGTCCCTGGCGGTGACGCGGGCCGTTTCGCCGATCCATCTCGAGTACCTTCGCAACATGAAGGTTCGGGCCTCCATGTCGGTGTCGATCATCATACGTGGGGAACTCTGGGGGCTCTTTGCCTGCCATCACCGCGAACCGCTTTACGTCGACTACGAGCGCAGGACGGCGATCGAGCTTCTCGCTCAGTTCTACGGCTACGAACTGGAAAGACGCGAAGCCCGCGAGATCTCGGAGACCATGGGCCGGGCGCAGAAGCTTCACGACAAGCTGATGATGAGCCTGAGTTCGGGGGCGGATCTTGCGAGCGGTTTCCGCAGCATCGCAGGCGAGATCGGCAAGGTCATTCCCTACGACGGGATCGGGCTCTATCTGTCGGGCGAATACGTGACCATCGGGAACACGCCCTCGGAGGAAGACTTCCAGACCATCGTGCGGTTCCTGAATACGGCGGCGGCGTCGCGGGTCTACGCGACCGACAACCTCGTGGCGCGGCTGCCGTCGATTGCCCATGCGGTGGATTCCAGTGCAGGCATTCTTGCGATCCCGATTTCGAGGTTGCCCCGGGATTACATCGTGCTTTTCCGGACCGAGGTCGTGCAGCAGGTCACCTGGGCGGGTAATCCGCACAAGCCGGTCGACGTCGGCAGCTACGGAGCCCGTCTTACCCCGCGCAAGAGCTTCGAGGTCTGGAAGGAAGATGTGGCCAACCGCAGCGCAAGCTGGTCACAGACGGCAATTCGCTCGGCCGAGGCGATCCGGGTCACGCTGCTCGAGGTGGTCCTCAGGTTGTCGGACGAGATGAACGTCGAACGGCAGCGTGCTCAGGATCAGCAGGAACTGCTGATCGCCGAGTTGAACCACCGTGTCCGCAACGTGCTTGGGCTCATCCGGTCGCTTGTCGCGCAGTCCAAGAAGTCGTCGAGAACGATCGACGAGTTCTCGACAGCCGTCGACGGCCGAATCCAGGCACTGGCAAAGGCCCATGACCAGTTGACCGAGACAGATTGGAGCCCGGTGGCCTTTTCCGATCTGATCGCGGTGGAACTGAAGGCCTACCTGAGTGACGGCAATAGCCGCGTTTCCATGCGCGGGACGCCGGTCATGCTTGCGCCCGAAGCCTTTTCGACCATGGCGCTGGTCTTCCACGAACTGGTCACCAACTCGGTGAAATACGGGGCGCTGTCTACCGCGGATGGCGGGGTGATCCTGCAGGTGGAAAGACAGGACGACGGGTTCTTCAGGTTCACCTGGAGCGAGACAGGCGGCCCCGCGGTTCAGCCGCCCGAGCGCCGCGGTTTCGGCACAACCATCATCGAGAAATCCATTCCTTTCGAGCTCAAGGGACACGCCACCATGACTTTCGACCTGACCGGAGTGCGGGCAGAGTTTCTGGTGCCCGAGCGTTTCGTGACCGCCACGGAGCCCGCCCGGGAGCCGGCAGAGGCGGCCGACGCCCCTGCAGACGAGCCCGCGGCCATGCTTTCTGGTGCAGTGCTGGTCGTGGAAGACAACATGATCATCGCCATGGACGCAGCCGACATCCTTCAGGACATGGGTGTCGAGACCGTGCGCACCGCCTCTACCGTGGCCGAGGCCATGCGGGTCATCGAGGCCAATGACCATTCGCTTGCGGTACTGGACGTGCATCTTGGTTCGGAGACGAGCCTGCCGATCGCGCAGTTGCTCGCCTCGAAGAACGTGCCCTTCTTCCTCGCGAGCGGTTACGGAAGCCAGTCCGATACGCTTGCCAAGTTCCCGGCGGTGCCGGTGGTGACCAAGCCGTTCACGTCCGAGACCCTGTCGCGCGCGGTGAGGGAGATATGGAAGGGCGAATGACTTTTCGCGCTCCGTTATGAGAAGCGCCGGCTGTCTCAGTTGGCCCTTGTCCGATGCGGAACGGCGGGCGTGCGAGCGGGCCAGGCGTCGACCTCTGCCAGCAGAGCGTCGAGCCCGGGATCCTCAATGCGGAGTTCGCGGCAGCCCTCGATGACGTTTTCGAGGTATTCGCGGCTCGTGCCAAGCCGTCCCGTCCCGGTGGCAAGAAAGCGGACCCTGTCTTCGTGGCTGAGCTGGGTGTCGATCATGTCGGCGTCGGGATCGGCCACGAAGCAAAGCGCTTCGACCGTGCCATGTGCCGTCTCGGCTTGGGCGAAGACTGCCTTGTAGCACGGGGCCATCATCTCGCGTCGCCAGATGATCTCGGACTCGCGGTCCGCGGTTTCGGCGGAAAGGCGGAACACGAGGCCATCGCAGTGCGGGCCGTTGTCGAGGGCGGCCATGAGCCCGGGCGCCTCTTCGGTGCCGCGTCCGCCGGACCGGTCGACAAGGCAGAAACTGCGCTGGTAGCCCTGAAGGCGTGCCCGGCGCACCTCGGCGAAGTAAACCGCCGGGTCCCACATGAGCGAGCCGTAGGCAAAGACCCAAAGATCCTTGCCCTGCCAGGGCGCAAGCGCCTCGTGACGCATCGCCTCTCGGACCTCGTCGCTGTAGCGCGGGTTGTCCTGATTGCCCGCCTCGGCCCAGATCGCGTCGATGGCGGCAAGATCGAGATCCCGGAAGAAGCTCTGCTCGGGGTCGCGGATCTTGCCGGCCAGACCGGGATGATGGCGAAATGCATCGGGCGCGAATGACATGAGGGCTCCTTGCAAGGTCCGTACGGCGACCGGAAGCCCGGTACCGTTCTTCGGCAGCGACCGCCGTCGGGTCCTGCGCAGTGTTTCGCAACCTGTGTCGCGGCTGCAAGCGATTCAATAGTGCGGCAGCGAAGAGGTTGCTGTGCCTGGCTCCGCAACCGAAATGGACCCCCGATCCGCCGGAATGTCGTGCATATGGATCCGGACGGGGCGGGCGCGTACCGGCTTGGAACTCGCGCCAGCATTTCGAGCGTTGTGCCGAAGAGCTTACCCGGAGGTCACGCCATGGCGTCGCGCGCTGTCTGGAAGGGGCAGATACGTCTGTCACTCGTCTCGATCGGGATCGAGATCTATCCCGCGACGACGTCGGGTCCTCGCATCTCGTTCCGGCAGATCCACAAGCCGACCGGCAAGCGTGTCCGCTACGAGAAGACGGTCAAGGGCGTCGGGCCGGTGGACAGTGACGATATCGTCAAGGGCTACGAGACGGGCAAGGGCGAATACGTGCTTTTCGAACCCGAAGAGATCGAAGAGCTCAAGGTCGAAACTTCGAAGACGCTGGAGCTGGTTCAGTTCGTTGAGACCGGGGAAATCCCGCCGCTCTATTTCGAGAAACCCTATTACGTCGTCCCGCAAGATGATCTTGCCGAGGATGCCTACCGCGTTATCCGGGATGCGCTGCGCGCCGAGCGCAAGACGGCGCTCTGCCAGATCACCCTGCGCGGCAAGGAGCGCCTGGCGGCGATCCGGCCCTGCGGGGACGGATTGCTGCTCGAAACCCTGCGGTATGCCGACGAGATCCGCGAGGCGGAGCCGATGTTCCGCGAGATTTCCGACGACGAGGCCGACGAGGAAATGCTCGACCTCGCCCGGGAACTGATCGGTCGCAAGACCAAGTCCTTTGACGCCTCGGCGTTTTCGGACAGCTATCATCAGGCCCTGAAAGAGCTGATCGAGGCCAGACGCAAGGACAAGAGCGCCGAGACGGCCGAGACCGAAGACGAGAGCGAGGACGAGGGCGACAACGTCGTCGACCTCATGGGGGCCCTGAAGAAGAGTCTCGAAAAATCCGAGAGCGGTTCGGGCGGCAAGTCGAAAGGCGGTGCGAAGTCGAAAGGGACCTCGAAGTCGTCGTCGAAATCCTCGTCCTCCAAATCTTCGGCCAAGGGCTCGGGCAGCCGCAAGAAGGCCTCGTGATGTCGGATCGGTTGAAGGACTACAACGCGCGCCGGGACTTCTCCAAGACCTCCGAGCCGCGTGGCAAGGCGGCGAGGAAGAAGCACAAGGGACGCTGGTTCTCGATCCAGAAGCATGACGCGTCGTCGCTGCACTATGACCTGCGACTGGAACATGATGGCGTGTTGCTGTCCTGGGCCATCCCCAAGGGTCCCAGCCCCAAGACGGGCGACAAGCGGCTGGCGCAACAGACAGAGGATCACCCGCTCGACTACGGCGATTTCGAGGGAACGATCCCCGAGAAGGAATACGGTGGCGGGACGGTGATGCTGTGGGACAAGGGCAGCTGGGAGCCGCGCGGCGACGTGGACGAGATGCTTCAGGAGGGCAATCTCAAGTTCGATGTGGATGGTGACCGGATGCAGGGCGGCTGGGCGCTGGTGCGGTTCAGGAAGGGCGGCGAGGGGGCCTGGCTTCTGATCAAGGAAAAGGACGATGCAGCCGAAGGGTCATCGGATGCGCTGACCGGAAGTTACGACACCTCGGTCGAGACAGGGCGTCGCATGTCGGAGGTTGCGGAGTCTGAAGCGCCCAAGAAGGCCGCGCCCGATCGCAGCCGTCGCGCACCGAAGTTCCGCAATCCGCAGCTCGCGACGCTGGTGGACGAGGTTCCCGAGGGGGACGACTGGCTGCACGAGACCAAGTTCGACGGATATCGCGCGCTGGCTGCAATTGGAAAAGGGGGCGTGAGCCTGTGGACGCGGAACGGCAAGGACTGGACGGACAAGTTCGCGGCGCTTCACGGTGCCTTCGATCCGCTGCCCTGCGACAGTGCGCTGCTGGATGGCGAGGTCATGGCCGTGAAGATACGTGGATCGGCCTTTTCCTCGCTGCAGCGGGCCCTGTCGGAAGGCGGCGATCTTGTCTTTTTCTGCTTCGACATTCTCGAACTGGACGGCGAGGATCTGACCGGGTCGACCCAGAACGACCGCCGTGCACGGCTTGAAGCGCTGTTCGAGGATCTGCCCGAGGATGGCCCCCTGCGCCTGACCGACCAGGCCCGCGGCGGCGGGCAGGAGCTCTTTGACGCCGCCTGCAAGGCCGGGGCCGAAGGCATCGTCAGCAAGAAGGCGAACGCGACCTACAAGGGCAAGCGGACACGGGCCTGGCGCAAGGTGAAATGCAGCAAGCGGCAGGAATTCGTCGTGGGCGGTTTCACACCTTCGGACAAGGATCGCCCCTTCGCGTCCCTTCTGGTTGGGGAGTACGGGGTCGACGGCCTGCGCTATCGCGGGCGCGTCGGCACCGGATACACGGAGGACGATCTGGCGATGCTGTCCAAGGGGTTCCGCACGCGCAAGACCGCACCATTCGAGGATGTGCCGAACAGCATCGCGCGCGATGCGGTCTGGGTGACGCCCGACACCGTCATCGAGGTGGAGTTCTCCGAACTGACCGAAGACGGGCATATCCGGCACGGCGCCTACCTGGGCACGCGAGAGGACAAGGCGCCCGGCGATGTGTCGTTTGAGGCGCCGAAGCCAGACAGCGAGGAAAATATGGACGAGGATGATAAGAGCGTTGCGGGGCTGCGCATCTCTTCGCCCGACCGCGAGGTCTTTCCCGGCTCGGGCTGCACCAAGCTCGACGTTGCGCGACATTACGAGCGCGTGGGCGAAAGGCTGGTCGAGATCGCGGGCCACCGGCCCCTGTCGCTGTTGCGCGCGCCCGAGGGGATAGACGGCGAGAGCTTCTTTCAGAAGCACGCGGGCAAGGGCTTTCCGGACGAGTTGCAGCGTATCGAGATCGAAGAAAGCGACGGAGAGGTGGCCGACTACATGTACGCCACTCGGCCCGAGGCCTTTGTCGCGGCCGCGCAGATGGGCACCATCGAGTTCCACATGTGGGGCAGCCGGACCGACCGGCTTGAGCGCCCCGACCGGCTTGTCTTTGACCTCGATCCCGACGCGGGGCTGGGCTGGGACGATGTCCGATCCGCGGCCTTCGACCTGCGTGACCGGCTCGCGGACCTTGGGCTCGATGCCGGCGCGATGGTGACAGGCGGGAAGGGGCTCCATCTCTGGATGCCGCTGCACCGCAGCCACGACTGGGACCTGGTCAAGACCTTTTCCAAGACCGTGGCCCACCTGCTGGCCGAGCTCGAGCCGAAGCGGTTCACCGCGAACATGTCCAAAGACAAAAGAAACGGGAGGATCTTCGTCGACTGGCTGCGCAACGAGCGCGGCGCGACCGCGGTGGCACCCTATTCACTGAGGGCGCGCGAGGCTGGGCCGGTGGCCGTTCCGGTTCAGTGGGACGAGCTGAAGGGGCTCGATGCCGCAAATACCTTTGACATGGGCGCGGTGAAAGAGCGGCTCGAGGATCCTTGCCCCTACCTTCGTCATGCCGAGGATCTGCAACGCATCACTGCGGAGGTGCACGAAAAACTGGAGCGCTGGAAGGATTGAGGCCGGTGGCCGGTGGCGCAGAGGGCGCCGGCGCAAGGGGCGCCGCTCAGTTGCCCCGTGGGCTCGCGGTCAGAAGGTCGCCGTCCGCGAAGGCCGCGCGCAGGTCCGCCATGAAGCTGTGCAGCAGACCCGAATAGGGCACGCCCCGGCGGGTGTACATGACGGCGTTGACCTCGCAGGCGGGCAGGAAGGGCTTGCAGACGAGGGCGTCGCTGGCATGGGTCGAGGCGGAATAGGGATCGACCACCGTGACGCCAAGGTGCTGGGCCGCCAGCGCGGCGGCCGTGGCGCAGTAGCGGACCTCAATGCGCGGGGTGTAGGTCGCACCCACCTGTTCGTAGCCCTTGCGTACCAGTTGCCCGAGGTTCGACGCCATTTCCAGCCCGATGAGGGGTTCGTGCTGAAGATCAAGCGCAGAAAGGTGCGGCCTTGCGGCAAGGGGACTTCCGGTGGGGACAAGGGCGACCATATGCGCGCGCTGCAACACGTCAATGTTCACCGCCGTCTGCCGGTCGTGATCGATGGCAAGCCCGATATCGGCCTGGCCGCTCTGGACCGCATCCTTGACGTTCTCCAGCCGTCGCACGTCGAAGGCCACCGACACGTCGGGACGGCTGTCGAGGAACCGGCGCAGGGCCACGGGCGCGATGGAATAGCCCAGCGGTGGTGTGGCGATCACCTTCAATCGTCCTGCCATGCCGAGCTTCATGTCCCGCGCGCGCTGCGAAAATCCACGCATCAGTCCAAAGACCGGTCGGATTTCCTCGTAGAGCGACTTCGCCTCGGCGGTGGGCAGAAGCCGGCGTCCCGTCCGGTCGAAGAGCGAAAGGCCGAGCTGCGATTCCAGCTGCCGCAATCCGGCAGAAACCGCGGGCTGAGAGATGCGCAGCTGTTCCGCCGCCTCGACGGTTGTGGCGCACCGCATCATCGCGGCGAAGATCTCGAGCAGCCGCAACGAGACGTCCGGCAGGCCCGGCTCCGTCGTCATTCAGGCGCTCCTGCCAGTCCCAGTGCCATGGCGGCGCCGGCCTGCACCGGCTCGATGACCGCGACGCCGATGTCGTGTTCGAGCCTGGCCCGGATCGGAGCCATGCCCGCGCAGCCAAGGACAATTGCACCTGCGCCCGCATCCGCCAGCGCGCGGCCGAGCGAGACGCACATCGCATAGACTTCGGGATCGCGGCCCGAGGCCTCGGCCGAGACGCCGGGCAGGGCAAGCTCGCCCGCGAGACGGCCCTCGACACCCATGGCGCGGATCTTGACCCGGTGACGGGCAACCGAGCCGGGCGAAAGGGCGATGATCCCGAAGAGATCGGCGCGGGCCATGGCGGTGAGGATGCCCGCCTCCTGCACGCCGATAACGGGCTTCCTTGTCAGGGTACGCGCCACATCGACGCCGGGGTCCGAGAAACAGGCCGAAACATAGGCCGCCGCGTCGGGACTTGCCTGAACCGCCGCGGCGAAGCCCAGCCCGGCGCGTGCCACGTCTTCCGCGGTCATGATCGTCGCGGGGCTGTCGGGCAAGTCGGTGACTTCGAAGCCAGGGCCGCCGGCGGGCACGAGATGCGCGACCGCCTCGCGGATGCCTTCGGTGACCGACCGCGAGGAGTTCGGGTTGACGATCAGGAGCGGCCCCATCAGCGCAGCTCCGTGCCGAAGTTCTGCGCGGGATCGAATTCCTTGGCAGTGTAGCCCGGCTTGCCGCGCAGGTCGGCCGGCTGGCGGGCGATGAAGCGGCCCTGGCCTTCGCTTGCCTTCAGCTCGCCATGCTCGACGATCACCGCGCCGCGGTTCATGACGATCTCGGGTTTGCCGGTGATCTCCATGCCCTCGAAGGGGCTATAGTCCATGTTGTCGTGCTGGTCGGCGGCGGTGACGGTCGCGCGCGCCTCGGGGTTCCAGATGGCGATGTCGGCGTCCATGCCCGGCGCGATCCGGCCCTTGGTGTCGCAGCCGAAGGTCTTGGCCGCATTGGTCGACGACAGTGCCACGAACTGTCCCAGCGTGATGCGCCCCCCGGCGACGCCCTCGGAGAAGAGGTAGGGCAGCCGGGCCGCGATGCCGGGCATGCCGTTGGCGATCTTCGGGTAGGCGACGTCGGTGCCGTTCAGGAACTTGCCGGTCTCGTCAAAGCGGTAGGGCGCGTGGTCCGAACTGACGCTTTCAAAGGTGCCCATGCGGACATGGTGCCAAAGCGCGTCCTGGGTGGCAGTGTCGCGCAGCGGCGGCGAGCAGATGTACTTGGCGCCTTCCATGCCGGGCCGGTCGAGATCGTCTCGGGTCAGCGCCAGATACTGCGGGCAGGTCTCGGCATAGAGCTTTGCGCCGTTGAACTTCTCGCGGCGGACGATCTCGGCGCCGCCTTCGGTCGAGACGTGCACGATGAAAAGCGGCGCGTCCACCAGCTTGGCGAGCTGGATGGCGCGGTTGATCGCCTCCTGTTCGGCAAGCTCGGGGCGCGAAATGGCATGGTATTTCGGCGCGGTTAGACCCTTGTCGGCGAGCCGTTTGTTCATCCATTTGACCATGTCGTTGTTCTCGGCATGGACCATGGTGATGGCGCCGTGAGCGCGGGCCACCGTCAGGATGTCCAGCATCCCGCCGTCGCCGAGATTCATCAGGTCGTAGGTCATGAAGACCTTGAACGACGTGATCCCGCGCGCAAAGGCACGGGGCAGCTGGTCTTCGAGAACCTCCGGCGTCGGGTCGGAGACGATCAGGTGGTAGGAGTAGTCGATGACCGAGCGGGCGCCGCGGGCGTCGTAGGTGGCGATGACCTCGTCGATCGACTGGCCCCGGTGCTGTGCGGCGAAGGGAATGAAGGACGAGTTGCCGCCGTAGGCCGCCGAGATGGAGCCCGACAGGTAGTCGTCCGCCGACATCACGCCGGAGGAACTTTCCTGCGCGATATGCGCATGCGCCTCGATTCCGCCGGGCATCACGATGCGCCCGCCGGCATCGATACGACGCTCGCCGCCTGCAAGGTGTTCGGCCACCGCGGCGATGCGCCCGTCCTTGATGCCGACATCCCCCTTGGCGGTGTAGTCGGCGGTCGCGATCGTCCCGCCATGGATCACGGTATCGAACTGCATTTCGGTTTCCTTTCTCTCCGCTGGCGCGGTGCTGGCCCGGCTGCCCCAGCAAAGTCTCTTCGATTGCCGCTCGGGGGACCAGCCCGTCCCCGGTCGGACATGGTTCAGTCGGGCAGCTTGACGCCTGTCTGGCTCGCGATCAGCCCGTAGTGCTCGACCCTGCGATGCGCCGCAAAGTTGAAGACGGTCGACTTGCCGAAATCGCACTTGGCAAGGTCCGCCTCGTGCACGATCAATTCGTCTCCCTCGCCCTCTGCCTTGGCCACGACGAAGCCGTCCGGATCAACGATGATCGAACCCGCGAACATGTGGTTGCCGTCCTCCATGCCGCACTTGGCGACAGCCACGGCGTAGGTCGAGTTCTGATAGGCGCCGGCACAGACCGAGAGTTCGTGGTGATACATGCGGCGCTCTATGCCCTCTTCCGACGAGAGGTTGTTCTGGCTCGGGGTGTTGTAGCCGATTGCGACCAGTTGCACGCCCTGCAGCCCGAGAACGCGCCAGCTTTCGGGCCAGCGGCGGTCGTTGCAGATCGACATGCCCATGATCACGCCCTGGTTCTTTACGACATTGAAGCCCGTGTCGCCGGGCAGGAAGTAGCGTTTCTCGAGGTGCTGGTGCGTGCGCTCGGGTTCATACTCGGCATGGCCCGGCAGGTGGGTCTTGCGGTACTTCAGGACGATCTCTCCCTCGGGCGAGACGATGACCGAGGTATTGTAGTGCAGGCCCTCCGGGGTGAGTTCGCAGTAACCGAAAGTGAATCCCATGCCGTATTCCCTGGCTCTGTCGAACAGCGGCTGCACGGCGGGATTGGGCATCTCGGTTTCGAACCAATGGTCGAATTCGGCGCGGTCCTCGACATAGAAGCGCGGGAAGAAGGTCGTGAGGGTCATCTCGGGATAGGCGAGGAACTGCACGCCCTTGTCGTGCGCCGCGTCCATCAGGGCGATCATCCGGGCGACGACCTCTTCGCGGGTCTCGTCCTTCTGGATGCCGCCGATCTGGGCGCCGCCGATGATGAGTTTGGTCATGGGTCTTTCCTTCCGGGGGGCGATCAATGCACCGCAAGTCCGCGCTGGTACCGCGAGATCAGCCGGACCAGAGGCCAGAGGATCGCGAGGTAGACCAGCGCCGCGAGGATAAGCGGCGAGGAGTTGTAGGTGACCGAGCGGGCCATGTTGGCCGAGTAGAGCAGCTCGGACAGCGAAACGACCGAGGCGAGGGAGGTGAGCTTCACCACCTCGACGGTATTGGAAAGCAGGTCGGGCAGCACGTTGCGCACGGCCTGCGGCAGGACCACCTGGGCGAGGGTCTGCGGCTGGCTCAGCCCCGTGGCGCGCGCGGCCTCAGTCTGGCCCTTGGGAACCGACTGGATGCCCGCGCGAAACACCTCGGCAAAGTAAGCCGAGTTGTTGAGAAAGAAGGCGATGACCACGGCCAAGAAGGGGCTCAGGTCCAGCCCGGCGAAAGGGAGGCCCGAGAAGACGAAAACCAGCAGCACCAGAGGGGGCAGGGCGCGGAAGAGGTCGATGAAGCCGACCGCGGGCCACTTGAGCCAGCGGCGCGGGGAAAGCGCACCGAGTGCCAGCAGCAGACCGCCCACGAGGCCGAGACCGATCACCACCCCGCAGAGCTGGAGCGTCACGATCAGGCCCTTGAGCAGAAGCGGCCAGGCCTGCGCCATGATGTCGAGATTGAAGAAGAGATCGATGAAGTCGTTCATGTCGCGAGGCCCCCTAAACCGCCCAGGCGTAGCGCTGTTCGAGCACGCGCGAGAGGATGACGACCGGCAGGAAGATCGCCAGGTAGGCGAGGGCGGCCATGGTGAGCGGCGTGGCCGATCCGGAGAAGCTCTGCGCCGAGGAGGACACCGCCAGGATCTCCTTCACTCCGATCACCGAACCGAGCGCGGTCATCTTGGTAATCGCCAGCGCGCGGTTCACAAGCGGCGGGATGCCCATGCGAACGGCCTGCGGCAGCGCGATCTCGAACAGTGTCTGGCCGAAGCCCAGGCCCGTGGCGCGCCCTGCCTCCCACTGCCCCTTTGAGACTGAGGTGAGGCCCGCCCAGAAGATCTCTTCCGCGAAAGCTGCAAGGACGCCGCCCAGCACCAGGATCAGCACCATGGGCCCCGACAGGTTGAGGCCGAGCCCCGGCAGGCCGAAGTAGAAGATCAGGATCACGACCAGTGGCGGAAGCGCGCGGCCGATATCGGCAAAGGCGACGATCGGCAGCGTCAGGTACCAGCGGCCTAGCGTGCGCAGGCAGGCCATGATCAGCCCGAGCGCCAGTCCCGCCACCACGACGATCACGCTGATCCAGAGCGTGGTCACGATGGCGGACAGCAGCTCGGGCAGGTACTTGGCCATTACCGCGCCGTCGAAGAAGGTGTCGAGAAACCTCATTCGCCGCCCCGGTTCACGCGCGAGAGGAAGGACTGCAGACGCGGTGATTTCGGGTTGCCGAAGATCTCTTCCGGCGGGCCGGATTCCACGACCACGCCGCCGTCCATGAAGACCACGCGGTCCGCGGCCTCGCGGGCGAATTCCATCTCGTGGCTGACCACCAGCATGGTCATGCCCTCTTCACGCAGCTGCTTCATCACCTTGAGGACCGAGCCGACGAGTTCGGGGTCGAGCGCGGAGGTCGGTTCGTCGAAGAGCATGACCTTGGGATCCAGCGCCAGGGCGCGGGCGATGGCGACACGCTGCTGCTGGCCGCCCGAGAGCTCCGAAGGCATCGACTCCGCCTTGTGTGCCAGCCCGACGTGTTCCAGCATCTCCATGGCGCGTGTCTTGGCGTCGGCCTTCGAGCGTTTCAGCGCCTTGACCTGCGCCAGCATGACGTTCGCCAGAACCGATTTGTGCGGGTAGAGGTGGAAGCCCTGGAACACCATGCCGATCTTGAGCCGCATCTTGTCGAGCGCGCGGCCCTGGCAGGCAGTCACATGTTCACCGTCAAGAAGTATCGTCCCCGAGCTTGGCTCCTCCAGCCGGTTGCAGCAGCGCAGCATCGTCGACTTGCCGGACCCCGACGGCCCGATCACGAAGACCAGCTCGCCGGGTCTTACGCTGAGGTCGATCGAGGTCAGCACTTCGGTCGTGCCGAAGCTCTTGCCGAGCTTGTTGATCTCGAGCATCGGCCTCGCGTGGACCTTGGCTGAGGGGGAGGGGGAAATGGCAGCAGTCATCTTATGTCTTCCGATGGCGAGCGGGGCGCCATGCGCCCCGCCCGGCGATGTCAGGGATCAGAAGTCGCAGGAAACCTCGTGCTCGGTCTCGTCGTAGCCCTCGAAACCGGGCGTTCCGTAGCCCGGGGTCGGGGTCACGATGGTCGTGCCTTCTTTGGGGGTCACGCCGAACCATTTCTCGGAAAGCGCCACCATCGTGCCGTTTGTCTTGAGGCACTCGAGCACGGCGTCGATCTTGTCGCGCGTCTCGGTGTCGTCCTTCCGGAAGGGGAAGGCCCAGACGAGGCCGGTGGGGTATTCGTAGCTGAGGTCGATCCGCGGGTTCTGCTTGGCAGCCCAGGCCGAGACCGTTGCGCCGGCAAGGTTCGCGTCGGCGCGGCCGGACGACACCGCTTCGACCGCGTCGGTATTCGTGCCGTAGGCCACGACGTTCCAGCCGTACTCTTCGGCTCCGTCGTTCAGGAAGCTCTCGTAGACCGAGCCCTTGTTGACCGCGATGGTCATGCCGCTGAACGCTTCGAGCCCTTCCATGGGGTCGGTTCCCGCGGGGACGGTGAAGGCGAAGTTGGTGTCCATGAACCCTTCGCTGAAGAGAAGGTTGGAGGCCCGCTCCTCGGTGACGGTGGTGGGCGCGACGAGGAAGTCGTAGGTGCCCGCCTGCAGGGCCGGGATCAGGCCCGAGAACTGCGCGGCGACCACTTCCATATCCGCGCCGAGCGCCTCGCCGATGGCTGCAGCAAGATCGACGTTGAAGCCTTCGACGCCGCCGGAAAGGCTGGGCATGGCGTGGGGGGCGAAGGTGCCGTCGAGCGCAACCTTGTAGCTCTCGGCATGCGCCGGGATGGCGAGGGCCGCGAGGGCGGCAGGCAGAAGAATGTTCCTATACTTCATGTGGTGGCTCCGTGTTGGGGGCTTGTCTTCTTGGCATCGCGACGATGCGAGACGTGGCCTCACGAAGCCGGTGACGGTGACATTGGGCAATACAAATCCAGATTATAATATGACTATAATAATAAACGGGAGTTATATAATGGCCTCAGAGATGGAAGCGCCCGGAGTGTTCCGGTGGCCTGAAATCCGCCTCAATTTTCTGAAAAATATGAAGAATTCTGGCCGCCTTGGCTGGCTGGCCATCCGTTGATTTTCGAGATGCTCCACCAGCGTTCAGTCTCATCGCCACGAGCGCATGTGCCTTCAAACTAGGCAGGTTTGCCTCGAGCCACGCGCGAAAGATCCCGGATCTCGATCGCTCCGCGTCCGGCACCAGAGGATCATGGCCCGTGAAAGGATCAGCGTGACGCCCTGGCCTAGTCCGTGGCGCCGGCACGATGGGTTGGCGCCGACATCGTCTCTTCCGGTTCTGCCACGTCGAGGATTCTCTCGCGCGGGAGCCATTCCGGATGGTTGTCGCGAATATCGGCAAGGAGCCCTTCCCGCAGACGGCAGTGGATGGCCCAGCCGGTCGAGGGGTCCGGCATCATCGCGTAGAAACTCACCTTGATCGCCTCCGGCCGCTGGTCGGTGACATAGGTGAAGGCCTCGTCCGGTTCCGTTATGTCCGGGTCTTCGTGGCGCAGGGTGTCGAAGGTCTTGCGCAAGGCATCGAGGTCGCAAAGCGGGTCCAGCCAGAGATGCACGCCTCGCATCATGCGCGCCTCGGTCACGGACCAGTTCTCGAACGGTTGGCCGACGAAGTGTTTCACCGGGACAACGATGCGCCTGTGATCCCACGTTCTGAGCCTGAGGAACGTGTAGAAGATCGACTCCACATAGGCCCATTCGCCCTCGAAGAGGATCGCGTCGCCGATCCGTATCGGCTTTGCAAAGGCGATCTGCAGCGACGCCACGATGTTGCCGAGCACGGCCTGCCCGGCGATCCCGAAGATGACCGTGAGCACACCGGCCGAGGCCAGAAGCGTGGTGCCGACGCTCTCGAACAGGTTGAGCTGCGAGAGGATCGCGATGGCGGCGAAACCGACCATGACCAGAACGATCAGCCGTCTCAGCGCATAGATCGAGGTGTAGAACTCGCGTTCGTCGCGTCCGAGCTTGTCGTCGATGTCGCCGACGTAGCGCAGCGTGATCCGGTGCAATCCGGCGTCCAGCATCCGCAGGGCGGTCATGCCGACACCCCACACCATGACGATGGTCAACGCCGGGCGGAGGAATGTCTGGACCGGTCCGGAAAAGGAGATCACCCACGTCAGCAGGATATGCACGAGGCCGGCCATCACGAGCATGGCCATCGGCAGCGCGCTGCGATCAAGGCCGGCCTTCAGCCAGCCCCGGCTTGCCCGCCGTGAAAATGCCTCCACCGTGCTGTAGGTGCCCCATCCGAGCAGAAATACCGCGAACGCGAAGGCGGGGACTGCGATCCACTCCCAGAGCCATAGTCCGAAAAGACGCCGCTTCAGCGTGTCGGGGATCATGCTCTCGTAGCGCCTCGGGCCGAATTCCGCGTAGAGCGGGCCCACGTTTGCAACAGTCTGGGGCGTGAACAACCACACCGCGTCTGCGTCAGATGGCTTGTAGCGAGCGATCCGAATGTCATAGGCGCTTCGTCCGGCTTCGAGCGTCTCGATGTGCAGGTCCCGGCGCGGCTGGCCGGCGCGTCCGCTGGAGTCCTGCGAGCTTTCGATCCGGGCATCCGGGCGTGCGGGCAAGCTCGACCAGTCGATCCAGACCCGACGGGCCAGGATCGAGGCGAGTTTCATCGCGATCTCGGGTCCCTCTTTTGCCTGCTCTTCCGGGCTGAGGCGAGACAGGTTCAGGTAGTGGGCAGCCTTGTCGTAGTCGTCCGCTTCGGCCGCTGCGGTGAATTCCCGGAGGGATTGCCTTGGGGTCTCAGGGGCCACCTCTGCCGAGGCCGCACCGGGCAGACCCGGGTTCAGGGCTTGGCTTTCATACCAGTACTCCGACCCATCCTGTGCCATGGCCGGCAACGCAAGCAGGCAAAGCAGGAACGCGGCCCACAAGGGCGTGATCCGACGCAGTGAAGCCCCGCGTCGGGCCGTAGTTCGGAATTCGATCATGGTCTCAGCACGGCACCGTTGGAGTCATGCAAAGCCAACCGGCGGTCGCGAATTGAGTTCCGAAACGGTCTGGCCGTCGTCAGGTGCGAAACTCCGGACATGGCCTGCGCGTCGCGGAGAGTGCTCGCCCCGGTCCGCCGCATCAAGGCAAGCGCCGCCTCGTTTCCACGGCGGCGCCGCGGGCGGCTATTCGTCGAGCGAATGCAGGAGGTCCCTGAGCCGGAACTTCTGGATCTTGCCGATGGCGGTCTTCGGGATCTCGTGGAAGAGGATGCTCTTTGGCACCTTGAAGCCCGCAAGCCGTTCCCGGCAGAAGGAAATGATGTCTGCCGGATCGGTCTGGGCGCCGTCACGCAACTCGACCACCGCGCATGGCACCTCGCCCCATTTCGGGTCGGGCCGCGCGACGACCGCGGCGGCGGAGATGGCGGGATGCCGATAGAGAACCGCCTCCACCTCGACGGACGAGATGTTCTCTCCCCCCGAGATGATCACATCCTTGAGCCTGTCCCTGACCTGAATGTAGCCGTCGGGTTGCATCACCGCAGCATCCCCGGAGCGGAACATGCCGCCCGCGAACGCCTCTTCGGTCGCGGCCTGATCCTTGTAGTAGCCCTTCATCACGGTGTTGCCACGGATCGAGATCTCTCCCTGTGTCTCGCCGTCCCGCGGCACCTTCTTCCCGCTTTCGCGGTCGATCACGTCGACGGCCTCCACCATGGGGAAGCGAACGCCCTGACGCGCACGCCGTTCGGCGGTCTCTTCCGCGTCCAGCTCGTTCCAGGCACGTTGTGGGAGGCACTGCAGGATATGGCCGTATGTCTCGGTCAGGCCGTAGACGTGCATCACGTCCATCCCCATCGCATCGGTCTTTTCGAGCACCGACGGAGGCGGCGGAGCGCCCGCAGTCGTGACCTGAAGGCGAGGCTCCAGCGGCTCTTTGGGCGCTGCCTCGCTTTCGGCCATCATCTGCAGAACGACCGGTGCGGCGCCGAAGTGGGTGACCTTTTCGCGACGGATCGTTTCGAACAGATCCTCGGGGCGGTTCGAAGGCGGGAAAACCAGGGTGCCGCCGACGATCGCCGCCTTCCAGAGGTGACCCCATGCGTTGCAGTGAAACATCGGGACAACCGACATGTAGACCGGGTGATGCGCGACTTGCCAGGCGGCGACGGTCCCCAGCGCCATCAGATACGCGCCGCGGTGGTGGTAGACCACGCCCTTGGGGCGGCCAGAGGTCCCCGAGGTATAGTTGAGCGCGATGGCGTCCCATTCGTCGTCGGGCAGCCAACTGCCTTGCCATGGTTGAGCCTGAAGGAGATCGGAGAACGTGTCGTCCTCGCCTCCGATCTGCACGACCTGTGGTGCGGTTTCGGCAAGGGACAGCGCTTCGTCCAGAAGGGGGCGCAGGTCCGCGCTAACCAGGACAAGCTGGCTGTCCGAATGATCGAGGATGTAGGCGATGGTCTCGGCCTCAAGCCGGGTGTTGATGGTCGAAAGCACGCCGCCCGAGATGGGAACGGCAAAATGAAGCTCGAAGAGTTCCGGAGAATTCAGGGCCAGCGCGCTGACCGTGTCGCCCTTCCGGATGCCGAGATCCGCAAGCCCCTGAGCGACGCGGGCGACACGATCTGCGGTTTCGCCCCAGGTCCGGCGAATCCCGCCGTCGACGACGGCGATGGCGTCGGCATGGACGTCGGCGGCCCGCTCGAGGACGGACACCGGCGACAGAGCAACGTAGTTGGCAGCCCCCTTGGGGAGGGCGCTGAAGTGTTCCTGCATTCTTGTCTCCACTTGCCCCCGGGTGGGCTCAGGTCGCCGCGGGCCGGCCAGGTTCTGTGAACTGGTCGCCGGGCAATTGGCGCGGCCGATCCCGGTTGCCTGGCGGAGGTCCCGCCGCGGCCGCGGTTGGATGGGTGAAAGCTTACGGGCGGGAGGATGGCGGAGCAATCTTTCGACCCGGTCCGGAGGCCCGGTGCGGCGCGCCGCCGACGCAGGTGCCGGATTTCTCCGCAATACCCTGACGATCTGCGGCGCAACGCGAGAACCCATGGCGTCTTCGGATGGATGGTTTCGTTGTCTGCCCGTTCAGCAAGAACGGCGTTGCTCTAGCAGAAATCCCTTCCTTTTCCGGATCGTAAGGCTCGCCCTTCTGGCCATCAGGTGGCTGGCGTGCTTCTGCGGGCGGGTCCCGGGCGGCTGGCTGCCGTCCGGTTTTCGCAGTATCGAGCCGATGCCGAACGGCGATGGCCGGTTGGGCAAGCTCGGAGAACTGAACGTGCCAGATGGCCTGAAGATCATTCCGAAACTCGACGTCGTGGTGATCGGCGGTGGCCAGGCGGGGCTGTCTTCGGCCTACTATCTCGGCCGCGCAGGGCTCAGGGGCGATCGCGACTTTGTCGTTCTCGACCGTTCGCCGGGCCCTGGCGGCGCGTGGCAGTTTCGCTGGCCGTCCCTGACGCTGAGCACGGTCAACGGGGTTCACGATCTCCCGGGCGAGCTGAGCCTGTCCCGGACAGTCGGGGCGGCCTCGGGTGAGGAGGTCCGCGCTGCCGACGCTGTGCCGCGCTATTTTGAGGCGTATGAACGAACCTACGGGATCCCGGTTCGATGCCCCGTTGTGGTCCGGTCGGTGTCTGACCGTGGCAACCGTCTCAGGATTGAAACCGATGCCGGGGACTTCTCGGCTCGCGGGCTAATCAATGCGACCGGCACCTGGGATGCACCCAACTGGCCAGACTACCCGGGGCAAGAAATCTTCGAGGGCCGGCAATTGCACACGCGGGATTATCGCGAGGCCTCTGAATTTGCCGGGCAGCGCGTCGTGATCGTCGGCGGCGGGATCTCTGCGGTGCAAATCCTCGAAGAAGTCTCACGGGTCGCATCAACTATCTGGGTCACGAGGCGCCCGCCGAATTTTCACGAAGGCGCCTTTACCGCGGAGCATGGCCGCGCTGCTGTCGCGCGCGTCGAGGCCCGCGTCCGCGAGGGGCTGCCGCCCGGGTCTTTGGTGTCGAGCACGGGGCTGCCGCCCTCTGCGGCGCTTGAGGCCGCCCGCGCCCGGGGCGTGCTGGAGCCGCGTCCGATGTTTTCGGAATTGACGAGGGACGCCGTCGTTTGGCCGGATGGCCATGCGGAGCAGGTCGATGCCGTCATCTGGGCAACCGGCTTCGGCAATGCCCTCGATCATCTCTCACCGCTCGGGCTTCAGAACGCGCAGGGCGGTATCACCATGTCCGGGCGCCTCGCGACGCAAGTCGCGGCAGATCCGCGGATTCACCTTGTTGGCTACGGCCCTTCCGCGTCGACAATCGGCGCGAACCGTGCGGGCCGCGCGGCCGTTTCGGAATTGCTGGAATATCTCGACATAAGGTGAGCCGTCTTGCGTGATCCCCTCAAACGCGGGGCCCACGGGGACCGGGATCGCGAAGATGCGTTCGAACTCTGCAGAGCCGGACACGGTACTCAGGAACTTCGATAAAGTGCTTCAGTCTGCAGACGGACGGGTATCCAGGCCTCTTTCCTCTTGGGCGAACTTGACAGGAACATTGCTTCGCATGTCATGATCGGCCCAGGGACCAGGGAGGATAACTGGCATGTCGACCACGAAAATTCTGGGGGCCGCGGTTGCCGCGTTCGCCCTCACGGGCACTGCTGCGCTGGCGGACATCACCATCGCCCATGTCTATGGCAAGACCGGTGCGCTCGAAGCCTATGCCGAGCAGAGCCACATCGGCCTGATGCTCGGCCTCGAATACGCGACCGACGGCACGATGGAGATCGACGGAGAGCCGATCACCGTCATCGAAAAGGACACGCAGCTCGATCCGGCCACGGCCCGGGCCGTTCTGGCCGAGGCCTACGGCGACGACGGCGCGCAGATCGCCGTCGGGCCGGTGAGTTCCGGCGTGGCGCTGGCCATGCTGCCCGTCGCACAGGAATACGAACGCCTTCTTATCGTCGAACCCGCCGTCGCGGACTCGATCACGGGGGAATCCTGGAACCGCTATATCTTCCGTACCGGGCGCAACTCCTCGCAGGACGCGATCTCGAATGCCGTGGCCCTCGGTGGCGAAGGGGTGACCATCGCCACGCTCGCGCAGGACTATGCCTTCGGCCGCGACGGTGTGGCCGCCTTCAAGGAGGCGCTGGAAGGCACAGGCGCGACGCTGGCGCACGAGGAATACGTGCCCACCGACACCACCGACTTCACCGCCGCGGCGGAACGCATCTTCAACGCGATGGAGGGTGTCGAGGGCGAGAAGAAGCTCTTCATCATCTGGGCCGGCGGCGGCAACCCCATGGGCAAGATCAACGCCATGGACCCGTCGCGCTTCGGCATCGAGATCGCGACCGGGGGCAACATCCTTGCCGCGCTGACGGCCTACAAGGAACTGCCGGGGCTCGAAGGGGCGACCTATTACTACTACGAGATCCCGGACAACGAGGTGAACGACTGGCTCGTGACCCAGCACCAGGAGCGCTACGACAGCCCGCCGGACTTCTTCACGGCTGGCGGCATGGCGGCGGGCATCGCCGTGGTCGAAGCGATCCGCAAGGCAGGCGGGGCCGAGGATACCGAAGCTCTGATCGAGGCCATGGAAGGCATGGAGTGGGAGACGCCCAAGGGCACCATGCGCTTCCGTCCCGAGGATCATCAGGCCCTGCAGTCTATGTACCACTTCCGCACCGAGGTGCAGGAGGGCAGGGACTACGGTGTTCCCGTGCTCGTGCGTGAGCTGGGCATCGACGACATGGACATCCCGATCCGGAACTGAGTCTCGGTACGGTGGGGCCGGTGACCGGTCCCACCGTCCCTGCCAGTTTCACACCTCCTTCCTTCGACCGCGAGTCCACCGGCGCCCATGACCGACCTTCTTCAGACGACGGACCTGACCGTGCGCTTCGGCGGCCATGTGGCCGTCGATGGCGTCAGTTGCACCTTCCGCGCCGGCGAGCTGACCGCGATCGTCGGCCCGAACGGCGCCGGCAAGACCACCTACTTCAATCTCATCTCGGGGCAGATCCCCGCCACGTCCGGCACCGTGCAGCTCATGGGAGAGGACATCGGCCGCCTTTCGCCCTCGGACCGCTGTCGGCGCGGGCTTGGCCGAGCCTTCCAGCTGACGAACCTCTTTCCCGGTCTGACAGTGCTCGAAAACGTCCGCCTCGCGATACAGGCGCACCGGCCGGTCGCGCGTGCGCTCTTCTCCATGGCCGCCAGCCACACAGCCCTGACGACCGAGGCCATGTCGGTCCTCGAACGCGTCCGCCTCGACAGCGTTCGCGACCAACCTGTCCGCGAGCTCAGCCACGGCAACCAGCGCAAGCTCGAGGTGGCCATGCTGATCGCGCTCGATCCCAAGGTCTACATGTTCGACGAACCCACGGCGGGCATGAGCGCCGACGAGGCGCCCGTGGTCCTGGATCTTATCGCGGAGCTGAAGGCCGACACCGATCGCACCATCCTGCTGGTCGAGCACAAGATGGATGTGATCCGCACGCTCGCCGACCGCATCATCGTGCTGCACAACGGGGCGCTGGTGGCCGACGGCGATCCCGCAGATGTCATCGCCTCGGAGGTCGTGCAGGAGGCCTACATGGGCAAGGAGCTTGCCGATGTCTGACCCGATCCTGCGGCTTGAGAACGTCCACACCGACATCGCCCAGTACCACATCCTGCAGGGTGTCGACCTCGAAGTGCCGCGCGGTGCGGTGACCATGCTGCTGGGGCGCAACGGGGTCGGCAAGACCACGACCCTGCGCACCGCCATCGGCCACTGGCGTACCCGCGCCGGTCGCATTCTCTTCGACGGTGAGGATGTCACCGCGACGAAGACCGCCGACCGCGCCCGCATGGGCATCGGCTACGTCCCCGAGGACATGGGCATCTTCTCGGACCTGACGGTCGAGGAGAACATGACCCTCGCCGCCGTCTCGGGGCCGCTCGATCCCGCGCGCCGAGACTGGATCTTCGGGGCTTTTCCGCCGTTGCGCACCTTCTGGAAGTCGCCCGCGGGGACGCTCTCGGGCGGGCAGAAGCAGATGCTCTCCATCGCGCGCGCCATGGCCGAGGAGCGCAGGCTCTATCTCATCGACGAGCCGACCAAGGGCCTCGCCCCGGCGATCGTCTCGACCATGGCGGGCGCCCTGCGCGAGCTGAAGACGCAGGGCGCTTCGATCCTGCTGGTGGAACAGAACTTCGCCGTGGCCAAGGCGCTGGGCGATCATGCTGCCGTCATGGACGACGGGCGCATCGTCTGGACAGGCCCGATGTCTGAGCTGGCAACCGATGCCGCGCTTCAGGAACGCCTGATGGGCCTGAGCATGGAGGCGACATGACCGACGCGCCCGATCACCGGCCCACCATGGCCGGTATCACGATTGTCGACCGCATGGCGCGGGTCATGCCCATGCTGCTGGTCCCGATCCTGCTGGTGCTCGGTTTCCTGGCCATCGGCAACCCGTCGAGCTGGCTGACGCTGACCGTCTCGGGCCTTGCCATGGGCATGATGATCTTCATCATGGCCTCGGGGCTGACGCTTGTCTTCGGCCTCATGGACGTCATCAACTTCGGCCACGGCGCTTTCATCTCGGTGGGGGCCTTCGTCGGCATCAGCGTCGTGCTGGGCCTGTCGCAATGGGCGCAGGCGCCCTCTCTCGTGCTGAACCTCTGCGTGGTGCTTCTGGCCGTCCTTGCTGCCATGGCAGTCACCGGCCTTCTCGGCTGGGCCTTCGAAAAGGTCATCGTGAAACCCGTCTACGGCGCCCACCTCAAGCAGATCCTCGTGACGGTGGGCGGACTGATCGTCATCGAGCAGCTCATCCACGTGATCTGGGGCCCGGACGAGATCTTCTTTGCCCGGCCCGAGACGCTCAAGGGCGCCGTGACTTTCTGGGGGGCCGCGCTCGAGAAATACCGCCTGTTGGCCGTTGTCATCGGCCTCGTGCTTTTCATCGCGATGCGCATGATTTTCCGCCGCACCAAGATCGGCCTCATTGTGCGCGCGGGTGTCGAGAACGGCGAGATGGTCGAGGCGCTGGGCTATCGGCTGCGACTTGTCTTCGTGGGCGTCTTCATCGCGGGCTCGGCGCTCGCGGGCCTTGGCGGTGTCATGTGGGGGCTCTACCAGGAGGTCATCACCGCCGGTATGGGCGAGGAGATGATGATCCTCGTCTTTATCGTGGTCATCATCGGCGGGCTCGGATCGGTCGAAGGGGCCTTCATCGGCGCCCTCATGGTCGGCCTGCTGCAGAACTACATCGCCTTCCTCGAACCCAAGCTGGCGCTGATCTCCAACATCGGCCTGATGACCGCGATCCTGATGTGGCGGCCGCAGGGCATGATGCCCGTCGTGAAGGCGAAGTGATCCCATGCTGATGACCCTTATCTCCGGGGACCGGCCGCGGTCGCGCGTGCTGACCCTCGTCCTCGTGGCTATCTTCCTCGGACTGCTGCTTGCCCCCTTCCTGTTCCCCGGCGTCCGCTCGCTGGAAACCGCGGCGCGGATCTCGGTCTTCATCCTGCTGGCGGCAAGCTACGACCTGCTGCTCGGCTACACCGGCGTGGTGAGCTTCGCGCATACCATGTTCTTCGGCATGGGGGCCTATGGCGTCGGCCTCGCCTCGCAGCACATGGGACGCGGCTTCGGCGCGCTGATCGTGGGGTCGCTGGCAGGCGCGGCGCTCGCCGCCGCACTCGCCTTCGTCATCGCGCTCTTCTCGCTGCGGGTGCGGGCGATCTTCTTTGCCATGATCACGCTTGCGGTCGCCTCGGCCGTGGCGGTGCTGGTCAGCCAGCTGTCGCAGATCACCGGCGGCGAGGACGGCTTCACCTTCCAGATCCCGCGCGCGCTTGGTCCCGCCAACCGCATGGGCGAGTTCATGGGCGTGAACATCACCGGCAAGATCCTGAACTACTACCTGATCTTCTTCACCTCTCTCGCGCTCTTCCTGCTGCTGCTGCGGATCGTGAACTCGCCTTTCGGGCGCGTTCTGCAGGCGATCCGGGAGAATGACTTCCGTGCCGAGGCCATCGGCTACCGCGTCGTCCGCTACCGGACGGTCGCAACCTGCATCTCGGCAGCGGTTGCCGCGATGGCGGGTAGCCTGTTTGCGCTCTGGCTGCGCTACGTTGGCCCCGAAACAACCCTGAGCTTCGAGATCATGCTGGACCTGCTGCTGATGGTCGTGATCGGCGGCATGGGCACCATGTGGGGCGCTGCAATCGGCGCCACGCTCATGGTGCTGGCCCAGACCTACTTGCAGGACCTCATGGGAAGCGCCGCCGAAGCGACCGAGGCTCTGCCGCTGCTGTCGCGCCTGCTCGATCCCGACCGCTGGCTGCTCTGGCTCGGCGTCCTCTTCATCCTGAGCGTTTACTTCTTTCCCACCGGCATCGTCGGGCGGCTGCGCGGCGGCGGGCACTGAGGGCTGACCTACGCGAAGGCCGAAAGATGGCGTTCCTCATCCCCCAGAGGGACTTCCCGCCGTTGCCGGGCTTTGGAACGGATCAGGTGGCTCGCAAGATCCGTCCCGGCGTGCTAGGCGCTTCACTTCGAGCGACGCGGCATTCGGCATCCGCGGGCCCTTTGCATACCAGCACGAGCAGTATTCATGACCATCTCCCACCTCGTCACCCACTCAGGGGGCTTTCACGCGGACGAACTTCTTTCCTCGGTCGTCCTGACGCAGCTCTTTCCGGAGGCCCAACTCGTACGGACCCGTGATGCCGCCTGGATCGCACCGGGGGAGGGCAAGCTGATCTATGATGTGGGCCGCGACTATGATCCCGAGGCCGGAGTGTTCGACCATCATCAACGGCCAGGCCCGTTGCGTGACGATGATCAACCCTACTCCTCCTTCGGGCTGATCTGGAAACACTTCGGTCGGGAGTATCTGCGTGCGCTCGGGGCACCGGAAGACCAGTTGGACGACCTACATCAGAGCTTTGACCGCGGCTTTGTCCTGCCGATCGATCTGGTCGACAACGGTGCGCTTGAGCCTTCGGCCGCCGGGCCGCTGGCCGGAATGACGCTTCCGGTTCTGCTGGAAAGCCTGAAGCCTGCCTTCGACGAGACCGATCCCGGCGCAGAGGATGCCGCTTTCGCAGAAGCCCTCGGCGTCGCGCGTGCCCTTGTCGAGGCCGCGGTGAGGGGCCGGATGTCGAAACGCCGCGCGCAGGTCATGGTGGATCAGGCCATCGAGGCGGCGGGCGAGAGCGAGATCCTCGAGCTTCCCCAGGGGATGCCCTTCCGCTCCGCAGTCGAGAAGGCCGGTGCGGACCACCTCCTCTTCGTCGTTCATCCGCGCAACGGCGACTGGGTGCTGACCACGATCCGCAAGAGTGGGGATACCTTCGAAAACCGCGCGGACCTGCCCGAAGCATGGGCCGGTCTCACGGATGCTGCGCTCGAAGAGGCCAGTGGTGTCACGGGGGCGAAGTTCTGTCACAACGCCCGCTTTATCGCGGTTGCGGCAAGCCGGGAGGCCGCGCTGGAAATGGCGGCAAAAGCGGTTGCCGATAGCGAGAGCGCATGAGCGGCGCTGCGGCCGACAGGCTATCATGTCGGCCGCACGAGGCGCTCGGTTCGCTGGTCCGAGAGGCCCGTTTCCCGCGTTTCTGGTGGCTTGAGACGTTAGGCACTGTCGACCTCGTGACCGACTTCGCAGGCCTTCAGGAGAGTGGAGCCAGGTGCGCGCGATCTTCGCGTTCGCGGCTCAAGACACTCGAGTGACGTCCACCCCGTGGCGGTTGTTCCTTTGCGCAAACCGGTCGGATGATGTTGCATCTCGCAGTCACCGTCCTATTCCCGGTGAGTGGACGAGGACCGTGCCGCCGCTGCCGCTGTCCGCAGAACAGACCGCAAGGATGCCATGACCGACCTATTCGATGCCGCGCCCTCGCAGGGGCATGTCCCACTCGCCGCGGCGTTGCGGCCGGAGACGCTTGATGATGTCGTGGGGCAGCCCGGCATCACCGCCGAAGGATCGATCCTGCGACGGCGCATCGCGGCGGGCGCGCTTGGCAGCCTGATCCTCTACGGCCCTCCGGGCATCGGCAAGACGACCATCGCGAGGGCGGTGGGCAAGATGCTTGGCAAGGAATTCCGCCCGCTGCATGCCACACGGGACGGCGTGAAGGAGCTGCGCCGCATCGCGGACGAGGCGCGCATCCGCCCCTTGCTGATCTTCGTGGACGAGGTGCATCGCTTCTCCGCCACGCAGGCCGACGATCTGCTGTCGATCTGCGAGGAAGGGACGGCCGATTTCGTTGGCGCCACCACGGGCAACCCCTACCATGCGCTGCCGCCTGCGCTGGTCTCGCGCTCGACGATCCTCAAGCTCGAACCGATGTCCCTGGAGGACATGGAGCAGGTGGTCCGGCGGGGGCTCGAGCATCTTGCGTCGACCGGTGTGGATGTCGCGATGACGGACGAACAGGTCCGGCTGATCGCGGGCCGCTCCGGCGGCGATGCGCGGCGGGCGCTCACGACGCTCGAAAGCCTGACGGTCGGGCATCCCGGTGGGAAGATCACGATCACCGAAGAGATGCTGGAAGAGGCCTATGTCTCGGCGGCGGTCAACCACGACCGCTCCGGTGATCAGCATTACGACGTCGTTTCCGCCTTCATCAAATCCATGCGCGGCTCGGACGCCGACGCGACTCTCTACTGGCTCGCGAGGCTGATCCACGCAGGCGAGGACCCGCGTTACATCGCCCGGCGGATCATGATCCATGCCTCCGAGGACGTGGGCCTCGCGGACAACACCGCGCTGCAGACTGCGGTCGCGGCGGCCACTGCGGTCGAGAAGATCGGCTATCCGGAGGCGCGCATCATCCTCGCCCATGCGGCGCTCCACGTGGCCCGTGCGCCGAAGTCTGCTTCGGCCTGCCGCGGTATCTCGCTGGCGCTCGAAGCCGTCTCGACGCAGCCGCCTGCCGTGGTGCCGAAACACCTGCGCGATGCGCATTACAGCGGGGCAGAGAAGCTGGGGCATGTGGGCTACCAGCTGCCCCACGACGACCCGCGCGGCTGGGTGGATCAGGAGTACGTTCCCGGGCTGCGTCCGGGCACCTTCTACCAGAGCGACGCGCGCGAAGCCCCCACGTTCGAGAAGCGGGCCGATCAGTTCCACGAGCAGCTGACCGGCAAGGCCACGCGACGCACATTCCGCTGAAGACCCCCGCTGAAGACCCTTGTCAGCGGGAGAGCACCAAGCGCCCCGCGCCATCCGTCGCAAGCTCCACCGGATCGTCAAGCACGCCGCGGAATTCGCCGCCTTCCGACAGGATACAGCGCATGAGCAGATCCCGTCCGTCGGCATTGAGCCAGCGTGGCGCGTAATGTTCCGGGTCGGTCGAGCCATCCAGGAAGGGGCCGTCCCCCATCCTCCAGGGGCCCGAGATCGCGTCGGCCCAGAGGTAGTGGATCCCCGAAACGGGCGCGCCGGCATAGGACGCCTTGAAGGCGTCTGACCAGGCGTTCGCGGGAGTGCAGAACAGGCAGAACCACCTTCCGTCCCTTTCGAACACTGTAGGCACCTCGATCTCGGCGAAGGCGCCGGTGAAGATGGGCGGCTCCAGCGTCCAGCTTTGCAGATCGGGAGAACGGGCAAGCCCGATCGCGCCGCCCTCCATCGGATCTTCGGGGAGGGGTGAGCGGGCGGTGAAGAACATCAGCCAGCCGGACCCCTCCGGATCGCGCATGACCCAGGGGTCGCGCATCGAGCAATCCTTCCAACGCCCAGGAAAGTGGCCCTCGTAATGCTCCGAGCCGGGGCCTGATCGTTCCAGCGCCATGCCCTGCCGGGTCCAGTTTGAAAGGTCGGTACTGGTGGCATGGCCGATGCGCTGCACGAGCCCGTCTTCGGCATGGCTGGTACCGGTGTAGAACAGGTGCCAAAGGTCGTCTTCGCCACGCACGACCGATCCCGTCCAGGTCGTGTAGTCGTCGAAGGCCGGCGACTGCGCCGGGGCGAAGACCGTGCCGTGATATGTCCAGTCGGCGAGGTTGCGGCTGGTGGCATGACCGTAGCTCACGTTCCAGTGGCGCAGTTCCGGATCACCCAGAGACTTGTCCGCCTGCAGGAAGAACGCATGCCAGAGGCCCTGATCCTCGGCGTACCAACTGTCCCAGATCCACTTGTCCTCTAGCTCGAGCATGTCCCCTCCGTACGTCGGATGCCGGAAGACCCTAGATGGCTCCAGCCCGATTTCCCAGCCGGAGATAGGAACCCCGAGCCCGCCTTTGATGCGGATGTTTCGCGCCACCTTGCCTGTCCGGGTGACATGCGCCCGCTGTTCCCGAGAGGCGGCCCAGGGGAGGCGCGGCTTCACTTGTGTGGACAAGACGGTGCTTGAAACACTTGTCGAACCTACGAAGCTGCGTCAGGACTGGCGCGGACAAGCCGGAGGAGGTTGCCCGATGGGAGAGACAAACGAGACCGGTGGCGTACGAGAGCCCCTGAGCTTCGAGACGGACGCGGGCGCCTCTCGGTCGGTCTGGATCGCCCTGCTGATCCTTGTCGCGATCATCCTCTGGATGGGAAGCGGCTTCGTACTGCCGTCAGAAGATGGCGAGACGCGGGCGAGTTCCGTCACGCCCGCCCCTGCGGCCGTCACGGTGCGGACCTCCCGAGCGCAGGACGTCACGCTGACCTTCAGCGCAGAGGGGCAGGCCGAGCCGGATCGAGATACCCAGATACTGGCGGAAGGCACCGGAGAAGTGGCCGAGATGGCCGTGCGGAAGGGGCAGGACGTGGAGGCGGGGGCCCTGATCGCGCAACTCGATACCGAAAGCGCCGAGGCAGCCCTGGCTCAGGCGCAGGAAGAACTGACCCGCGCGCAGCGGGAATTCGACAACGCCGGTCGTCTGCTCGATCGCGGCGTTGCCACGGCCGACCGGATGGCCGAGGCACGCGCCGACCTGGCCTCGGCGGAATCCGGGGTAACAAGTGCGCGCCGCGCGCTGGACGACCTTTCGATCAACGCGCCCTTCGCAGGCCGTATCGAGGTGCTTTCCATCGAGGAGGGCGAATTCGTCTCGGCGGGCAGTTCGATCGGACGGATCGTCGACAACAAGCCGCTCACCGTCGCGTTCCAGATCCCCCAGCAGTCGCTCAGCCGGATCGAGACGGGGCAGGCCGCCGAGGTGACCTTCATCACCGGACAGACCCGCCAGGGCGAGGTGACCTTCGTCGGCACCGCGGCGGCGAGCGAGACCCGGACCTTCCTGGCCGAGGTCGAGGTCGCCAACGAGGACGGGGCCATTCCCGCCGGCGTCTCGGCCGAGATACGCATTCCGACGGGCAGCGCCCGTGCACACAGGGTTGCGCCCTCCATCGTTTCGCTCAATCCGGAAGGCGAACTGGGCGTCAAGACAGTCGAGGACGGAACCGTGGTCTTCCACCCGGTCGAGCTCGTCAGGGCCGATGCGGGCGCGGTCTGGGTCAAGGGCCTGCCCGAAGAGGCGATGATCATCACCATCGGCCAGGGCTTCGTTCGCGCGGGCGAAGAGGTCGATGCGCGCCCCGACGAGACGCAGGCAGCGGAGGAGAGCCCGTGAATGCGCTGATCGACGCCGCCTTTTCCCGCGGACGGGTCATCGTCATCGCACTGGCGATGATCCTCGCCGTCGGCGCGACCGCCTACATCACCATTCCCAAGGAAGCGAACCCCGAGGTTTCGCTGCCGCTCGTCTACGTCTCGACAACCGTCGACGGCATCAGCCCCAGCGATGCCGAGCGGCTCCTGCTGGAACCGATGGAGGCCGAGTTCGGCACGATCGAGGGGCTCGAGACGATGCGCAGCGAGGCCACCGAGGGCTTTGCGAGCGTCCAGCTCGAATTTGCCGCCGGTGGCGATGTCGACGAGGCGATGGACAAGGTGCGACAGGCCGCCGACGACGTGCAGTCGGATCTCCCGGAAAGCGCCACGACCATAAACGTGACCGAGATCAACACGGCGCTCTTTCCGGTCATCACAGCGATCCTGTCGGGGCCGGTCCCGGAACGGACGCTCAACGATCTCGCCGAGAACGTGCAGGACGAGGTCGAGGCGCTGCCGGGCGTGCTGGAGGTCGATATCGGCGGCAAGCGGGAGGAGTTCCTCGAAGTCCTGATCGACCCCACGGTCTTCCAGACCTACAACCTCAGCTTCGACGCCCTGATCAGCCAGCTGCAGCGCAACAACCAGCTCATCGCGGCGGGCGCGATCGAGACCGGTGGCGGCCGCATCGTTCTGAAGGTCCCGGGCCTGATCCAGAATATCGAGGATGTCATGGAAATCCCGGTGAAGGTCAGCGGCGATACCGTCGTGACCTTCGGCGACGTGGCAACCCTGCGCCGAACCTTCGAGGACCCGACGAGCTTTGCGCGGATCGACGGCCAGCCGGCGCTGGCGCTCGAAGTGACCAAGCGTTCGGGCGCCAACGTCATCGAAACGGTCGACGCCACCAAGGCCGCCATCTCGCGCCTGCAGCAGGATTGGCCGGAGTCGGTTTCCGTCAGTTACCTTCAGGACCAGAGCGAGGAGGTGAAGACGCTGCTCTCCGACCTCCAGGCCAACGTCATCACCGCCATCGCGCTGGTCATGATCGTCGTGGTCTTCGCCCTTGGTCTGCGCTCGGCCATCCTTGTGGGGCTGGCCATTCCCGGCGCCTTCCTCGCCGGTGTCGCAGCGCTTGCAGTCATGGGCTACACGATGAACATCGTCGTGCTCTTCTCGCTGATCCTCGTGGTCGGCATGCTGGTGGACGGCGCCATCGTGACGGTGGAGCTTGCCGACAGACGCCTGCAGGAGGGGGATACTCCCGCCCATGCCTACGCCACGGCCGCCAAGCGCATGGCCTGGCCGGTGATCGCCTCGACCGCGACGACGCTGAGCGTCTTCTTTCCGCTGCTCTTCTGGGGCGGAATCATCGGCGAGTTCATGAAATACCTGCCGATCACGGTGATGCTTACGCTGGGCGCCTCGCTTTTCATGGCGCTGATCTTCATTCCCGTCACCGGCGGCGTGATCGGGCGCAAGCAGCCTCGGACGGCGACCGAAAAAGCTGCCCTGCACGCCGCCGAACGGGGCGATCCCCGCGACATCGGCGGGCTGACCGGCGTCTACGTCCGGGTGCTGGAGCGGGCGATCCTGCGACCCTGGGCCACCGTCCTGCTGTCGCTTGCGCTGCTCATGGGGGCCTTCGCGCTCTACGGCGAATACGGGCGCGGCATCTCGTTCTTCCCGGATGTCGAGCCGGAGTTCATGCAGGTGCAGGTTCGGGCCCGCGATAATCTTTCGATCTATGAACGCGACGATCTTGTGCGCGAGGTCGAACGCCACCTGCTGGGCCGGCCCGATGTCGAACACGTCTATGCCCGCTCCACCATGAGCGCGGGCGGCGGTGACGAGGATGTCATCGGGACCATCCAGCTCGATCTTGTCGATTGGCAGGACAGGCCGCCGGCTGTCGAGATCGGGGCCGAGATCCGGGAGGAGATGGCGGAAATCGCCGGCATCGACGTGCAGGTGGAAACGGAATCCGGCGGCCCGGCCTCCGGCAAGCCTGTCAATCTGCGTCTGACGGCGGCCGATCCCTCGGGGCAGTCCGAACTGACGCGGCAGGTGCTGGAGATCATGGAGCGCGTGGGAGGCTTCACCGACGTGACCGATACCCGCCCGCTTCCGGGTGTCGAGGTCGCGGTGACGGTGGACCGCTCCGAGGCGGCGCGCTTCGGTGCGGATGTCAGCCTTCTGGGGCAGGCCGTCCAGCTTCTGACCCAAGGGATCACGGTCACCGATTATCGGCCCTCGGACGCCGAGGGCGAACTCGACGTGCGCGTCCGCTTCCCCGCCGATGAGCGCTCGCTGGCAGAACTCAACAACCTGCGCGTTCCGACCTCTTCCGGGTCGGTGCCGATCTCGAACTTCGTGACCCTTTCCCCGGTCGATCGTGTGGGGGTCATCCGCCGTGTGGACGAAAGGCGCGTCACCACGATCGAGGCCAACGTGGCGCAGGGTCTTCTGGTGAACGACCAGATCAACGCGCTCGAAGCGGCGCTGGCCGAGGCCGGTATGCCCGAGGGCGCCAGCTACGAATTCGCGGGCGAAGCCGAGGATCAGCAGGAAGCCATGACCTTCCTCTCGGGCGCCTTCGTGGGTGCGATCTTCCTGATGTTTCTGATCCTCGTCACCCAGTTCAACAGCTTCTACCAGGCCTTCGTCGTGATGAGCGCGATCATCATCTCGGTCGCGGGCGTCCTGCTGGGACTGCTGGTGACTGGGCGGCCCTTCGGGATCGTCATGGGCGGCGTGGGGGTGATTGCTCTGGCCGGCATCGTGGTGAACAACAACATCGTCCTGATCGACACCTACAACGATCTGCGCCGTGAAGGCGCAGAGCCGCGCGAGGCGGCGCTCAGGACCGGGGCCCAACGCCTCAGACCGGTGCTTCTGACCTCGATCACCACGGCGCTGGGGCTTCTGCCAATGGTCATCGGGCTGAACATCAACTTTTTCACGCGCGAGATCCTCTATGGGGCCCCGTCGACCCAGTACTGGACCGAACTGTCAGCCGCGATCGCCGGTGGTCTTTCCGTCGCAACCGTGCTGACGCTTGTGGTGACGCCCGCCATGCTGATGTTGCGGGACGGACCGGGACGGCGGAAAGGAAAGGCAACCACATGAAAGAAGCGCAATGGCATCTCGTCCGGGTCGAGGGGCCCGATCCCGGGGTCGATACCCTGCTGGAAAGCCACCATGCGCTGATGTCGTCGCAGACCCCGGCCGAGAGCTGCCACGTGATGACGGGGGCCGACCTGCGGGCGGCGGGTGCACAGATCTACGCGTTGCGCGACGCGGCGGGCGAGGTGCTTGCCATCGGCGCGCTCAAGCCGCTTGCCGATGGCTCGGTGGAGCTCAAGAGCATGCATACAGCAGAGGCTGCCCGAGGACGTGGCCTGGGGCGTGCCGTGCTTGGGCACCTGGTTGAGGAAAGCCGACGCCTTGGCGCCCGCGAGGTGCTTCTCGAGACCGGCAGCGGCACGGAATTCGCGGCGGCACGCAAGCTCTACGAAGATGCGAGGTTCGGCTATCGAGGCCCGTTTGCCGACTACGTCGAAGATCCGCTCAGCGTTTTCCTCTCGCGCCCGATCTGACGCTGGACAGCCGCGATCCGAGACGGCAAAAGGCGGGCGGGGCCCCTTAGCTCAACTGGATAGAGCAGTCGACTTCTAATCGACAGGTTGAGGGTTCGAGTCCTTCAGGGGTCGCCAGTGCCGGCGCGGTCAGATCGCCGTCACCAGCGTCCGCAAGACGGCGCCCCAGAAAAGCACCACGCACAATGCGATCACGGCCCAGATCAATGGTCTGAGTTTGTGGCGCGGGGGCACTGTGGGGGCTCCGTTTTCGGATGGGGCATTCATGGCGTTTGCCGGTGCAGGGCCAGAGGTTAGATTGTCTGCCATGCAACTGGCGGGCAAGGACACGCGGAGCAGTCTAAACAGAAATGGTTTCCAGAACCTTTCCCGAGCATGAATGAACGCGCGTCATGACCAATTGGCGCCGAATTGAGCAGTGGAGAAGCAGGCCATGAACATGACAAGGCGGGGACTTGGGCTCGGAGGGCTGGCAATGGCCATGCTCGCGGGCTGCGGCGGTGGACCTCTGGTGCGGGGAGGGCCTGCAGGCGAGAGCGACCCGGGCCTGCGCCCGCAGCCAAACGCGGATTACGATGCCTGGGTGGTTGCCTTCCGTGGGCGGGCACAGTCCGCAGGGATTACACGTACGACGCTGGACAGCGCCTTTGCCGGGGCAGGTTTTCTGCCCGGTGTGGTGGAGCGGGATCGCAACCAGACGGAGTTCACGCGAACGCTCGAGGATTACCTGGCGATCGTGGCGCCAGAGGAAAAGGTGCAGTTCGGGCGCGGTCAGGTCGCGACACAGCGCAATGTCCTGGCCCGGGTCGAGGACACCTATGGTGTCCCGCCCGAAGTCGTTGGCGCGCTCTGGGGCATGGAGAGCTACTTCGGAACGCGCCGCGGGACCATCAACGTCTTTTCGGCCACCTCGACCCTCGCCTGGGAGGGGCGTCGCGGCACCTTCTTCGAGGCACAGCTCATGTCCGCGCTGAGGTTGCTGCAGGCCGGTGACGCGCGCGCCTCGGAAATGGTCGGCAGCTGGGCCGGGGCGATGGGGCAT
>CAYNKL010000018.1:0-44727 GCA_964397775.1 uncultured Rhodobacterales bacterium | reverse complement strand
TGGCCCGACACCTCGCCACCCGTCGATCCGCAGTCCGAGCGCCCCTCGGCGATGCCGGGGCCGGCGCCCATGGGGCTGCCGCCGATCGGCGACAGCGTGCCCGAAAGCCCGCCGCCCGAGGCCCCCGAGAGCCGTGGGCCGGGTCTGTTCGGGCGGCTTATGGGCCGCGGGGCGGGCGAGGGCGCGGTGGCGCGCCGGGTGCTCGACGATGACATGCTGGAGGAGCTCGAGGAGCTGCTGATCGCCTCGGACATGGGGGTGGAGACCGCGCTGCGAGTCAGTGCCAACATCGCCGAGGGACGCTACGGGCGCCGGGTTTCGGCGCGCGAGATCAAGGAACTGCTGGCGCAAGAGATCGCGCGGATCATGGAGCCGGTGGCGAAGCCGTTGCCGCTTTATCCATCGAAGCCGCAGGTCGTGCTGGTCGTCGGCGTCAACGGGTCGGGCAAGACCACGACGATTGGCAAGCTGGCGAGCCAGTTCCGCGCGGCGGGCAAGTCGGTTGTGGTCGCCGCGGGCGATACCTTCCGCGCCGCCGCGGTGGAGCAGTTGCAGGTCTGGGGCGAGCGCGCGGGCGTGCCGGTGATGACCGCGCCCGAGGGCAGCGACCCGGCGAGCCTTGCCTTCGAGGCACTGACCAAGGCGCAGGCCGAGGGCGCGGACCTGCTGATGATCGACACGGCCGGGCGGTTGCAGAACCGCGCCGACCTCATGGAGGAACTGGCCAAGATCGTGCGCGTGATCCGCAAGAAGGACCCCGACGCGCCGCACAACACGCTGCTGGTGCTGGATGCCACCACCGGCCAGAACGCGCTGAACCAGGTCGAGACCTTCCGCAAGCTCGCCGATGTCTCGGGGCTGGTGATGACCAAGCTCGACGGCACGGCCAAGGGCGGCGTGCTGGTGGCGCTGGCGGACCGCTTCGGGTTGCCGATCCACGCCATCGGGGTGGGCGAGCAGATCGATGATCTGGCCCCCTTCGACCCCGAGGAATTCGCGGCGGCGCTGACGGGGCTCGACCCTTGAGCCGATCAGTCCGTGCCGAGCAGGCGTTCGGCCTGGCGCAGGAGCAGCAGCACGAAGAGCACGATGCCGGTGGCCATGGCGGCCAGCGGCATCTGTCCCGCGCCGCAGCCGAGGCCGACGGCGCCCACCAGCCAGAGCGAGGCGCCGGTGGTGATGTTCTTGACCTTGCCGTTGGAGGTGAAGATCAGCCCCGCGGCGAGGAAGGCGACGCCCGCGGTCACCGCCTCGATCATGCGGAGGGGGTCGTTGCGCTGTTCGGAGGAGCCGCCGAAGTCCATCGCGGCGAGCTCGAGCCCGAGGATCACGAACAGACAGGCGGCGACCGAGACGAGGATATGCGTGCGCAGACCCGCGGGCTTTTCGGAGTATTCGCGCTCGAGCCCGACCGCCGCGGCGAGGGCCACCGCCACCGCGAGGCGGGCGAAGGCGACCGGCGCCGGGACGGCGGAAAAGGTGGTGGTGAGTTCGTCCGCGATCTGCTCGAGCATTTGTATTCTCCTGTACCCTGTCTGGCGAAAGACGCCCGCGGGCGCGTGGGTTCCATGGCCAGGGGGCGCGTGTGAGCGACTGGCTCCTGTCCCTCGAGGGGACGGCGGCGGGGCACAACCTTGCGCTGTTCCTCGCGCTCATGGCGGCTTTCCTGCACGCGGTCTTCGGGGCCCTGCAGAAGGGACGGCACGATCCCTGGCTGTCGCGGGGCGCGATCGACGGGGCCTACGGGCTGATGGCGGCGCCGGTGGCGCTGTTCGTCGTGCCCTGGCCCGAGCCGCACATGTGGGTGATCTTCGCGGGCGCCTTCGTGATCCACGCGGCCTACAAGGTTCTTCAGGCGCTGGCCTACACGCGCGGCGCCTATACGGTGGTCTACCCTGTGGTGCGCGGCACCGGGCCGCTCTTTGCCGTCATCGGCGCCTGGCTGATCTTCGGCGAGGTCTTCGCGCCCCTGCAGTGGCTGGGGGTGGCGGTGCTGCTGTCGGGAATCTTCGGGCTTGCAGTCTACAACCTGATCTTCCTGGTGAAGGAGCGCGATACCCTTCCCGCGGCGCTGGCCTTCGGGGTGGCGACGGGGCTTTTCGTGGCGCTCTACACCACCTACGACGCCTACGGCATCCGGGCGACTGCGAACCCCTTCACCTTTCTTGCCTGGTTCTTCCTCATCGACGGCTGGCTAATGCCGGTGATCGCGACGGTCCGCTGGCGCAACATGGTCGAGCCGCCTGAGCTTGGGCCGCTGCTGAAGCGGGGCTTCGTGGGCGGGATCGTGGCCTTCTTCAGCTTCGGCTCGATCATGCTGGCGACGCGGCTCGACAAGGTCGGCGAGGCGGCGGTGCTGCGTGAGACATCCACCGTCTTTGCGGCGCTGATCGGCTGGCTGGTGCTGAAGGAAACCGTGGGGCCGCGGCGGATCGCGCTGATGACGCTGATTGCCCTCGGGGCGGTGATCGTTGAGTTCGGCGGCTGAGCCGCCTATCTGAAACCGGGACCTCCCGGAGAGAAGGACAGACCATGGCTGGCCAGACGCGCCCCAAATACCTCAAGCCGCTGCTGGAATACGGCCCCATCCTGGGGTTCTTCGTGGCCTATCTTCTGCTGAAGGACAGGGTCTTCACCATTGGGGGGACGGACTACGAGGGGTTCATCGTGGTCACAGCCGGGTTCATCCCGGTCTTCCTGATCTGCATGGGCCTGCTGTGGAAGCTGACCGGGCATTTGAGCAAGATGCAGGTGGTGACGGCGGTGCTGATCGTGGTCTTCGGCGGGCTGTCGGTCTGGCTGAATGACGAGCGGTTCTTCAAGATGAAGCCGACGCTGATCTACCTGATCTTCGGGGGCGCGCTGGCCGTGGGGCTGCTGCGGGGCGAGAGCTACCTGCGGCTGGTCATGGAGGAGCTGGTGCCGCTGCAGGAGGAGGGCTGGATGCTGCTGACCAAGCGGGTCATGGCCTTCTTCTTCGGGCTGGCGGTGCTGAACGAGGTGATCTGGCGGACCATGAGCACCGAGAGCTGGGTCTGGTTCAAGACCTTCGGGCTGACCGCCGCGATCTTTGTCTTTTTCCTCACCCAGGGCGGGCTGTTCCGCCGCTACGGGATGGAAGAAGACAAGGGCTGAGAGGGGTGTCCCGGGCCGGGACATTTTCCGGGGCAAGCAATATCAATGGCTTGAGCTGCGCCGTTCACCGGGACTTAACGAAGTCCCCGGTCCGGGGGGGCCTGTCCCTCTGACGTCATCGGACGAACCCGGCAGCTTTTGCAAAGCGGGGGGCAGGTTATTTGACGCGAGCCAGGGGGCACTTACCGGCCCGCGGGGCCAAGTGGCGTTGCGTTGCTTTCGAGACAGGCGGTTCCCGCATAGGTGGTTCTGGGATATGACTTGAGCTATTCCGGATATCCGACCGAAACGGGAGCAGCAGGTTTCATTGGAAGTAAGTGCCGAGGATTCGATCTGGCCAAGATGGCTTTCGCTGATCGTGGCGGGTCTGAGCGCGGCGGTGCTGATTGTCGGCTGGGGAGCGGGTGTCGATGCCTTCACGCGGATCCGTCCGGATTTCGCGGCCATGGTGCCGAGCACGACCATCTGCTTCATGCTTCTCTCCGCCGGAATTCTGGCCCACGCGACCGAACGCGATCGGACATGGCCGAGGCTGTGCGCAGGGCTTGCCGGAGGCATCGCCGCCATAAACCTGATCCTGGACAGCTTTCCGATCGGTGTGCAGCTCGACAATCTGTTCGTTGCTTCGATGGCCGAAGACGACGGCATGGCCTTTGCGACTTCGGCCTCGGTGCTGCTTGCGGCCTATAGCCTGTTTGCGCTGACGCTGAAGGACGGCGACGCGCCCGCGTTTCAGTGGACGGCGACGCTGGGCCTGCTTGCCGCGCTGGTCGCGCTGGTGGGCTATGCCTTCGACACCCGCGCGCTTTACGACGTCTTCGTCTTTACCGCCATGGCGCTGCACACGGCGGTCCTGTTCGTCTTCGTGTTCGCCGCGATCCTGCTTCTTGCGCCGGGGCAGAGCTGGGTCGCGATCCTGGTCGGTCGCGGGCCCGGCAGTGTGGGCGCGCGGCGTCTTCTGCCGCTGGTGGCGCTGGCGCCGGTCGCCCTGTGTTTCGCAGCACTGCAACTGACGGATGTGGGGCTTTTCAATGCCAACTTCCGGCTCAGCCTACTTGCCATCGTGATGATGGCGATCGCCACATGGGCGGTTCTGAGAAACGGCCACCTCATGAACGAGGCCGATCGCGACCGGGCGCAGCTTGTGCAGGACCTGAGACAGACGAGCGCCGAGCGGGCGCTTTTGCTCAAGGAGCTCTACCACCGGGTCAAGAACAACCTGCAGCAAATCAATGCCATGCTGCGGATCGAGGCGCGGAAGTTCGATGACCCCAGGCTGACCGAATCGTTCCGCGCGGTGTCGGACAGGGTGGCCGCCCTTGGCACCGTGCATCAGCTTCTGATCTCGGCGCCGACGCCATCGGAAGTCGAGGTGAAGGAATTCCTCGAGGTGCTCTGCAACGGGGTCGCGGTCAGCAACGGCCTTGAGCGCCGGGGCATCGAACTGGTTGTCGAAGCCGACCCCGGCCGCGCCCATATCGAGGTTGCGATCTCGATGGGGTTGCTCGTGAACGAGTTGGTCACGAACGCGATCAAGCATGCCTTCGGCGAGGGGCCCGGCAAGATTGTCGTCACGTATGAGACCCGTCCCGATTGCCTGATGCTTGTCGTGTCCGACACCGGCGCGGGAACAAGTGATCCGGCGCATGTCTTTTCCTCAAAAGGGACAGGCAGCCTGATCATTCAGAGCATGGTTTCGCAGCTCAAGGCCGACATGCAGGTCAGAAATTCCGGCGGTCTTGTTGTGGAAGTGCGCATTCCCCCGAATATCAACGAAGTGGACCGCTATGAGTAACGTCAATGTCGTTATCGTCGAGGATCTTCGGGCCATGTGCGAAGAATTCGGCGCCACCGTCGTCGGAATGGCTCATTCGGTCGAGGAGGCCTTTGACGCCATCGAAACCTCCGATGCGCAATACGTCCTCATGGATGTTCGGCTGGGCGGAAAACGCGACGGTGTCGATGTGGCGCAGTGGGTCAATGACGTGAAGCCGGACGTGAAGCTGGTCTTCATCACCGGATCGAACGAGCCGCCGACCATCGAGCGTATCCACCAGGATCATCCCTTCCGGATCCTGATCAAGCCGATCCAGCCCGAACAGCTTCGCGAAGCGCTGACGGCCGCGTGAAGCCGTATGGCCCTATCCTGCGGGCTCAGCCCTCGGGTTCGAAGAATTCGGGGACCTGACGGGCGATTTCGGGCAGGTCGCTCAGCACGCCGCGCAGGTGCTGGCGCATGGCGGATGAGGCGGCGTCGGGATCGCGCGCCTCGATGGCGGCGAGCACGGCGCGGTGTTGGTCCACCAGCCGTTCGGTGGGCAGGTAGCGCGTCGAGAGAAAGCGCACGCGGTCCATCTGGCCCTTCACCTCTTCCACGATGCGCCAGGCAAAGGTCTTGTCGGCGGCCTGGGCAAGCGTGTGGTGGAAGGCCTCGTCCAGGCGGATGAAGGCGGCGGCATCGCCATCGACGCCCGCCTGCTGCTCGATCAGGTCGGCGAGACGCTCGGTTGTGCCGGGGGCGGGGTCCTCGGCCACGAGGCGGGCGATGTCGGCCTCGATGGCCTCGCGCACGAAACGGGCGTCGGTGACGCCGCGGATCGAGATGCGCCGCACGAGGGTGCCGCGCTGGGGCAGGACCTGCACGAGGCCCGCGTCGGCCAGGCGGAAGAAGGCCTCGCGCACAGGCTGGCGGGAGACCTCGTAGTGGCGGGCGATCTCGGTTTCCGAGATGCGGGTGCCCGGCGTGATCTGGCCCGAGATGATGCGGTCGCGCAGGTGCTTGTAGACCTGCGGTCCGAGGGCGCCTTCGGTGAGGTTGAGGCCGGGCTGGAGGGGCATCTGGTCAGGCTTGCTCATATTCAAGTTTGCGGGTTTCCCCTGTCTGCCGGTATTCCCATGGCCTGCCAAGACGTATCGGACAGGCCTGCTGGGACGCGTGTTGCCATACCTCAGCTGACCGAACGGGCGAGCCCCAGCGCAAGCCCGCGCAGTTCGGCCAGGCCACGCATGCGGCCCACAAGCGGATAACCCGCCTGCGCGCCACGGTTGTGATCGTCGAGCATCTCGCGCCCGTGGTCGGGGCGCATGGGGATCTCGTGGTCGTCGCGGCCCTCGGCGCGGCGGCGGCTCTCTTCGGCCAGCACCGCGGCGACCAGATCGGCCATGTCCACGTCGCCGTCGAGGTGATCGGATTCGTGAAAGCTGCCGGTCAGCGCCGCCGTCTCGCGCCGCACGTTGCGCAGGTGCAGGAAGGACACCCGGTGACCGAGCCGCCGCATGAGGCCGGGCACGTCCGCATCGCCCCGGGCCCCGAGCGAGCCCGAGCAGAGCGTGATGCCGTTCGCCGGGCTGTCCACCATCTCGGTCAGCAGGCGATAGTCCGCCTCGGTCGACATGATCCGCGGCAGGCCCAGCAGCGGAAAGGGCGGATCGTCGGGATGACAGCACAGGCGCAGGCCCAGCTCCTCGGCGACCGGCACCACTGCGCGCAGGAAGGCGGCAAGGTTCTCGCGCAGGTCGTCGGCGGTGAGACCTTCGTAATCCGCCAGCCCCGCCCGGATCTGCGCGGGGCCGGGGGCCTCCCCCTCGCCGGGCAGGCCCGAAAGGATCGCTCGCCCGATCACCTCAAGCCGCGCGGCGTCGCTCTCGGCGCGCCGCTGTGCCACCGCGCGGGCGGTGGCCTCGTCCCAGCCGTCCTGCGCGCCGGGGCGTTCCAGCACGAAGGCATCGAACAGGGCAAAGTCGATGTGGTCGTAGCGCATGCAGGTCGTGCCCTCGGGCGTGGGCGCGGTCAGCTGCGTGCGGGTCCAGTCGAGCACGGGCATGAAGTTGTAGCACACCGTGCGGATACCGGCGGCCGCGATGTTGCGCAGGCTCTCGACGTAGGCCGCCACATGCGCGTCCACCGCGCCGCGCCGCTGCTTGATCGCCTCGGTCACCGGCAGGCTCTCGACCACTTCCCAGGCAAGGCCCGAGGGGCTGCCGTCCGCAAGAGTGGCAACCTCGGCCTGGCGCCGGGCGATCTCCTCGGGCGTCCAGACCTGCCCGGGCGGGACGTGGTGCAGGGCGGTCACGATGCCCTCGACCCCGCACTGGCGGATCTCGTCGATTGTGGTTCTGTCGGACGGGCCGAACCAGCGCCATGTCTGTCTCATTGTCTTAAACCTTTCAGCCGAAGGCCCAGTTCGGGATGAAGAGCACCAGCTCGGGCACGGCGAGCAGCAGGATCACCAGTCCCAGCACCGCGGCGAGGAAGGGCAGGGATTCCCGCACGTAATCCTCGATCTTGCAGTCGAGCAGGCTGCAGACTGTGTACATGCATGGAGCCCAGCGTGACCAGCGTCATCATCAGGATGCCGAAGTGGACCGGGTCGAAGCCGACATTCTCGATGATCGGCACGAAGATCGGGGTGAGCAGCAGCACAAGGATGGTGCTTTCCAGGAACAGCCCCGCCACGAAGAGGAAGAGCAGGATCGCCCCCACCACCAGCACCGGGTTCTGAAGCCCTTCGATCAGCAGCGCCGAAAGATCCTGCGGCACGCGCAGGAAGGTGATGGCAAAGCCGATCATGCCGGACATGAGGATGATGAGCATGATCATCCCGATGTCCGAGATCGAGGCCGAGAAGGCCTCGCGCAGGCCGTCGAAGGACAGCGCGCCATGGGCGAACCGGCCCACGAGGATGGCGTAGACCACGGCAAAGGCGCCGACCTCGGAAGGGGTGAAAAGCCCGCCGCGGATTGACACGATCAACAGCACCGGGAACAGCAGCGCCCACTTGGCGTCCCAGGCTGTCGTCGCCAGCGCGGCGCGGGTGGGTTTTTGGGCCTCGGGGTTCACGTAGCCGCGCTTGCGCGCCACCAGCCAGGCGGTGACCATCAGCACGGTCATCATCAGCACGCCCGGCACGATCCCCGCAAGGAACAGCCGCCCGATCGAGACCTCGCCCACGAAGCCGTAGAGGATCAGCCCGATGGAGGGCGGAATGGTCGAGGTGATGAGCGACGACAGCGCGATGACGGCGGCGGAAAATCCGCGCGCATAGCCCTCGCGCTCCATCTGCGGTCCCAGCACGCGGCTTTCCATCGCAGCATCGGCCACGGCCGAGCCCGAGACGCCGCCCATGAGGGTCGACAGGATGATGGACACCTGCGCAAGGCCCCCCGCCATCCAGGCGACGGCGGTGCGCGAAAAGGCGAACAGCCGCTCGGTGATGCCGCTTTCGTTCATCAGGTGCCCGGCAAGCACAAAGAAGGGCACCGCCAGCAGCGGAAAGCTCTGCGAGACCGAGGCGACGCGCTGAACGCCGATCTGGATCGGCATGACGCCGTTGGTGGCGAAGAAGGTGAAACCCGCGATACCGATGGCAAAGGCGATGGGCAGCCCGGTCACCAGCAGGACGAGGAAGACGAGCGAAATCAGTCCCATGCGGTCTGTGCCTCTGATTTTGCGGGGGCCGGGGGCCCGTTGTCGGTGCGTGCGAAGACAAGCCGTTCACCCGCCGGGTCGCGCAGGGCGCGAAGCGCGTTGGCGATGACGCAGATGCCAAGGTGGACCGAGCCCACCGGCACGGCGACGGTGACCAGCCAGTAGGGCAGCCCGCTGTCGCCGAAGATCCGCGCCGTGTTCATCAGGGTGAGCTTCCAGCCCTGCCAGGCGAGCATCCCGAGAAAGACCAGCACCACCGCGGCAAGCGCCAGTTCGAGGCCGAGCCGACCGCGACGCGGCAGGCGCGCGACAAGAAGGTCCACGCCGAGGTGCGCGTGCTGGCGCATGGCGCGGGCGGCGCCGACGAAGCAGAGCCAGATGAACAGCAGCTGCGCCATATCCACCGACCAGATCAGCGGGTGACCGGTGAAGCGCATCACCGCCGCCACGAAGACAAGGCCGGTGATGATGGCAAGCAGCAGTGCACCCAGCCAGAACTCGGCGCGATCGAGGATGTCGAGCATTCGGGAAACCTCCGGAAAGGGGCGCGCGACCTGCGCGCCCCTTCGGTCGGGTGGGGCGCCTTATTCGGCGTCGAGGATGGCCTGCACCTCGGCGTGCAGGTCGGCGAGGTCGAGCGTCTCGTAGACCGGCTGCGTCGCCTCGATGAAGGGCGTCTTGTCGATCTCGTTCACCGCGACGCCGGCCTCGCGCAGGTCGGACTTGATCTGCTCCAGCACGTCCTGCGTGCCCTGCGAGGCGATCTCGCCCGCGGCCAGCGCCTCGTCCCGGACAAGCGTCTGAAGGTCCTCGGGCAGGCTGTCGAACCACTGGGCCGAGGTCACCAGCCCGGTGATCAGGTTGATGTGCCCGGTCAGGGTGACAGTGTCGATCACCTCTTCGAGCTTGGCACCAACCACGGCGGGAAGCTGCGCTTCGGCCGCGTCGATGGCGTTCTGCTGGATCGCCGAATAGACCTCGCCCCAGGGCAGCGGCGTGGGCGTGGCGCCCATGGCGCGGATGGTCTCGGTCCAGACCGGGGCGCCGGGGGTACGCATGCGCACGCCGGCCAGATCCTCGGGCGTGGTGACCTCGACGTTGGTCAAAAGGTTCCGCTGGCCCTGCCACCAGTTGAAGCTGAGCACCTGAAGCCCCGCGCTGTCGTGCAGGTCCTCGCCCCACTCCTCGAAGAGATCCGAGGTCACGACCTTGCGGATGCCCTCGTAGCCGTCGGCGAGGAAGGGCGCGCCGAGAATGGCGAACTCGGGCGTGAAGACGGCAAGCCGCCCGCCGTCGGTGACGATGGCCACCGGCGCGCCGGCGCGGGCCTGTTCCAGCACGTCCTCGTTCGAGCCGAGCTGCGAGTTGGGGTAGAGCGTGACCTCGATCCGTCCGTCGGACTTTTCCTCGAGATTGGTCTCGAAGCTTTCGAGCCCCTTGTAGAGCGGATCGCTCTGGGCGAGCGCGGTGTTCACGTTGAGCTGGAATTCCTGCGCCTGCGCGGCCTGAGCCAGGCCCAGCACAGCCAGAAGAGACGCGGCAGCCGCGGTTCTGATCTCTGTCATGATGTCCTCCCTTTGGCGCCCCTCCGGCGCTCTTGGGGAGGATTGCAGACTAGTATGCAAGTTGTCAATCGAGGATGATGGAAGCTCCTCTACAGAAATTTTCTGTTTTCTTTGCATACTTATATCTGGCATTATTCATGTTATACATGAACTTTGGGGATGCTTGCATCGTCTCGGCCGGGCTCCCGCTTTGCGCGAAGACGGCGCCGTGCGGTCGACTCATCCGGGCGCCGCTGTCGCGCGGGCATCCTCTGCTTGCGCCCACTGGGGCCTGCCCTAGCATGGTTCGTGGCGGTCGCGGGATCGCGTGGCCCCTCCGGTCATCGGGCGGGCAAACTTCAGCGGAGGACACATGACCCGACAGTGCAGATGGGGCATCATGGCGACCGGCGGGATCGCCGACAAATTCGTCAGCGATCTGATGACGGCGGGCCTGCCCGTGGCCGCGGCAGGATCGCGGTCGGGGAGCAAGGCGCAGGCCTTTGCCGAGGCGCATGGCATTCCGGCAGCGCACGGCAGCTACGAGGCGCTGGTCGCCGATCCGAATGTGGACGTGGTCTACGTGGCGACGCCGCATCCTTTTCACCTCGAAGGGGCGCGGCTGGCGCTGGAGGCCGGCAAGCACGTCCTGATCGAGAAGCCGCTCGCCATGAATGCCCGCGAGGCGCGTGAACTGGCGGATCTGGCCGAGGCGAAGGGCCTGTTCCTGATGGAGGCCATGTGGACGCGGTTCCTGCCGCACATGGTGCGCCTGCGCGAGATCATTGCCGAAGGAACGCTGGGGCAGATTCGAAGCCTCCGCGCCGACCATTCGCAGGCGCTGCCCGAGGATCCGGGGCACCGGCTCAACGACAAGGCGCTGGGCGGCGGGGCGCTGCTGGATCTGGGCATCTATCCGGTGTCCTTCGCCTGGGACGTGCTGGGCGCGCCCGAGGAGGTGCACGCGGTGGGCCGCTTCAAGGCGACGGGTGCCGATGCCGGGGTCGAGATCGTCATGCGGCATGGCAGCGGGGCGCTGTCGCAGATGTCCTGCGCCAGCGATTTTGCCGGGCCGAACACGGCGCAGATCGTCGGGGAGAAGGCGATCGTGGAGCTCGACGCGGTCTGGTACACGCCCAGCCGTCTGCGGGTGCTGTCGCACGACGGGGCGGTGCTGGAAGAGTTCGACACGCGGCCCGAGGGACGCGGCATGGAATGCCAGGCGCTGGCGGTGCAGGAGGCCGTGCTTGGCGGCCGGACCTCGGACCCGCGGATGACGCCGGCACAGACGGTGCAGGTCATGGAGACCATGGACCGGATCCGCGCCGAGATTGGGCTGAGCTACGAGGCTGACGCGGCGGGCTGAGCCGTCAGACCCGGCGGTCGAGCTTGGTGCTGAGATGCACGAGGCTCTCGGAGCTGCGCACGCCCTTGGCCTCGCCGATGCGGTCGAGGGTCTCGTCCAGCTCTTCGGTCGTGTCGGCGGCCAGTTCCACGATGAAATCGACTCGCCCCGACGTCGTGTGCACCGAGCGGACCTGCGGCAGGCTTTCGAGCCGCGCCAGCACGCCGGGACCGCTGCGCGGCTCGACCGAGACCAGTGCGGTGGCGCGGATCGGCGCGGAAAGCCGGGGGCCCGCGCGCAGGGTGAAGCCCGAGATCACGCCACGTGCCAGAAGGCGCTCGATGCGGGCCTGCACGGTTGTGCGCGCGAGGCCCAGCCGGCGGGCCAGCGTCGTCGCCGGGGTGCGGGCGTCTTCGGCCAGCAGCGCAACGAGGCGGCGGTCGGTTTCGTCGATATGCGGGTTTGCGTCGTCGTTTCGAGTCATGATGCGCGCATATTGCCGTATCGGACCAGATGATACGACGAAAAGTTCTGCCATGATTTCGGGAAAAGCAGACCCGGAGGGCAGTATGAGCAGGATCGAAGCATTCCATTCCAGCGCGGCGGCGTGGCTGACGGAGCACACGCCGGAGCGGCCGGTGATGTTCTTCGAGCCCGGCATCCTGCAGGCGACGGCGGCGCGGTTCCTGAAAGGCTTTCCGGGCATGGTGACCTATGCGGTCAAGGCCAACCCGGCGCCGGGGGTGCTCGACAACCTGCTGGCCGCGGGCGTGACGGGTTTCGACGTGGCCTCGCCCGACGAAATGGCGCTGGTGCGCGACCGGGCGCCTGAGGCGGCGCTGCATTACCACAACCCGGTGCGGACGCGGGCCGAGATCGCCGCGGGCCTTGAGGCTGGCGTGACCTCGTGGTCTGTGGACCGCCACGGCGAGCTGGAAAAGCTGTCGGTGCTGCCCGAGGGCAGCGAGGTGGCGGTGCGCCTGAAGCTGGAGGTCGCGGGTGCGGCCTATGATTTTGGCGCGAAGTTCGGGGCCGGCCCCGAGCGCGCGGCGGACCTGCTGAGGCGGGTGGTCGAGATGGGCTTTACCCCATCGCTGACCTTCCACCCCGGCACCCAGTGCGACAGCGCGATGCCGTGGCGGCGCTACATTCAGGCCGCGGCCGAGGTGGCGCAGGCGGCAGGTGTGTCGCTGCACCGGCTGAACGTCGGCGGCGGGTTCGCGTCGCGGCGTGGGGCCGCCGTGCCGGATCTGGAGGGGGTCTTTTCGGCCATTGAAGAGGAAGTGGCCGCGCGGTTCGGGGCCGATGCCCCGGCGCTGGTCTGCGAGCCGGGGCGCGGCATGGTGGCCGAATGCATGACGCTGGCGCTGCAGGTGAAGGCCGTGGAGGACGAGGTCATCTTCCTGAACGACGGGCTTTACGGGTCGCTGGCGGAATGGCGCGACATCGCGGCCTCGGACCGGATCAGTGTGGTGTCGCCCGAGGGGCTTCAGCGCGAGGCCGCGGCGCGGCGGCGTGTCGCCTTCGGGCCGACCTGCGACAGTCTCGACGTGCTGCCCGAACCGCTGGCACTACCCGGCGACCTGGCCGAGGGCGATTACCTGCTGTTTGCCGGGATGGGCGCCTATTCGGGCGCGCTTGCCACCGGTTTCAACGGATATGGCATGGCGCGCACGGTGACGCTCGGCCCCACTGGACAGTGACGCGCCAGAGGTTAGGCTGCCCCGGCGGATCAGCAGGGGAGGCGCATCATGGAAAAGTTCGGCAAGAGCCAGCCGGTGGCACGGGTCGAGGACCAGCGGTTCCTGACCGGGCACGGTCGTTACGTTGACGACATCGCGCCCGAAGGATCGCTGCATGCGATCTTCTTTCGCGCCCCAGTGGCACATGGCGAAATCACCTCTCTCGACGTGAGCGAGGCGCGCGAGATGCCGGGCGTGCACATGGTCATGACGGCGGCCGATCTGGATGCCGCCGGGGTCAATACCGCGATGCCCGGTGCGCTTGCGCCGAATCGCGACGGCACGACGGGGGCCGCGCCGAAGCGGCCGGTGCTGGCCGAGAAGCGCGTGCGCTATGTCGGCGAGCCCATCGCCATGGTGGTGGCCGAGACGCTGCAGCAGGCGCGCGATGCCGCCGAGCTGATCGAATGCGAGATCGAGGATCTTCCCGTCCACATGGAAGGCCTGCCGGGCGGCGAGCAGATCCACCCCGAGGCGCCCGAGAACCGGGCCTTCGATTTCGGGGTCGGCGACGAGGCGGCCACCGCCGAGGCGATCGAGAAGGCGCACAGCGTCGTGCGGCTCGAAGTCGGCGACAACCGTATCCTCGTGAACTCCATGGAGCCGCGCGGCTGCTATGCCGAATGGGACGGCGACCGGATGCACCTGGCCTTCAACGGGCAGGGCGTCTGGGGGATGAAGGATTACCTGGTCAACGCCTTCGGCCTGCCGGCCGAGAAGGTCCGCGTGACCAACCCCGACGTCGGTGGTGGTTTCGGCATGAAGGCCGCGCCCTACAGCGAATACTATGCCGTTCCGGAGGCGGCGCGTGCGCTGGGCAAGCCGGTGCGCTGGATGTCGGACCGTACCGAGGCCATGCTGACCGACAACGCAGGCCGCGACCTCGTGACCATGGCCGAGCTGGCCTTTGACGCCGATAACCGGATCACGGCCTACCGGGTGCACAACATCTGCAACCTCGGGGCCTACAACTCGCAGTTCGCACAGTTCATCCAGGGCGAGCTGTTCTCGAAGGTGCTGACGGGCGTCTACGACATCCCGACCGCCTGGCTGCGCTGCGAGGGCATCTACACCAACACCGCGCCGGTGGATGCCTACCGGGGCGCCGGGCGGCCCGAGGCGATCTACGTGCTGGAACGGATCATGGACCGCGCCGCGCGCGAGCTGGGCGTCGATCCGTGGGAGCTGAAGCGCAAGAACTTCATCGCGCCGGACCAGTTTCCCTACAAGACGCCCTCGGGCGAGAGCTACGACGTGGGTGAGTTCGCGCGCCTGCTGGAGCGTGCCGAGCAGAACGCCGACAAGGCGGGCTTTGCCGCGCGCAAGGCTGAAAGCGCCGCGCAAGGCAAGCTGCGGGGCATGGGGATCTGCTACTACATCGAAAGCATCCTCGGCTCGCCCTCGGAGGACGTGAAGGTCGAGTTCACCGAGGAGGGCGGTGCGAAGATCTATGTCGGCACCCAGTCGAACGGGCAGGGGCACGAGACGGTCTATGCCAAGTTCCTGTCCGACCAGTCGGGCATCCCCGCGGACAAGATCGAGGTCATCCAGGGCGATTCCGACCTGATCGCCAATGGCGGCGGCACGGGCGGCTCGCGCTCGGTCACGGTGCAGACAAACGTGACGCTGACCGCGGTGAGCAACATGGTGAGCGGCTTCTCCGAGTTCCTGGCCGGCGAGATGGACGTCGCACCCGAGGCGGTGAGCTTTGACGACGACCGCTTCCGGGCCGATGGCTCGAACCTGACGCCGACGATGCTCGAGGCCGCGGCCATGGCGCGCGAGGCGGGCCGCGAGGACCTGCTGAGCTGGAGCGCGACGGCGCAGCTTGACGGGCGGTCCTATCCCAACGGCGCGCATGTGGCCGAGGTGGAGATCGACGAGGCAACCGGCGAGACCAAGGTGGTCCGCTACACGGTGGTCGACGATTTCGGCAACCTCATCAACCCGATGCTGGCCGAAGGTCAGGTGCACGGCGGCGTCGCGCAGGGCATCGGGCAGGCGCTGACCGAACACTGCGTCTACGATGACGAGGGCCAGCTTCTGACGACGACCTTCATGGAATATGCCCTGCCGCGGGCCTGGGATATTCCGATGATCGACTTCGACACGATCCCGGTGCCCTCGGTTCAGAACCCGATGGGCATGAAGGGCTGCGGCGAGGCCGGCACGGTTGGCGCGCTGGCCGCCGTGTCGAACGCCGTGCAGGACGCGCTCTGGGAACGCGGTGTGAAGCAGGTGGACATGCCCTTCACGCCCCTGCGCATGTGGGAAATGCTCGGCGGCAGCGGCGCCATCGCAGCGGAGTGAAGTGGGGCGCGGCGCGCCGGACCGAGGGGGTGGCGTGCGATCCTAGGTCCCGGTGACCGAAGTCCTTTCCTGACGCTACGTGAAGGCAGGACTTTGGTTCGGGCGGCGTATCGTGGTAATCTCGTCCTATTCTAGGGATGAGATTTATCATGAGACATTTGACGATCGTGCTTTTGTGCGCGTTGCCCGCTGCGTCATCCGCGCAGTCGCACTGTGGCGGAACCACGCAGATCGATTACAATTTCTGCGCCCGCGAGAAATGGGAAATCGCGGACAGGGAGTTGAATCGACTCTGGGGTGTGGTGAAGCCACGCGCAGACAGCCGCGGGACTGGGCAGGCGCTCTTGAATGAGCAGCGCGGGTGGCTGCAGTATCGCGATGCGACATGCGAACCGGAGCTGAATTCCGGCGGCAGTGCTGACGCAATGTTCTACTGGCACTGTATGGAGCAAGAGACGCTCGCCAGAAACGCCCAGCTGCGTGCCATTCGGTAGATCATACCCGATGCGGCCTTGGCGCGCTGAATTCTCCTTGGGCTGCGACACGTGCGTTCATGGATTGTGCATCTCCCCGGGATTACCATCTGAGATGTAGCGCGTCGCGGGGGCGGCGTTGCGGGCAGGGTGTTTCCGGGGACCACGGCGAATGCGGCTGGGACAGGGGCTGTTTGGTTGGGTGCGGCGGCGGTTCACGCCGGGGCGGGCGAACGTTGTCCGGCGGCGCGGGCCGATCGACCATGTCATCATCCTCGACGGCACCATGTCCTCGCTCGACCCGGGCGAGGAAACCAATGCCGGACTGACCTACCGGCTGCTGCACGAGATCGGCCATGCCTCGCTCTACTACGAGGCCGGTGTGCAGTGGGATGATTGGTGGGACAGTGCCGGCGTGATCACGGGCAAGGGGATCAACCGGCAGATCTGCAGGGCTTACGGCTACCTCGCCTCGCGCTATCGGGCAGGGGACAGGATCTTCCTGCTGGGCTATTCGCGGGGCGCCTATGCGGTGCGGTCCTTGGCCGGGATCATCGACCGGGTGGGGCTTTTGCGGGCCGAGCATGCGACGGAGCGCAACATCCGGCAGGTCTATCGGCTTTACCAGTACGATCCCGACGGGGCGGCGGCGCGGGCCTTCGCGCGGGCCTGGTGTCACGAGCGGACGGTGATCGAGATGGTGGGCGCCTGGGACACGGTGAAGGCGCTGGGCCTGCGGCTGCCGCTGTTCTGGCGGCTGACCGAACCGGCGCATGCCTTTCACAACCACGATCTCGGCGCGGCGATCCGGCAGGGCTATCATGCGCTGGCGCTGGACGAGACGCGGCAGGCCTTTGCGCCGGTGCTCTGGGAGACGCCGCAGGGCTACCCCGGCCGTGTGGAGCAGGTCTGGTTCCGCGGCACGCATGGCGACGCGGCCGGGCACATCAACGGCTTTTCCGCCGCGCGGCCGCTGGCGAACATCCCGCTGGTCTGGATGCTGGAGAAGCTGGAGGAGAACGGCGTCGAGCTGCCGGTGGGCTGGCGGGCGCGATTCCCCGGCGATCCCGAGGCGCCTTCGGTGGGCACATGGCAAGGGCTGGCCAAGTTTTTCCTGCTTCGGGCGCCACGCGTGGTGGGCGCGGACCCGTCGGAGCACTTGCATGAATCGGCGTTGGGCGATATCGGCAGGCATGCACCAGAGGCACAGTCAAGCCATTTGTTCACAAATTCTTGACGTCTCTTCCCTCTGTGGCTTTTTCGCCTAAATTCTCTATCAGGATCGCGGGTACGGAACACTCGCGAGCCCTTCACTGTCCCTCGTTCCGTGACTGGCGCCCAAGGTTTTCCTTGGGCGCATTTTCTTTTCTCGTGACTGGTTTAAGTGAGGGTCATGACCCAGACAGACAACACGATCAGAGAGATCCTGCAGCGGACGAAGGTGATCGCCCTCGTCGGTGCGTCGATGAAGCCGGAGCGGCCGAGCCACTACGTCGGGCAATTCCTGGTGGAGAAGGGCTATACCGTCATTCCGGTGAACCCCGGCCATGCGGGCGAAGAGCTGTTTGGACAGGTGGTGCGCGCCTCGCTGGCGGACTGTCCGGCGGAGGTCGACATGGTCGATGTCTTCCGTCGCTCCGAAGAGGTCCCCGGCGTTGTGGATGAGGCGCTGGAGGCGCTGCCCAACCTGCGCACGGTCTGGATGCAGCTTGGCATTGCCAACGCCGAGGCCGCGGCCAAGGCCGAGGCGCGCGGTCTGAACGTGGTCCAGGACCGCTGCCCCAAGATGGAATACCCCCGCCTGATCGGCGCCTGAGCCTTCAGAAGGTTCCGAAGACGCGGGCGAGGCACAGCACCACCACAAGCGCCAGCACGGGCACGGCGACGGCCACGAGGAACACGGGCCCGTAGGCCTGCCGGTGCGTGAGCCCGCCGATGGTGAGCAGCGTGATGACCGCGCCGTTGTGGGGTAGGGCGTCGAGCCCGCCGGTGGCGAGCGCCGTCACGCGGTGCAGAAGCGCTGGGTCGAGCCCCTCGGCCTGCGCGCGCTGCAGGTAGTCGGCGCCGAGCGCGTCGAGCGCGATGGACATGCCACCGGAGGCCGAGCCGGTAATCCCGGCCAGCACGCTTGCCGCCACGGCGAGGGATTCGGCGGCGCCGCCGGGCATGTCCTCGATCGCGCGGCGGATCACGTCGAAGGCGGGCAGGGCGGCCATGACGGCGCCGAAGCCCACGAGGCTCGCGGTGTTCATGAGCGGCATGAGGCTATCCTGCGCCCCCTGGCCGAGGGCGGCCATGGGCTCGGATATCTGCCGGCGGAAGAGCGCGAGCGACAGAAGGATCGCCCCGGCGAGGCTGGTCAGCACGGCCCAGAGGCCGGTGAGGGTCGAGGGATCGACGCCGCCCCATTGCTCTTCCTGCAGGAAGGAGAAATCCATCGCCGGAAAGATCGCGCGGCTGAGCAGCAGGTTCAGCGCCAGCACCAGCACGATGGGCAGGAGCGCCTGCCAGGCGGGCGGTGCGTCCTCGCGGACGGTCGAGTCGTTTTCGCCTGTGCCCTCGATCCCTTCGCGCCGGCCGATGAAATTGAGGATCATCAGGCCGCCGCCGGCCATGATGATGGCGGCGATGATGCCAAGACCCGGCGCGGCGTAGAGATCGGTGCCGAAGTATGGCATCGGGATCGCGTTCTGGATCGCGGGTGTGCCGGGCAGGGCGGTCATGGTGAAGGTGAAGGCACCAAGCGCGATGGCCGCGGGGATCAGCCGGTCGGGCGTGCCCGCCTGGGCAAAGAGCGCGCGGGCCAGCGGGTAGACCGTGAAGGCTACAACGAAGAGCGAGACACCGCCGTAGGTGAGCAACCCGCAGGCCAGAACCGTGGTGGCGATGGCGTGTTCAGCCCCGAGGCGCCGGACCACCGCCTGTGCGAGGGCCTCTGCCGCGCCGCTGTGGGCCATGACCTTGCCGAAGAGCGCGCCCAGCAGGAAGAGCAGGAAGAACTCGGTCACGAAGCCGCCGAGCGCTGGCATGAAGACCTGCGTCATCGTCGCCAGCAGCGGCTGGGTCGCGAGCAGGGCGGCCACCAGCGCCATGAGGGGCGCGAGCAGCATGACGGAAGTCCCGCGCGCCGAGAGCACGATGAGCAGGACGAGCGGGAGAATCAGAACAAGCCAAGCAACCATGAGGCGAATGAACCAGCATTGCTGCACGGGAAAAAGCGATTTCGCAGATGCAGCAATAGGGTGACGCGGGGTCGTGCTCAGCCTTTGCGGGCGGCCTTCTCGGCGATGCCGGAGGTGCCCTGGCGGCGGTCGAGCTCGGCCATGACGTCCGCGAGCGGCACGTCGCGGGCCCGGAGCATCACCAGCAGGTGAAAGAGCACATCAGCGGCCTCGGAGGTGAGGCGCTCGCGGTCGCCCTTGGCGGCCTCGATGATGGCCTCGACGGCCTCTTCACCGAATTTTTCGGCGCATTTCTCGGGGCCCTTGGCGAGCAGCTTGGCGGTCCAGCTGGTCTCGGGGTCGGCGGCGGCACGGGTCTCAACGACCCGGGCCAGTTCCTCGAGCGTCATGGCGCGGGTCTCATGGGGACGCCGTGGTCCATCATGTACTGCTTGGCCTCGGCGATGGAGTATGTGCCGAAGTGGAAGATCGAGGCGGCGAGCACGGCAGAGGCATGGCCCTCGGTCACGCCCTCGACCAAGTGATCGAGCGTGCCGACGCCGCCCGAGGCGATCACCGGCACGTTCACCGCGTCGGCAATGAGGCTCGTCAGCTCGTTGTCGAAGCCGGACTTGGTGCCGTCGCGGTCCATCGAGGTGATGAGCAGTTCGCCCGCGCCCTTGGCGGCGATGCGGAAGGCAAAGTCGACGGCGTCGATGCCGGTTTCCTTGCGACCGCCGTGGGTGAAGATCTCCCACCGGCCGTCCGCGACCTTCTTGGCGTCGATGGCCACGACCGTGCACTGGCTGCCGAAACGGTCGGCGCTCTCGGATACGACGTCGGGGTTGGCGACGGCGGCGGACATGAAGCTGACCTTGTCGGCGCCGGCGAGCAGAAGCTTGCGCACGTCCTCGACACTGCGCACGCCACCGCCCACGGTGAGCGGGATGAAGCACTGTTCGGCCGTGCGCGTGACCACGTCGTACATGGTGTCGCGGTTTTCGTGGGTGGCGTTGATGTCGAGAAAGCAGATCTCGTCGGCGCCGGCCGCGTCATAGGCGCGGGCGGCCTCGACCGGATCACCGGCATCGCGGAGGTCGACGAAGTTGACGCCCTTGACCACACGGCCATCGGCGACATCGAGGCAGGGAATGAGACGGGTCTTCAGCATGGGCTTTGACTAGCGCGAATGGCGGGGGTGGAAAAGTGGGAAACCGCTCAGGACCGCGCGCGGAAGCGGCGCAGGGCGTCGATCAGCACCAGCATGACGAGCGCGAGGGCCGCCAGCGCGGCGACGGGCAGCGTCAGGAGCATGAACCAGCCCGAGACGAAGGCGGTGTAGAGCGCGCCGCCCCAGTCGGCGCCCCAGATGATGCAGGCGTGCACGCTGCCCTCGTCCAGGCGGCAGCCGGCCTGTTCGGCGATGGCGGAGGCGGCCATGACCGCCCCCAGCGGCGCGAGGCAGGCCAGCACCACCACGACGAGGATGACGGCCGCGGTGCGCAAGGGCCTACTTGCGCAGGGCGGCGAGCGCGTCGGCGAGGTCGATCTTGCCGTCGTAGAGCGCGCGGCCCGAGATGGCGCCGTTGAGCTTGGCGCCGCAGTCGCGCAGGGCGATCAGGTCCTTGAGGCTGCTGACGCCGCCGGAGGCGATGACGGGGATGGTCACGGCCTCGGCCAGCGCCGCGGTGGCGGCGATGTTGGGGCCTTCCATGGCGCCGTCGCGGTTGATGTCGGTGTAGATGATCGCGGCGACACCGGCGTCCTCGAACTTGCGGGCAAGATCGGTGGCCTCGATATCGGTGACCTCGGCCCAGCCGCGGGTGGCGACGCGGCCGCCCTTGGCGTCGATGCCGACGGCGACCTGTCCGGGGAAATTGCGCGCGGCCTCGCGCACGAGGTCTGGATCCTCGACCGCCGCGGTGCCGAGGATGACGCGGGCGAGCCCTTTGTTCAGCCAGGCCTCGATCGTGGCCATGTCGCGGATGCCGCCGCCGAGCTGGGCGGGGGTCTGCGTCTGGCTGAGGATGCGGTCCACGGCCTCGCCGTTCACGGGCTGACCGGCGAAGGCGCCGTTGAGGTCGACAAGGTGCAGCCATTCGCAGCCGGCGGCCACGAATTCGAGCGCCTGGGCGGCCGGGTCGTCGTTGAAGACTGTGGCCTTTTCCATGTCGCCGCGCAGCAGCCGCACGGCCTTGCCGTCCTTGAGGTCGATGGCGGGGTAGAGGATCATTTTGCGCGTCCCGTCAAAGTGTTGGCCGGGGTCCCCGGCGTTGGCGCCATTTACGGGGACGCAGCGGCACATGCAAGCTTACCATGCGTCACGCTTGATCGGTGCGCCAGCTTTCCGACACGCTTTGACCATCATGGCAAGGGAGGAGAGACCATGAAAGCACTGAAACTGGCGGCTGCGCTCATGTTGTTGGCGGGGGCCGCTTCGGCGGATCCGGTCGAGGGCATGTGGAAGACGCAGCCCGACGACGGCGCCTACGCCTATGTCCGGATGGCGCCCTGCGGCGGGGGGAATATCTGCGGGGTGATCGAGCGGACCTTCAACGATGGCGGCGAATACCGGTCTCCGAACATCGGCAAGACGCTGGTCATCAACATGGCGCCGCAGGGTGGCGGCAACTACGAAGGGCGCGTCTGGCGGCCCGCGAACGACAAGATCTATCTTGGCAAGATGGAGCTGAACGGCAACCGGCTTGACCTGTCAGGCTGCGTGGCCGGGGGGCTGTTCTGCAAGACCCAGACCTGGGCGCGGCTTAAGTAGCCCGATCGGCGGGGTTCCGCAGAGGCGGTGACGGGTCCGGAACCGGACCCGTCAACCATTGTTTTACCATATCTGAATATATGGTTGATGAACCGCCAGGAGGACCCATGACCCGTTTCGCCGCCCTCGTTGCCCTCGGCATCTTCACAGGGACAGCCGCCCTGGCGGCGGATCCCGCGACCGGGCTCTGGCGGACGGAGCCTGACCGCAAGGACCTGACGAGCCTGATCCGCGTCAGTGAGTGCGGCGAGGCGCTTTGCGGCACGATCGAAAAGGCCTTCAACCCGCAAGGGGAGGAGGTGACGACGCCGAACGTGGGCAAGCGTCTGTTCTGGGACCTGAAACCGCAGGGGGACGGGGCCTATGCGGACGGGACGGTCTACGTGCCGCTGATGGACGTGACAGCGACCGCCAAAGCCGAACTCAACGGCGACAGGCTCGAGGTCACGGGGTGCAAGGGGCCGGTCTGCGACGGTCAGACCTGGACCCGGGTGCAGTAATCCGGAACGGCGCAGGTCCGGCCGCGTTGGCCCGGTGAACCTAATTCACCGGGAGACCCGATTTATGCCCATGATCACTGCGCAGGACGGCACGCCCCTTTTCATCAAGGACTGGGGCGACGCCGTGAGCACCAGCCCCACGATCATCCTGATCCATGGCTGGCCGCTCAACTCCGATAGCTGGGAATACCAGGCCGTCAGGCTGGCCGAGGAAGGCTACCGCGTCATTTCCTACGACCGCCGGGGCTTTGGCCGCTCGGGTCAGCCCTGGTCGGGCTACAATTACGACATGCTGTCGGACGACCTTGCCGCGGTGATCGAGTCGCTGGGCCTGTCGGACGTGACGCTGGTGGGCTTTTCCATGGCGGGCGGCGAGATCCTGCGCTTCATGAACCGCCACAACGGCCACAAGGTGGCGCGCGTGGCGCTGGTGTCCTCCATCGCGCCCTTCCTGCTCAAGACCGACGACAACCCCGACGGCGCGCCGGAGGATGTCTTCGAGGGCATGAAGCAGAACCTGCGCAAGGACCGGCAGGGCTTCCTTCAGGACTTCTTCAAGGACTTCTACGGGCAGGGCACCGAGGGCGGCGGTGTGAGCCAGGGGCAGCTCGACTGGTCGTTCCAGATGGCGATGATGGCGAGCCCCAAGGCGACGCTCGACTGCGTCGACGCCTTCGGCAAGACCGACCTGCGCGGGGATCTGGAGTTCATGACCAAGCCGACGCTGGTGATCCACGGCACCGCGGATGCGACCGTGCCGATCGAGCCGACGGCCCACCAGGTGGTGAAGCACGTCGAGGGCGCGACGCTCAAGGAATACGAGGGTGCGCCGCACGGCATCCCCGCGACGCATGCGGACAGGCTGTTCGATGACCTGCTGGAGTTCATCAAGACGACATGAGCAGGTCGCGCCCCGTCAGATGACCTGACGGGGTGCTGCCGTGTCCGGATCGCCAGTGTTGGGCGTTCCGGTCGGTTCGATCAGCAGGATATGCGCCTCGCCCCGGGCGACGGGGCGGTGCTCCACGTCCCGCGGGATGACGAACATCTGACCTTCGGACAGGTGCACGGTGCGGTCGCGAAGCTCGATGTCGATCTCGCCCTTGAGGACAAGAAAGAAGTCATCGGTGTCGGGGTGAGAGTGCCAGTGGTATTCGCCCTCGATACGGGCGACCATGACGTCGTGGCCGTTGAATTCCGCGACGGTGCGCGGCGCCCACTGCTCGGAGAAGCTTGCCAGCTTCTCGGCCAGGTCGACCGCGTCGCTCATGGCTTCCAGCGCAGGAAGTTGCCGATCATGCGCAGGCCGGGGCCGGCGCTTTTCTCGGGGTGGAACTGCAGGCCGACGGTGGTTTCGTTGGCCACGATGGCGGTGACGTCGCCGCCGTACTGGACGTGCGCGATGCGGTGATCGAAGTTCGCCAGTCGCATCTGGTAGGAGTGCACGAAATAGGCGTGCTCGCCCGGTTCGATCCCCTCAAGCACCGGGTGCGGGTTGTCGAAGACGAGATCGTTCCAGCCCATGTGCGGAACCTTGAGGCCGGGCTCGCCCGGCGTGATGTACATCACCTCGCCGTCGATCCAGCCGAGCCCCTCGGTTGCCTCGTATTCATGCCCCTTGCGGGCCATGAGCTGCATGCCGACGCAGATGCCGAGGAAGGGGACGCCGCGTTTCTCGACGGCTTCCAGCATGGCCTCGTAGCAGCCGCTGTCGCGCAGCGCCTTGGCGCAGGCGGGGAAGGCGCCGTCGCCGGGCAGCACGAGGTGATCGGCCTTGGCCACGATGTCGGGGTCGGTGGTGACCTTCACCTCGGCGCCGGTGGTTTCGGCGGCCATCTTCTGGAACGCCTTTTCCGCCGAGTGCAGATTGCCGCTCTCGTAGTCGATGATGGCCGTGAGCATGAGGTGTCTCTCCCGCGATTTGTCGGGCCGCAGAGGTCGCCCGAAAAGCAGTGAAAATCAAGTGCCAGGCGCTGCCCTCAGAGCGCGCCCTTGGTGGACGGGATGTCGTCGGCCTTGCGCGGGTCGGGTTCGACCGCTTCGCGCAGGGCGCGGGCGACGGCCTTGAAGGCGGCCTCGACGATGTGGTGGCTGTTGAGCCCGTGCAGCGTGTCGACGTGCAGGGTGATGCCGCCGTGGCTGGCCAGCGCCTGGAAGAACTCGCGCACGAGTTCGGTGTCGAAGGTGCCGATCTTGGCGCTGGGCAGCTCCATGTTCCACACCAGGTAGGGCCGCGCGGAAAGGTCCAGCGCGGCGCGCACCAGCGCGTCGTCCATGGGCAGCAGGCAGGCGCCATAGCGGCGGATGCCGCGCTTGTCGCCGAGCGCCTTCACCAGCGCCTGGCCGAGCGCGATGCCCGTGTCCTCGACCGTGTGGTGATCGTCGATGTGCAGATCGCCCTTGGCGGTGATCTCCATGTCGATCAGCGAATGCCGCGCGAGCTGGTCCAGCATGTGGTCGAAGAAGCCGACGCCGGTGCTGTTGGCGTAGTGGCCCGAGCCGTCGAGATCGATGCTGACGCGGATCTCGGTCTCGGCTGTCTTGCGGTGGATCTCGGCCTTGCGCATGGGGCACCCCTTCGGTCTTTCGCGCGGTTATAGGGGGCCGGATCGGGGGCGCCAAGGGGCGCCGTCTGGCCATTGCCAGCCCCCCTGCGCTATGTCAGCGTGCGAGCGACAGTGAAAGGCCCTTCCATGACAACCTGCGTCTTCGTCCAGATCCGCTGCAAGCCGGGCACAACCTACAAGGTTGCCGAAGAAATCGCGCTGCGGGAAATCCATTCCGAGCTCTACTCGACATCGGGCGAATACGACCTGCTGATGAAGCTCTACATCCCCGAGGGCGCGGATGTGGGCAAATACATCAACGAGGAGCTGCTGAGCATCGCCGGGATCGAACGGTCGCTCACGATCATGACCTTCAAGGCGTTTTGAGGGTGCGGGCGGGCCTGCTGACACTGGCGCTCTGGGCGGCATTGCCTGGCGGCGTGGCGGCGCAGCAGGTCTATAGCGGACGCGAGGCGCAGGCGCTGAAATGCGCCTGGATCTTCTCAAAAACCGCGTCGATGCTGGAGAATGCCGAGCTCATCTCGATCGAGGATCTCGAGACCTCGCTGATGGTGAGCGCGCGGATTCTGCAGCTTTATGTTTCGGGGGATGACCGGACCAAGCTGGCCGGTCTGCGTGTCGTCGGGACCCGGCGGAACGCGATCGAGACGCTTGCGGAGTTCCGCGGCCAGAGCATGGCCTGCCTGCGCATGTTCCCGGTGGAGTGAACGGCCCTCAGTCGGGACGGACGGTTTCGGGGTCGAAGGGCAGGTCGGCCAGCTCTCGCTTGGACATCTTCGCGACCTGCGGGTGGGACAGCGGATCGCGCTGCCACTGGGTTTCGGGGCGCGTCGGGCGCCGGAAGAGCCGGGGCAGTCCGATGCGGATGTAGCCGAGGCTGGGGAAGGGTGATCGGGTCATCTGAGGTATCATGTATGTCATGGACGATAGATAGGTGCGCTGGGCGCGCGCGGGAATCGACTTCGCGACGATGGTGCTTTAGAAAAGCTAAATGCGAAACCTGAACGCGATCCCCCTGTCCGCCCTGCGCGTCATAGAGGCGGTGGCCCGGACTGGCACGCTGGCCGCCGCGGCCGAGGAGCTGGGCGTGACGGCGGGCGCGCTGAGCCAGCGGCTGGGAAAGGCCGAAAAGGCGCTGGGGCAGCCGCTGTTCCTGCGTGCCTCGAAAGGGCTGACGCCGACGGATGCCTGCGCGCGGATCGCGCCACGTCTGACGGCGGCCTTCACCGAGCTTTCGGGCGCCTTGGACGACCTGCGCGAGGAGGCGGAGTCGGTTCTGACGATCACCGTGGCGCCGATCTTTGCCAGCCGCTGGCTGATCTGGCGGATCGGGCGGTTCAACGAGCGTCATCCCGGTGTCAGCGTGCGGCTGGTGCCCGGCGTCCCGCTGGTGGATCTCGACCGGTCGGGGCATGACGCGGGCATCCGTGTGCTGCCGGCCTCGGCCGCGCGCCCGGCGAATGCGGTCAAGCTGCTGGACCAGCGCGTGTTTCCGGTGATGTCGCCGGCGCTGGCGCGAGGGGTGAAGGTGCCCGATGACCTGCTGCGCCTGCCCGTGATCCGCGAGAACGAGCGGCTTCAGGGCTGGGGGCCCTGGTGGGAAGGCATGGGGCGGGTGCCGCCCGTCATGCCGGCGGGCCCGGCCTACGAGGATGCCTCGCTTTGCCTTGATGCGGCGATGATGGGGCAGGGGGTTTTCATGGCCTGGGAAACGCTGGCCTGCGACGCGCTCGAGCGCGGGCAGGTCGCGGCGCCTTTTCCGGAGCGGATCCGGACCGGGTCGACCTACTGGTTCGCGATGCGCGGCGCCTCGGCGCGCAAGCCGGCTCTGCTGGCGTTCCGCGACTGGATTCAGGAAGAGATCGATGTGTCGATCCGCCAGTGGCGGGGCACCTGAGATCGGCTGATTGTCCGTGAGAAAGGCCGGACCGATGGAGCGGGCGAGGCGATTCGAACGCCCGACCCTAACCTTGGCAAGGTTATGCTCTACCCCTGAGCTACGCCCGCGTAACCATCGGTATCGGCCATTCTGGAGCGGGCGATGAGATTCGAACTCACGACCCTTACCTTGGCAAGGTAATGCTCTACCCCTGAGCTACGCCCGCGTCCCTGAATGGGTAGCGGGGATTTAACGGTCCCCCGTCGGGCGTGCAAGAGGAAATTTCCGCCTTTTCTTCGCTTTCCGGCACGCCCCCACGTCAGCCGGCCCGCGGCCTATTCGGCGGCGGTGCTGTCGCTCTCGGGGCAGATGAGATCGCTGTTCTCGGTCGCACCGGCATGGGTGCTGAGATAGACCGTGGCCTGCGACGTCTGGCCCCGCAGGAGCGGGTCGGGCACCAACCCCAGGCGCATGGCCAGCGCCGCGAGATCCGCGCGATTCTGGGCACCGGTCTTCTGCTGCACCGTGGCCAGCCGCTGCCGGACTGCGGAAAACGAGATGCCGAGCGTGTGCGCGATCTGCTTGTCCATCATGCCGAGCCCGACGAGGCCGATCAGTTCGCGCTGCTTTTCTGTCAGGCCGAACTTGGTGACCATCTCTGTCTTGAGCAGCTCGGTGTAGCGCAGGTGCGCGGAGTGCGAGAGGGCATGGAGGGTCCAGCCGTGCCGGGCGATCATATCGTCGAAGTCGGCCTTCGAATGCGGTCCGCCGAAGGTCATCAGGGCGGCCTGCCCGTCGATCCCCATGCGCAGGGGGAAGGCGACTGCTGCATCCACGCCGAGCTGCGAAGCCATCATGAGATGCTGGCGGCGTTCGGGTGAGATCGTTCCCATCTCATCGAAATAGGAAACCCCGACGATCACCGGCGTGAGGTAACGGCAGCCATGGCTGCGGAACGTGGCCGTGTCGCGCAGGTGCTGAATCTCGTCGATCCAGGTCAGCCAGACGGAGTCGATCGTGGTGTGCACGAACTGGGGGCGGGCCGGATTGCGGAAATCCGTGGCGTAGGTGTATTCGACGAAGGGAAGCGCCATTTCGGCCCCGGTCCGGACCAGGATGTCCCAGACCTCGCGCGTCGAGCCCGCTGACTCAAGGTCAACGAGACCGCGGAGAAGCCGCTCGGGTATGAAGGATTCGTTTTCTTGGATGGCGCGGCCATCTGGATGCTTCATAACAAATCTACGTCTGTTCGATCTTGGCGGTGAGTGCCGCTGGGACGGGCCGTCATGGTCGAGGCGTTGGAAAAATCTGGTCACACACAAGCGTTTGTGCCCTTTTTGGTAAAGCATTTTGCCCGTCACCCAGCAAGACACAGCCCTGTTCGGAAGTGTGTCAGGTATGTGATATCCTAAATGCCTGCGAACCCGGGGGACGCCCAAGATTTTGATATGAAAGGGTTTGTCCGGAATTCGGGCAGGCCTGACGCCAAGTAAAGGCGGGGCTGGCGAATTTTGTGTCAGCGACGCGCCTGCGCAAAGGCTGCCATGTGTCAGCCGCAGGCCCGGGGATCGTCAGGTCGGACACAAATGGCGGGTGCGACCTGACAGGTCGGAGGGATGCCCCCGCCCGGCAGGGCCGGGCAGGGGCTGGCATGTGTTACTCTTCGCACTCGATGAGCAGGTCCTTGGCGTCGATCTGGCCGCCGGGCTGGACGTGTATCGCCTTGACCGTGGCGTCCCGCTCGGCGTGCATGCCGGTCTCCATCTTCATGGCCTCGATGGTCAGCAGTAGATCGCCCTCCTTGACCTTGGAGCCCGCCTGAACCGCGATGGAGGCGACGACACCCGGCATGGGCGCGCCCACATGGGCGGCGTTTCCGGGTTCGGCCTTGGGCTTGGCGCCCTTGGCGGCGCCGGACTTGCGGTCGGGCACGCGGATGGTGCGGGGCTGGCCGTTCAGCTCGAAGAAGACCCGAACCTCGCCATCGTCCTGCGTTTCGCCCACGGTGACGAGGCGGATTTCCAGCGTCTTGCCGGGGTCGATCTCGGCTGTGATCTCTTCCTCGGGTTCCATCCCGTAGAAGAAGGTCCGCGTCGGAAGGCTGCGCACGGGGCCGTACATCTGGTGGCGTTCCACGTAGTCGGTGAAGACCTTGGGGTACATCAGCCAGCCGTTCAGATCCTCGCGGTCGATCTCGACATCTTCCCACTTGGCGTTGAGCTCGGCATGGGCGGCGTCGAGGTCGACGGGGTCGAGGTGCTTTCCGGGGCGGTCCTTGCGGGGTTTCTCGCCCTTGAGCACCTTCTTGGTGATGCCCGTCGGGAAGCCGCCCGGCGGGAAGCCGAGATCGCCGCGCATCATGCCGATGACGCTGTCGGGGAAGCTCACGTCCTTCTTGGGGTCTTCCACGTCTTCGCGGGTGAGGCCCTGGCTGACCATCATCAGGGCCATGTCGCCCACCACCTTGGAGGAGGGCGTGACCTTCACGATGTCGCCGAACATCATGTTCACGTCGCGGTAGGTCTTGGCCACCTCGTGCCAGCGTTCCTCGAGCCCCATGGAGCGGGCCTGCGCCTTGAGGTTGGTGAACTGACCGCCCGGCATCTCGTGCAGGTAGACCTCCGACGCCGGGGCCTGCTGGCCGCTTTCGAAGGCGGCGTACTGGCCGCGGACGGCCTCCCAGTAGTTGGAGATCTCGCGGATCGCACCGATGTCGAGGCCGGTGTCGCGCTCGGTGAAGCGCAGCGACTCGACGATGCTGCCGAGGGTAGGCTGGCTGGTGTTGCCCGAAAGCGCGTCCATGGCCGCGTCGACCGCATCGACACCTGCGCGCACGCATTCCATGACGGTGGCGATGGCCGCGCCGCTGGTGTCATGGGTGTGGAAGTGGACGGGCAGACCGACCTCTTCCTTGAGCGCCTTGATGAGCATGTGGGCCGCGCTGGGTTTCAGCAGGCCCGCCATGTCCTTGAGGCCCAGAACGTGGGCGCCCGCGTCGCGCAGTTCCTTGCCCATCGAGACATAGTACTTGAGGTCGTACTTGGCACGGTCGGGGTCGAGGATGTCACCGGTGTAGCAGACGGTGCCTTCGCAGATCTTGCCGCTGTCGATCACCGCGTCCATTGCGACGCGCATGTTTTCGACCCAGTTGAGGCTGTCGAAGACGCGGAAGACGTCGACGCCGCTTTCGGCCGCCTGCCGGACGAACTCCTGCACGACGTTGTCGGGGTAGTTGGTATAGCCCACCCCGTTCGAGCCGCGCAGCAGCATCTGGGTCATGATGTTGGGCATCTTGGCGCGAATGTCGCGCAGGCGCTGCCAGGGGCATTCCTGCAGGAAGCGGTAGGCCACGTCGAAGGTGGCGCCGCCCCAGCATTCCACGCTGTAGAGGCCCGAAAGCTTGCTGGCATAGGCCGGCGCGACCTTGATCATGTCGATCGAGCGCATCCGCGTGGCCAGAAGCGACTGGTGCCCGTCGCGCATGGTGGTGTCGGTGATGAGCACGTGCTTCTGCTCGGCCAGCCAGTCGGCCACGGCTTGCGGGCCCTTTTCATCGAGCAGCGTGCGGGTGCCCGCGGGCGGGGTTTCGTCCCAAGGGACCTCGGGCGCCTTGGCGGGCTTGAGGTCCGCGGCGGGACGGGCGCGGCCCGCCACCTCGGGGTGTTCGTTCACCGTGATGTCGGCGATGTAGGTCAGAACCTTGGTCGCGCGGTCGCGGCGCTTCTTGAAGTCGAAGAGCTCGGGCGTCTCGTCGATGAACTTCGTGGTGTACTGATTGGTGCGGAAGGTTTCGTGCCGCAGCAGGTTGATCACGAAGTCGATGTTGGTGCTGACGCCGCGGATACGGAATTCGCGCAGGGCGCGGTCCATCCGGGCGATGGCCTTCTCGGGCGTCGGCGCCTTGGCGGTGACCTTCACCAGCAGCGAATCGTAATAGCGCGTGATGACGCCGCCGGCATAGGCGGTGCCCCCGTCGAGCCGGATACCCATGCCCGTGGCCGAGCGGTAGGCGGTGATGCGGCCATAGTCGGGGATGAAGTTGTTCATCGGATCTTCGGTGGTGATCCGGGTCTGCAGCGCGTGGCCGGTCAGGCGCACGTCGTACTGGCTGGCACGGCCCGTCGCCTCAGACAGCGACTTGCCCTCGGCGATCATGATCTGGGCCTGCACGATGTCGATGCCGGTGACCTCTTCGGTCACCGTGTGTTCGACCTGGACGCGCGGGTTGACCTCGATGAAGTAGAACTGGCCGGTTTCCATATCCATCAGGAATTCGACGGTGCCGGCGCATTCGTAGTTCACATGGGCGCAGATCTTGCGGCCAAGCTCGCAGAGCTCCTCGCGCTGGGCCTCGCTCAGGTACGGGGCAGGGGCGCGTTCGACGACCTTCTGGTTGCGGCGCTGAACCGAGCAGTCGCGTTCGTAGAGGTGGTAGATGTTGCCCATCTTGTCGCCGAGGATCTGGACCTCGACGTGGCGGGCGCGGGTGATCATCTTTTCGAGGTAGCCCTCGCCGTTGCCGAAGGCGGCCTCGGCTTCGCGGCGCCCTTCGAGCACCTTTTCCTTCAGCTCCTTGGCGTTGTTGACGGGACGCATGCCGCGTCCGCCGCCGCCCCAGCTGGCCTTGAGCATGAGGGGAAAGCCGATTTCCTCGGCTTCCTTGGTGATGGCGTCGAAGTCGTCGCCCAGAACCTCGGTCGCGGGGATGACGGGCACGCCGGCTTCGACCGCGACGCGTCGGGCGCTCGCCTTGTCGCCAAGCGCGCGCATTGTTTCGGCGCGCGGGCCGATGAAGGTGATGCCGGCCTCGGCGCAGGCGTCCACGAACTCGGGGTTCTCGGAGAGCAGGCCGTAGCCGGGATGGATCGCGTCGGCGCCGGACATCTTGGCCACACGGATGATCTCGGGGATCGAGAGGTAGGCCTGAACGGGGCCGAGCCCTTCGCCGATGCGATAGGCCTCGTCCGCCTTGAAGCGGTGCAGGCCGAGCTTGTCCTCCTCGGCGTAGATGGCGACGGTGCGTTTGCCCATCTCGTTGGCGGCACGCATGATCCGGATCGCGATCTCGCCCCGGTTGGCGATGAGGATTTTCTTGAACTCGGACATGTGCCCGCCTCCCTCGTATTGTGCACTTGCAGAAATTTGTAGGATGTTTCTGTGCGGGCCACAATGTCGCAAGTGGGGTAATGGATCACAGCTTTGCGGTGTGCCCGTGCGCCCGGCAGGGCGTCGCGCGAGGAACAAGGTCCGGGGCGATGCTGTTACCACGTCAGCCCGGCTTGGTCATCGGCCAACGCTTGGGGTTACCGGATGCCCCCTGCGCTCTGCGCCGGTGGCACCGGGAGCGTCGTCCCGCCCCACCGGGGCGGCGCATTCCCGTTGCCTTATCCGTCCAGCGACAGTGCGAGTCCCCGCACGTCGCCGGGCCGGGCTAGGCCGAGCTGTCCGAGGTTGGCGATCAGGTCCCGCGTCAGGATGTCGACCAGATGCGCGGGCCCGTCCTCGCCAAGCGCGGCGAGCGCGTAGTGGAAGGCGCGACCCAGCATGGTGAAATCCGCGCCCAAGGCCATGGCCCGCAGGATGTCGAGCCCGCCTTCGATGCCACTGTCGAAGATCAGCGGCAGGTCGGTGGCGGCCCTTACCTCAGGTAGCGCGTCGATGGCGGCGGGGCCGCCGTCGAACTGGCGCCCCGCGTGGTTCGAAACCCATATGGCATCGGCGCCCGCTTCCTCGATCCGGCTGGCATCCTCGCCGCGTAGCACACCCTTGACGATCAGCTGCCCCTCCCAGTGATCGCGCAGCCAGCGCAGGTAGTCCCAGTCGGGCGCCGTGCGCAGCAGGTAGCCGATGTGCGCGGTCGGATCGCGGCTTTCCATGTCACGGCTGTAGGGATCGAGGGTCGCCATGTGCGGCATGCCGTGCCGCAGGCGCTGCAGGGCCCAGGCGGGCCGCGTGGCGCATTGCAGCGCCACCCGGGGCGTGAGCCGCGGCGGCTGGGTGAGCCCCGAGCGCAGGATGCGCTCGCGCCGCGAGGCGACGGGCACATCGACGGTCAGCACGAGCCCGGTAAAGCCCGCGTCGCGGGCGCGGGCGAGCATGTCGCGGCGGATCTCGGGGTCGCGGGGCGGGTAAAGCTGGAACCAGCCCGCGGGGCCGAGATGCGGGCCGACCTCCTCGGGGGCTGCGGTCGCGACGGTCGAGAGGCTGTAGGGGATGCCCGCCGTTGCGGCGGCCCGGGCGAGGGTGGTTTCGGCGCCGGGTCGGATCAGGCCGGACATGCCGACCGGGGCGATGCCCACTGGCAGGGCGTGAGTCTGGTCAAGGAATTGGCTGGACAGGTCGGCGGCGATCTCGCCGCGCAGGACGGGCGGCTCGAAGAGCACCCGGTCGAGCGCGGCGCGGTTGCGGGCCTGTGCGGACTCTGTGCCGGTGCCGCTGTCGAGGTACTCCCAGACGAAGCGCGGCAGGCGCGCCCGCGCCGCGCGGCGCAGGTCGGAGATTGCGGGATAGCGTGCGTTGAGGTCCATGCAGGTATCTGGCGCCGGGCAGGGCGACTTGTCCACCGTCCCGGACGGTCTGGCCGGAGAGGCGTGCGCGGATCGCCGGTCGCCGCCCAAAGCCGGCGGCGGTTTTCCCCAAGAGAATGTGCGAACAAATCGGAAACGCTGCTTTATCTCGCGCACCGGCGACGCTACATTGGCGCGCATGAGCAGCTTCGACGATATGGACGCCTTCGAGGCGGCATCGCTATCCGCGCGCGCCATGGCCGCGCGGCCCGCCCCCTATCTGGACAGCCTCAACCCCGCGCAGCGCGAGGCGGTCGAGCATCTCGACGGCCCGGTGCTGATGCTGGCGGGCGCGGGCACCGGCAAGACCAAGGCGCTGACCACGCGGATCGTGCACCTGCTCAACACCGGGCGGGCGCGCCCGAACGAGATCCTGTCGGTGACCTTCACCAACAAGGCCGCGCGCGAGATGAAGTCGCGGGTCTCGGCCACGCTGGGCCAGACCGTCGAGGGGATGCCCTGGCTGGGCACCTTCCACGCCATCTGCGTGAAGCTGCTGCGGCGGCACGCGGAGCTGGTGGAGCTGAAATCGAACTTCACGATCCTCGATCGCGACGACCAGCTGCGGCTGCTCAAGCAGCTGATCCAGGCGGCGGGCATTGACGAAAAGCGCTGGCCCGCGCGGCAGCTGTCCTCGATCATCGACGACTGGAAGAACCGCGCGCTGACGCCCGACAAGGTGCCGGCGGCCGATGCGGGCGCCTACAATCACAAGGGGCCGCAGCTTTACGCCCAGTACCAGGCGCGCCTGCGCGAGCTGAACGCCTGCGATTTCGGCGACCTGCTGCTGCACATGGTGACGATCTTCCAGACCCACCCGGACGTGCTGGAGCAGTACCAGCGGTACTTCCGCTATATCCTTGTCGACGAGTATCAGGATACCAACGTCGCGCAGTATCTCTGGCTGCGGCTGCTGGCGCAGGGGCATCGCAACATCTGCTGCGTGGGCGACGACGATCAGTCGATCTACGGCTGGCGCGGCGCCGAGGTGGGCAACATCCTGCGGTTTGAAAAGGATTTCCCCGGCGCCCATGTGGTGCGGCTGGAACAGAACTACCGCTCGACGCCGCATATCCTGGCGGCCGCGTCGAACGTGATCCGGGGCAACAGCTCGCGGCTGGGCAAGGAGCTCTGGACCGAGGCGGACAGTGGCGAGAAGGTGCGCCTGATCGGCCACTGGGACGGCGAGGAAGAGGCCCGCTGGATCGGCGAGGAGGTCGAGTCGATGCAGACCGGCACGCGGGGCATGGCGCCGCGCGGGCTCGACGACATGGCGATCCTCGTGCGCGCCTCGCACCAGATGCGGGCCTTCGAGGACCGCTTCCTGACCATCGGGCTGCCCTACCGGGTGATCGGCGGGCCGCGTTTCTACGAACGGCTCGAGATCCGCGATGCCATGGCCTATTTCCGGCTGGTGGTCTCGCCCGAGGACGACCTTGCCTTCGAGCGGATCGTGAACACGCCCAAGCGGGGCCTTGGCGACAAGGCGCAGCAGACGATCCAGCGGATCGCGCGGGACAACGGGCTGCCGCTGGTCGAGGGCGCGCGCCGGGCCGTCGAGGACGGGGCCATCAAGGGCAAGGGTGGCGCCGCGCTGCGCGAGTTGCTCGATGGGCTCATGCGCTGGGGCCGCATGACCGGCGATCCGGACATGACCCACATGGAGCTGGCCGAGGTGATCCTCGACGAAAGCGGCTATACCGGCATGTGGCAGGCCGACAAGACGCCCGAGGCGCCGGGCCGGCTGGAGAATCTCAAGGAACTGGTGAAGGCGCTCGAGGGCTTCGAGAACCTGCAGGGGTTCCTTGAGCACGTGAGCCTCGTCATGGACAACGAGAGCGACGACGGCGGCGAGAAGGTGTCGATCATGACCCTGCACGCGGCCAAGGGGCTCGAGTTTCCCGTGGTCTTCCTGCCGGGCTGGGAGGACGGGCTGTTCCCCTCGCAGCGGAGCATGGACGAGAGCGGGGTCAAGGGCCTCGAGGAGGAGCGGCGGCTGGCCTACGTGGGCATCACCCGCGCCGAGGAGGTCTGCACGATCAGCTTTGCCGGCAACCGGCGGGTCTTTGGCCAGTGGCAGAGCCAGATGCCCTCGCGCTTCATCGACGAGCTGCCCGAGCAGCACGTGGAGGTGCTGACGCCGCCGGGGCTGTATGGCGGCGGCTACGGCGCCGCGGGCATGTCCGCCAGCGCCTCGCCGCAGATCATGGCGGGGCAGGCGAGCGGGCTGCACGACCAGGCGAGCCGGGCTGACGTCTACAACTCGCCGGGCTGGAAGCGGATGCAGGCGCGCAGCCAGGAACGCCCCGTGAGCCAGCCGCGCGAGAGCCGGGCCCAGGTGATCGACCTCGATGCCGTGTCGTCCTTCGAGACCGGGCAGCGGGTGTTCCACCAGAAGTTCGGCTACGGCGAGATCACCGGCATCGAGGGCGACAAGCTGGAGGTGGCCTTCGAGAAGGCGGGGACCAAGAAGGTGGTGGCCAAATTCGTGCACGCCGAGGATGACGTGCCCTTCTGAGATGTCCCGGGCCGGGACATCCTGGCGCTTCAATGAAATCAATGGCTTGCAGAGACGGTTTGACCGAATCTTAGGAATGTCCCAGATTTTTTGGGGTTTGTCCGTGATGGTTGAGGAGGCAGGGGGCGCTGCCCCTCTGGCGCCTTTGGCGCCATTCACCCCGAGGTATTTGGGGCGAGAAGAAGCAGGGTGCTGGTTTGCGGTGGTGCGGCGGGGTTCGGACCGGCGCCGGTCTGGCGGGCGGTGCCTTTCGGGGGCGCTGCCCCCCCTGGCGCCTGCGGCGCCAATCCCCCCGGGATATTTTTACCAAGAAGAAGGGCGTGTGGGCTGCGGTCGGTTTGGTCCGAGAGCTTCAAGGCGAGGCGGGCCCGCGGCGCGGGTCAGACGCTTCCGCTGGAGGAGAGCATGACCGCGAAGGGCCGGGTGACGCGGATCTCGGCCAGCACGAGCACGAGGCTAGCGGTCATCGGCACGGCGAGAAGCGTGCCGGGCAGGCCCCAGAGCGCGCTCCAGAAGGCGAGCGAGATCAGCACGGCGAAGGGGCTGAGGTTGAAGGCGCGGCCCATCATCCGCGGCTCGAGGTAGCCGCCCACCACGATCTGCGCGGTGGAAAGCGCGAGGATCACGATCCCGGTCATCCAGAGCATGCCGAACTGGGCGAGGCTGAGCAGCGCCGGCAGCAGCACGCCGATCAGCGAGCCGATGTAGGGGATGTAGTTCAGGAAGGCGATGAGCACCGCCCAGAAGAGCGCGAACTCGATCCCCAGTAGCAGCATGATCGCGTAGGAGACGGCGCCGAGGATGACGTTGACCGTGGTCTTGACGAAGAGATACTGGCCGATCCTCTCGTTCACATGCGCGAGGATGGACAGCGTGCGGTCGCCGAGCTGCGGATCGCCGGCCGCGATGATGACCTTGCGCGCGAGCACGCCGCGCTCGGCCATGAAGAAGGCCGAGTAGAGCACCACGAGAAAGAGCGTGGTGCCGAAGCCGCGCAGCGACAGCAGGGCGGGCGCGATCAGCGACCGCGCGTCGAACTGGTCGAAGGTGGCGCTGCGGAGGTTTTCCCATGTGGGCTCGTCGTCGATGCCCACGAGGCTCGCCGTGCGGGTGAGCAGCAGGTCGAGGTTCGATTCGTAGCGCGGCAGGGCGGCGGCGATCTGGGCGAGGTTGTTGATCACCAGCACGAAGAGCAGGACGACCGCCACGGCGAAGCCGAGCAGGATCAGCGTGCGCCGTGCCCAGGGCGGGAAGCGGCGCAGGAGCGGCACACGGTCGATGCTCGCCGCGGCGGTGGAGAGCACGTAGACCGAGATGATCGCCGCCAGGAGCGGCAGCAGCACGGGTTTTCCCACCCAGAGCAGCCAGCCGATCATGACGGTCAGGGCGGTTCCGTATGTTGCGCTCTTGAGGGTCAGCCTGGCACCTTCGCGGTCGGGGGATTGCCGTGTCGCGGGCAATTAAGCGCAGGACGCAGCCGAGGTACAGCCCCGCCATGCGGGGCCGCCGCCCGCAGGGCATTCGGGGCGGTCCGATGCCGGATTGTCGGGCGCGGGCGGTGCCTCAGCCGCGCGGCATGTCGAGGGTGATGCTGCGGCCGCCCTTCACGTAGCGCAGTTGCGCCTCGCCGATGGCGGCGACGCGGCCGCCGTCGATGCGGTCGCCGACCTTGACCTTCTCGTAGTTGCCATTGGGCAGGCGGACGAGCGCGCGGCGGTTGTCGGGGGTGCCGTAGACGCCGATGAGGTTGGTCTGGCGGAGGTTGAGCGCGTTGGTGACCGTGGCCTCGCGCGCGACGTTGGTGTTGCTCGGGATATCCGGCTGGACGCTCCGTTGCGGCGCGGGGGCCGCGGCGGCCTGGGTGATCGTGGCATCCGCCTGTTCGACGATCGCGGCCATGTTGCGGGGCCGGCCCAGCGGCACCAGCGAGGCGGCGACCGCCTGCTCGGTCGCGGGCGAGGCCGGGTTGGCGGCTGTGGCCTCTTCCTGTGCGGTGGCCGGTCGGAGCACGGGCCGGATGTCGGCGAGCTCGTCGCGGCTGAGCCCGCTGAGCTGGGCGCGTTCGCGCGATTCCACGATGTCGTCGGGGCGGGCCTCGGGGCGAATTTCCGGGAGGGCCTCTTCCGGCACGGCGCCGGGCGCCTCCTCGCTCGTGGCCTCTTCCTGCTCCTGCGGGGCGGGGCTCCGGTCAGGGGGCACGGCGGGCGGCAGGCCGGTGAAGACACTGTGGCCGGAGGGGGCGCGGGTGCCCTCGGCGCTGGGGCGCACGAGGCCGCGCGCGTCGAGGTCGAAGACCATGCCCGGTGGCGGCGTGAGGCCCGGGTCGGGCAGGGCGGCCTCTTGCACGAGATCGTCGGTGGCGGGCAGGGCGACGGCGTCCTGCTGGGTCACGTCGGGGTCGATGGAGGCCACGTAGACGTCGCCGAGCAGCGTCGGCGCGGGTTCGAGCGGGCCGTTGGGGCCGCGCTGCCAGATGCCGGTGGCGGCATAGGTGGCGGCGGCTTCCTCGGGGCCGAGCGGCTGGAGGGCGGTGACGTCGTCCGGCGCTTCGGGCAGGGCGGCGGTTTCGGTCTGTTCTTCCGGTTCGGGGGCGGCGGGCTCTGGCGCGGCGGCGGTTTCCGGCGGCGTCTCGCTCTCGGGGGCGGTGAGGGCCGCGACGCTGGCGTCGCTGCCGCCGAAGAGCGCGGCGATGCGGTCGTCGAAGCGCACCGAGGCCCAGCCAGCGAGGGCTGCGAGGGCGAGCAGGCCGATGCCGGCGGCGATGAGGCCGGTGGGGCGCGTGGCGGGGCGGTCGTGTTCGCGGCCGCGTGCCCCGAAGAGTGTCATGCGCTCGAGCTCTTCCTCGCGGGAAAGGGCCGTGGCGCTGTCGCCGGCGGGTGCCGGCCGGGGCGGTGCGACGGGGGCCGCTGGGCCCGCGATCGGCTCCGGTGTGGCCGCTGCTGCCGCAGGGGTCACCGTGGGCGCGGCGGGTTGCTTGCGGGGCTTCGGGCCGGTCGCAGGCGCGCCGCTGCCGCGGCGCTTGCGGGTGCGCAGCTTGCCGAGGGCGGCGGGGACTTCGGGGACATCGTCCTCGGGTGCGGCGTCCGCGCGTCCGGAGGAGAAGGAAAGCCCCTGGTCGGAGGCGTCCCAGGCGGGTTCGTCATCGCCGATGCGGCCCTCGGTCACGCGGGCGTCGCGGATCGCGGCATCGGGCTGCGGCACCGGGGTGAAGCGGCGGCGCAGGCTCTGAGCCGAGACCCTGGGATCGGGGGGCAGATCGCCGGGCTCGCTTGCGAAGGGGGCGGCTTTCGGCGCTTTTGGCTGCGATACCGTCTGGGCAGCGGAGGTCGGACCCGCGGTGGGGGCCGGCGGAGTGGTGGGCTCTGGCGCGGGCGCGGCGTCCGTCTTGCCGGGCGCCGGCGTGCCGAATTCGCGGTTCAGGGTGAGCACGGGAGGCTCGCCCCGGGGTGGGGCGGGCGCTGCCGGCTCAGTTGGGGCGGGCTCGGGTTCGACGATGGCGACGGGCTCGGGCGATGGCGCCTCGGCCTCGGCCTCGGGGGGCGGGGCCGGTGGCAGCGGGCGCGGCTCGGGGCGCAGGGCGGTCTCGTCCGCCGGGATCACGCGAATGGCGGCGGGGAGGCGTTCGGGGGCCTTGCCCGTCCAGGTGCTCGCGCGACCGAAATCGACGCTGCCGGCGAAGCGGTCGTTGCCGGGGGCGGCGACGTGGCCGACGGGTTCGAAGCCGTGCTGGAGCGCGAAGGCCTCGGCCTCCTGCAGGGTCTCGCGGGCGACGGCGGCGGCGAACATGCGGCCATGCGCGGCCGACCAGTCGTAGACAAGCTGGTCGAGCGGATAGGGCGTGGCGCCGTCGAGGGCGGTCCGGATTGCTGCCTCGCGGGTGTTGGCGTCGTCGCCGGGATCGGCGAGGTCGAGGTAGCGGATCTGGTCGTCGGGAATGACCAGCAGCACCCTGCCGCCCTCGGCCGAGAGTTCCTCGGCGCGGGTGCGCAGGGCGGAGATGGCCGCATCGGGATCGTCGCCGCCGAAGCCGGCCTCGTCGATCAGGGCCCAGCCGGAGGGCTGCCTGCGCAGGAGGGCGATGCCCTCGGAAGACAGGGAAAGCGCGAAACTCGGAGTCATGGGGTGCTTTTACCAATTCAGCGACGCTTATGGGAGTCCTTTCGATTGGGTCAAAATCCGGTGGCAACTCTCTGCCTGAAAAAGAAAATGTTGTGTTGCCCGCCGGCTGGGGCGGGCCGGAGAGTGGCGGCATGTTTTCAGAACGGAGCGACCGAATGCGCCTTCTACCGATGATTCTCGTTGCCGCCACGATCGGGCTTGCCGGCCCGGTGGCGGCGCAGGGCGAACCCCCCGCCCGTACCATCACCGTGACCGGCGAGGGGCAGGCCGTGGCGGCGCCGGACATGGCGACGATCACCATTGGCGTGACCGAGCGCAATGCCGGTGCGGAGCTGGCCGCCGACGCGGTGAATACCCGGATCGGCGAGGTGATCGAGCTGCTGGGCACGCTCGGCATCGAGCAGCGGGACCGGCAGACCACGGGGCTCACGCTGCGGCCGGTCTACGCCGACCGCGCGGGCACCTACGACGAGCGTGAGGTCATCGCCTTCGAGGCCTCGAACATGCTGCGGGCCCGCGTGCGGGATCTCGACTCGCTCGGCGAGGTGCTGGGGCAGGTGGTCTCCGGTGGCGCCAACCGGCTGGAAGGGCTGAGCTTCGGCTTTGCCGAGCCGGGGCCGCTCGAGGATGCCGCGCGCCGCGACGCGGTGCAGGACGCCATGGCGCGCGCCGAACTTTATGCCGAGGCCGCCGGTGTCACGCTGGGCCCGGTGATGTCGATCAGCGAGAGCGGTGGCGGCGGCGGGCCGGTGCCGATGATGCGCATGGCCGATGCCATGGAATCCATGCCGGTCGAGGCGGGCGAAAGCAGTGTCAGCGCCGCGGTGACGGTGGTCTTCGGGATCGAGTGATCCCGCCCGGGCCGGCGCCGCGCGTGCCGGCCCTTTTCCGGGCTTGACCCGGAGTGCGCTCCAACTCGTAGCCTGCGGGTGACAGAGGGAAAGGAGCGCCCATGAAGATCGGGGATCTTGCCGCGCAGAGCGGGCTGAGCCCGGACACGATCCGGTACTATGAACGCATTGGCCTGATGCCGCCGCCGGGGCGCGACGGATCGGGGCGACGCGATTACGGCGACGACACTCTGCGCTGGGTCGCCTTCCTTGAAAAGCTGCGGGACACGGACATGCCGGTGCGCGAGCGCCTGGTCTATGCCCGGCTGCGCGCAAGGGGTCCGGAGACGGCCCCGGAGCGGGCGGCGCTGCTGCGCACGCACCGCGAACGCGTGCGCGAAAGGCTGGTGGCATTACAGGCGGGGCTGGAACTGCTCGACGCCAAGATCGAAGGTTACGAGATGGGAGAGATGCGATGAGCGACACACGGCTGGAGCGGGGGCGCCGGGCGCTTTCGGAGATCGATGGAGAGGCAGGGGAACGGGTCGTGGCGGCGCTGGCCGACATCGCACCGGATTTTGCGGAGATGCTGCTCGAATTCCCGTTCGGGGATATCTACACGCGGCCCGGCCTTGCGGTGCGGGATCGCGAGATCGCCACCATCGGCGCGCTTTGTGCCATGGGCACGGCGCCTGCGCAGCTGAAGGTACACGTGGAGGCGGGGCTGAACGTGGGGCTGAGCCGCGAGGAGATCACCGAGATCCTGATGCAGATGGCGGTCTATGCCGGCTTCCCGGCGGCACTGAACGGGCTTTTCGCGGCGAAGGAGGTCTTTGACGTGCGGGGCGTGTGAACCCCTCACCCCGGCCCTCTCCCCCGGGGGGAGAGGGGGCGACATCGGCGGGGCCTGTGCGGGATTTTATGACGTGGTGCGGGTTGCCTTACCCCCTCCCTGGCCCTCCCCCTGGCAGGGGGAGGGGACGATATCGGTTGGTGTTGCGCGCAGGCTCGTCCGTGTCAGGTGCGGCGGAGGGTCTCGACGGCCAGAACCGTGGGCAGATGTTCGGCGATCTCGGTCCAGCTGTCGCCCTCGTCGAAGCTGGCGAAGACCGATCCGGTGTTGGTGCCGAAGTAGAGGCCCGGCGCCGCGCCGGTGTCGACGGCCATGGCCTGTCTCAGCACGGTGAAATAGCAGGCGGTCTGCGGCAGGCCCTTGCGGCACGGCTCCCAGCTGCCGCCGCCGTCGCGGGAGCGCCAGACGGCGGCCGCGGCATCGGGCGGGAAGCGGCCCGCCATGTCGCCGTTGAGCGGCAGGGTCCAGAGGGTGTCGGGGTTCGACGGATGCACGGCGACGGGAAAGCCGAAGGTGGAAGGCAGGCCCTGGGTGATATCCTCCCAGCTGCGGCCGCCGTCGGCGGAGCGGAAGACGCCGTGGTGATTCTGCTGGTAGAGCAAATCGGCCTCGCCCGGGGCGCGGCGCATGTTGTGCACGCAGTGGCCGGTTTCGCCGCCCTGCGGGGCGGCGGGGTGGTCGCTGCATCCGGCGGCGCCGAGGTTCGAGAGCCGGTTGCGGCGGTGCCAGCTTGCGCCGCCGTCCTCGGTGGCGAAGACGCCTGCCGCCGAGATGGCGAGCCAGAGTCGGTCGGGGTCCGTCGGGTGGGGCACGATGGTGTGGAGCGTCAGCCCGGCGGCGCCGGGGTTCCAAGCCTCGCGGCCCTCCATCTGCATGAGGCTTTCGACGGGCTCCCATGTGGCGCCCCTGTCGGTACTGCGGAAAAGCGCGCCGGGCTTGCCGCCGGCCCAGAGCGTGCCGTGGGCGAAGCAGAGCGACCAGATAGCCTCGACCCGGCCGGTGTGCGGGGCAGGCGGTGCGTCTGCGTCGAAGCCGATCATCGCGGCGAAACCGGGATCGTTGCGCGCCCATTCGGCCATCTGGCCGTCGGAGAGGCTGGCCCGGTGCCAGGTGGCGCCGTCGTCCTCGGAGCGGAAGATGCCTGCGCCCTGCCAGTCGCCGCCGCCACCGGCCCAGAGGGTGCCTGTCGCCGGGTCGCCGATGGCGTGGTTGATGGGCCAACCCTCGCAATGCGGGCCCTCGACCCGCCATGGGCCACCCTCGCGGCCGCGCAGGAGGAAGAGCCCCTTGGTGGTGCCCGCCAGCACCGTGATCTGATCGGTCATCCGCCTCTCCCGCAATAAGTTGATATCAACCTATCACGACGAAAAGCTCTTGTCGCCTGCGACGTGAGGGGGGGGCGGCCGGGCGCGCGGGCGCCCGGCACGAGGGGATCAGAAGGTCATGGGTTTCATCACCTCGGGTTCGATCACGTCGACGCCCGGCAGGCCCTCCTTCAGACGCGTGGCGTCCTGTTCGAGCAGGGGGAAGGTCTTGTAATGGCAGGGTATCACGGTCTTGAAATCGAAGTAGCGCTTCGAGGCCCAGGCCGCCTGCGCCATGTCCATGGTGAAGTGCCCGCCCGCCGAGAGGATGCCGATGTCGGGCTGGTAGTAGGCGCCGATCCACTCCATGTCGGCCATGATCGCGGTGTCGCCGGAGAAATAGATCGTGTGGCCCTCGCCGCGAATGATGTAGCCGATTTCCATGCCCATGTAGGTGAGCTTGTCGTCAACCGGCATGGAGGAGGAGTGCGAGGCGGGCACCATCGAGACCTCGACCTTGCCGAAACGGATGGTGCCGCCCTTGTTGAAGCCCTGGCCCTCGATGGCGCCCTGCTTGTGCAGCACGCCGGCAAGCTCGACGATTGCCGAGAGCGGCGCGCCGGTCTTTTGCGAGACGGAGACGGCATCGGCGGTGTGGTCGCCGTGGCCATGGGTGATGAGCATCTGCGTGGCGCCGGCGATCGCGGCCTCGTGCTGATCCTCGGGCAGCGCCGGGTTGCCGGTCAGCCACGGGTCGATCAGCAGCACCTGGTCCTCGATCTCGATCCGGAACGCGCCATGGCCCAGCCAGATGATCTGCATTGTGAAACTCCCTCAAACTGGTTCTGAGGGCCAAGCTAGCATCTTTGCCGCGCGCGCAAAGTCCGGGGGCGCGCTGCGCCCATGCGACGCGCTGGCAATTCCGAAAGTGGGTGTAGTGTGGCGCCATGGACTGGACGGCGGCGGTTGACGGGTATTGTGAGCGGGTGGGGCCCGCGTTCTGGGCGGAGCCTGTCAACGCCCTGACGAACCTCGCCTTTGTCTTTGCCGCGCTGCACATGTGGCCCCGCGTGGGCGGCATCGGACGGTGGCTCTGCGTCGTGCTTTTCGTGATCGGGGTGGGGTCCTTCCTGTTCCACACCTTCGCGCAGCCCTGGGCAGGGCTGGCCGACGTATTGCCGATCCTGGTCTTCATCCTGATCTACATCTTCGCGGCCAACCGGGATTTCTGGGGACTGGGGCGCTGGGCCTCACTGGGGCTGACGATGCTTTTCGTGCCCTACGCGGCGGCGCTCACGCCGGTCTTCAGGGCGGTGCCGGGCCTTGGCTGGTCGGCCGGCTATGCGCCGGTGCCGCTGCTGATTGCGATCTATGCGGTTCTGCTGCGCCACAGGGCGCCCGAAACGGCGCGGGGGCTTGCCATGGGTGCGGGGCTGCTGGTGCTGTCGCTGACGGCGCGCACGCTCGACGCGCCGCTTTGCGGGATGCTACCGTTGGGCACGCATTTCCTCTGGCATATCCTGAATGCCGTGATGTTGGGCTGGATGATCGAGGTCTGGCGGCGGCACATGCTTGCGAGGGCGCGCGCCGCGCGCTAGACGCGCGGGGACAAGCAGGAAAGGGGTTCCCATGTCCATCGACATCGAGACCGCCGCCCGCGTGGCCAAGCTCGCCCGGATC
>CAYNKL010000017.1:0-45115 GCA_964397775.1 uncultured Rhodobacterales bacterium | reverse complement strand
AGGACCTCCCGTTGCTTCGGCGTCAGGATGGTCCGGTGGGCCATGTTTCTTTTGCTTTCGATTACTCCATTGCGTATCTTTGATTTCGATACGGGTTAAGGAAAAGTATCAATGGCCAAGAGCGCTGATCTTCGCCAAATGTCTCAAACGATCGTTTGCGATACATGCTGATCGGCTATGCGCGGGTCTCCAAGGCCGACGGAAGCCAGTCGCTCGACCTGCAGCGCGACGCGCTGATTGCCGCAGGCGTCGGCGAAGATCAGATCTACTCGGACAGGGCTTCCGGGAAGAAGGACGAGCGGCCCGGTCTCGAGGCGTGCCTGAAGGCCCTCCGGGACGGCGACGTGCTGGTGATCTGGAAGCTCGACCGGATGGGCCGCAGCCTGCATCACCTGGTGAAGACGGTCGCTGGTCTCTCCGAACGCGGCGTCGGGTTGAAGGTGCTGACTGGACAGGGCGCCCAGATCGACACGACCACCGCCCACGGGCGACTCTCCTTCGGCATCTTCGCCTCCCTCGCCGAGTTCGAGAGCGAGCTCATCCGGGAACGGACGATGGCCGGGCTTGCCGCCGCGCGCGCTCGGGGGCGAAAGGGAGGCCGCAAGTTCGCGCTGACCAAGGCCCAGCTGCGCATGGCGCAGGCCGCGATGGCCAACCGCGATACCTCCGTCTCCGAGCTGTGCAAGGAGCTGAAGATCAGACCGGTAACGCTCTATCGGTATGTCGACCCAGAGGGAAACCTGCGCGAGAATGGGAAACGGCTGCTCGGCGCTTAGCGTAGGATTTCACACTCTCCCGCAAACGACCCCTGACACGCGCTTTTGACCCGGGGCCGGACACCACGACCACCTGGAATTTCCTATGGACCGGCAGTCTTTGGCTCCAGTTGGATGCCGGGGGACTCTGAGTTGCGTCTCAGGCCGGTCCCACGCCGGCCTAGACAAGCTCCTTCTTGCGGTACTGGTCTGCAAGCCACAGACCTGAGAGGAAGATGGCAAGTTGGCCCCAGTAGAAGGGCGTGTTGATCACGCCGATGAAGAAGCCGAAAGAAACGAAAAACAGCCAGAAGATCGACATGTAGCCTTCCAGCACCGAGCGCGCGAAGCGGGCGATCGCGGTGATCCAGATCAGCCCGCCGATCGCTCCGAGTTGGATGAACAGCGCGAAGTGGGAAGCGCCCCAAGCCCGGTTTGTCGTTCCGATTTCCCGCCGGAGATAGACCGGGGCATTCGCAGAAGTGGAGATTTCCTCGAACAATCCGGCAATCTGCCGGTCGCTTCCGATCCCGTAGCCTAGGAGCGGACGTGCCTCGATCGTCCTCAGCACAAGTTGAAAGGGGCGAACCAGGCGGATGTAGAGGCTGGGGTCCATCGTCTGGATCAGCCTCGTGCGTATCGTCTCCACGATCTCGTAGACGAAGAACCCGCAGAATACGACGAGCATCACCAGAATGAACGGGTTCAAGAGTATCCGCCTGGGTCCGATACGCAAGGTCACCAGCGCGCAGGTGCACATAAGCCCCGGCAGGACCGCAGGGCTTCGCACCAAGATGATGAACGGAAGGGATATTAAGAGGAGCCAAACCTGAAACCTCAGCTTCGGGCTACATGCAACTGCCATGAAAAGGCAGAGGCCGTAGAACTTCCCTAAGTGTGAAGGCTCCGAAGTGAAGAGTTTCGGCCGGATCCAACCGTACGAACCAATATCCCTCGTATCGTTGCTATAGAGGCCGAAGTCGTAGATCGCGCCGCGTATGGCATCGCTGACCGGACGCAGAGGGCCGGCAACCTCAAGCGCGATTCCGAGGCTCATCAGGACGAAAATCCATAGTGCAGTCCTCGACAATCCGACCGGGTTGAGCCGCCCCACCATCTGCAGAGAGCGAAAGACGCCTATGCTTGAAGTAATGGCAAGGACAAGCTGGACATAGGAGGTGAGCTGTTCGGGCAAGTAACCGGCGAGGGAGGGCGAGAAGATGAACCAGAAGATCGATGCCAGGGAGAGCAGGCATATCGTGCTCGCAAACCACAGGTCATTCGCTCTGGGTATGAGGGTGACAAAGAGCAGAAGTCCCGACAGGTAATGGAGCGAAAACGGCAGGCCAAAGGATATCTGGAGATAGAAACCGAGCAGTGCGAACGCCAGCAGGACGCCAACGGCCACTCGGGTCACCGGCATACTGCGCGTCTCGCCGACGAACCCGCTCATGAATGCCACGTGCACTGTCTCCCGGAAGGGTCTCATCCAAGGGCCCCGAGAGCCCGAGAGCCATCTATCATGCAGCCCGCGCCAAGGCCATGGTCCGATGGCAAGTCAGCCCCTCGTCCTCAGCTGGTCAGAAGCAGCCAAGCCTTTCGTAATCGACGCTGTAGGCTGCCCTGAGACGCTGTACTGTCTCCTCGGCAGGCTTTACCTTCGTGCGGACGGCATCGGGGGTCGCGTTTTCCTTCTTCGGCGGAGGTTCCACGCCGAAACTCTCTCGAAGTGCCACATCAAGCCCACTGGCGGGCACGATCTCATCCACAAGGCGTCTACCATTCCGGTCGAATACAAAATCCGACTGGGGGCGCAGGAAGTTGATGTCCAGGAACTTCTCAAAAACTCCCCCCTGAACGAACTCGTCGAAGCTCTGGCAGAACCGGATGGCCTCGAATGCCTCGCGGGTTCGAGGCACGGCGGGCATCTTTGCGTCATTCCTAGCATAGGTATAAGCGGAAACGGCCCGGGCGACCGGTTCTCGGACGACGCAGAAAGTACGATAAACATCAAAGACTCTCGGGAAGAAACCACGGAGTTCCTCTGCGGAGGAATGCTTGAGTGGTATCAGTCGCCCGAGGCGCGACTTTGCCCCCCTTACATCGTTGAGAACCCGACTTCGCAACGGAGCCCCGACGATCTCGATCCTTGGCCCTGTCAGGAATACATCTCCGGGAGCCGCCTTGGACCGAAAGCTCTTGGACACATGCATCCCGGCCGCTTTCGGCACGTGCACGAACATGGTCCGGGAGCTATGCAAAATGAACATCAATTACCTTTCATGTCTGGCCAGGAAAGCTCTGCATTACATTCTGTCTGACCCGGCTCAGTCAGAGGCAGCGGCACTACTGCGCCTGAAGCGTCCGTCCGGCCCCAGATGAATACCGCATTCCACTTTTTCGGGGCTTTCGGCCCACCGGCCCGCCCGGGCGTCTTCGCCCTCCGCCACGGGGCGTGTACAGGGGGCACAACCGATCGACAGATAATTCTGTGCTTCCAGAGGATGGCGCGGCAGGCGATGGAAGGCGAAGTAGGCCTCAATGTCCTCGCGCGTCCAGAAGGCCATGGGGTTGACCTTCAGACGCTCACCGTCGCGTTCGATGACACCGATGTGGCTGCGGCTGTCGGCCTGATAGCGCTTGCGCCCACTGATCCAGCTGTCGAACCCCTCGAGCGCATCCTGCAGCGGGAAGACCTTGCGAAGCCGGCAACAGGTATTCGGCTCACGGCTGTGCAGCTGACCATCGGGGTCCTCGGCATGAAGGCTCGAGGCTTCCGGTTCAAGCACCCGGAGATTCAGACCCAGGTCCTTCACAACCTGGTCGCGATAGCTCAAGGTTTCGGGGAAGTGCTTGCCGGTGTCCAGAAACAGGACCGTAACCTCTGGCAAGATCCGGGAAACGTAATGCAGAAGCACGATGCTCTCTGCCCCGAAGGACGAAACCAACGCCATGTTTCCCAGACGCCGATCACGTAACAGCCCCGAGATATCATAGGCGCCCTTGCGGGGCAGATAGGTTTCCTGCAGATCGGCGAGTTCGGGATCGTGAGCCCCGGGAGGCCAGCTTTCCATGGTCAACACCCTTATAAAGAGATCACTTCTCAACTATTCACCGATAACGTGTAACCCGCTCCCGGCATCCCGGGGAGGGCCCGCCTGCACGGCTCTCTTCCGGCAGGGTCAACCTGCTCAAAAAAGAGACCACGCCACCGGGCGGGACCGCTAGTTGCCCGCCAGATACGCTTCATAGGCATTCGCGATGCCATCCTCGAGAGAGCGCGCGTTGTTCCATCCCATGTCATGCAGACGCGAGCTGTCCATGAGCTTGCGCGGCGTCCCATCTGGCTTGGTCGCATCGAAGCTCAGCTCGGCTTGGTATCCGACCACGCGGGCGATGGTCTCGGCGAGTTCCCGGATCGTCACCTCGACGCCGCTTCCCACATTCACGTGCTCGTAGCCGGAATAGTTCTTGAGCAGGAAAACCAGCGCATCGGCGAGATCGTCGCAGTGCAGGAACTCGCGCAGGGGCGTTCCTGACCCCCAGAGCTCGACCGAGGGCGCCCCCGCTTCCTTGGCCTCGTGGAACTTGCGCAAGAGGGCAGGCAGGACGTGGCTGCTTTGCAGGTCGTAGTTGTCGCCGGGTCCGTAGAGATTGGTCGGCATGGCCGAAATCCAGTCACGCCCGTACTGCGTCCGGTAGGCCTGGCAGAGCTTGATGCCGGCGATCTTGGCGATGGCATACCACTCGTTGGTGGGTTCCAGGGGCCCCGTCAGAAGGCTGTCCTCGGGGATCGGTTGCGGTGCCATCTTGGGATAGATGCAGGAGGACCCAAGGAAGAGGAAACGCCCCACGTCGGCCTCGTGGGCCGCCTGTGCGATGTTCGCCTCGATCATCAGGTTCTGGTAAAGGAAATCGACCGGGTAGTCGTTGTTGGCCTTGATGCCGCCGACCTTGGCCGCGGCCATGACGACCACGTCGGGACGGGTGTCGAGCATCCATGCCCGCACCGCAGCCTGGTCGACCAGATCGACCACGTCACGCCCCGCCGTGATGACCTCGCAGTTCTCCCGGGCAAGCCGACGAACCACCGCACCGCCAACCATTCCGCGATGACCGGCGACCCAGACGCGCTTACCAGTCAGATCGTATGTCATTGGGATTCCTTCGTATTACTGGAGGTATCTGCGACGTCTCGCAGTTTCAGGCGTGCCCCGAATTCCGGAGAAGCCACGAAGCAGTCGGGAAGCTTGGCGAGTTCGTCATCAAGCGGGCCGTAGACGGCCCGCGCCCTCTCGAGGACCTCCGGCTCGACCTTCTTGGGGGCACGCTCCCGGCGCTCGGGCAGCCTCACGTCGAGCCCGCAGAATTCCGAAATCTTATCAAGGTTATCCCAGAGCCCTTCGTACCGGAGACACAGAACCGGGACGCCTTCGAAGCTCATCCACGCCACGCATTGATCCCGGAACCCCAACACATCCTCCTGCAGAAGATCATCGTAGCGATAGGGTCTGCGGAGATGCTCGAAATGTAACTTGACCCAATCCTCGCTGCGGGCAGCTTTCTGAGCGTGAACTGAAAGAGCTGCTTCTTCCGCAGAACCGAACAGGAATATGCCGCGCACTTTCTGCCGCCCGGCAAGAGAGTCGGGATAGTCATGCGTTTTGTAGACCACTCCGGAGCGCAGTTCGCAGTTGGGGAGATCCATTGCCACGTCGCGTGTGATCTTCTGAAAGGCGCTTGCGCTTATGCCGAAACGGGAGCGAGCCATTGCTTCGTTCACCGCATCGTAGATGAGCGTGCTGCCCGCACGGCCGAAGCTCGCCACAAGGATTGCATCCTTCTGACTCGGTATCTTCTGGGCAAGCTCCTTCAGGGGATGAAATATTCCGCCCGAAGTCTCTTCATTTTCCATCTTAACATCGCTCTTCGCCATGACTTTGTTGCCATATCCCAGTCGTTTCACCTGAAGCGCTTAAGCCCTAGAGGAACGGGATGAACCCCTGACCCGGAGTATACTCAAATTCCAGATTTGGCCGTTCACCCACTCTGCGGGAGGGGACACCGGCATATAGTCCGTAAGGCTCGGTTGATTTTGTCACCACGCTGCCCGCAGCGACCACACAGCCCCTTGCGACGGTTACCCCGGGAAGCACGATTACCCTCGGACCGATCCAGACCCAATCCTCGATGGCCACCGGAGAGAAGCGTGTCGGAAAGCCGGCATCTCGGTAATCGTGCTGGGCCGTCCAGAACATCGCCTCGGAAGAAACATTGACGTTGCACCCGAATTGAAGACCGCCCCGGCCGTCCAGTTCACACCGATCGCCGATGGAGGTTCCTGACCCTATTGCAATCTTGCGCCCCCCGCGGATCCGGGCGCCTCGATAAATGGCAACGTGTTCACCCAAGCGCATCCGGCCAAACTTTTTGTAGAGCAGGCGCCTGAGCCGCTGGGAGGGAAGAAACCCCACCGCCTCAAGCGCAAGGGTATACGCTCCGTAAAGGGTGATACGCAGTGACATCCTGCTCTCAGCGGTCCTCGACCGAGAGCGGCAGCGCGTAGCCATGCTCCTTCAAAAGCGCATGACGCTTGGCGGTATGCAGGTCCTCGTTCACCATTTCGACACACATTTCCTGGGCCGTGATCTCAGGGACCCAGCCAAGTTTTTCCTTGGCCTTGGTCGGGTCACCCAGAAGAGTTTCGACTTCGGCGGGTCGGAAATAACGAGGATCGATACGCACCAGCACGTCTCCGGTTTTCACGGCCGGCGCAACATTGTTATCGACAGACTTGACCGTACCGATCTCCTCCACGCCTTTGCCCGAAAACTCGAGCTCGATCGAAAGCTCTCGCGCGCTCCAGTCGATGAACTCCCGCACCGAGTACTGCTTGCCCGTGGCAATGACAAAGTCATCGGGCTCGTCCTGCTGCAGCATCATCCACTGCATGCGGACATAGTCCTTTGCGTGCCCCCAGTCCCGCAGGCTGTCGATGTTGCCCATGTAGAGGCAGTCCTCGAGCCCCATGGCAATGTTGGCCATGCCGCGAGTGATCTTGCGGGTCACGAAGGTTTCGCCGCGCCGCGGGCTCTCGTGATTGAAGAGCACGCCGTTGCAGGCGTACATCCCGTAAGCTTCGCGGTAGTTTACCGCGATCCAGTAAGCGTAGAGCTTAGCAACAGCATAAGGAGAACGCGGGTGGAAGGGCGTGGTCTCGCGCTGCGGAATCTCCTGAACGAGCCCATAGAGCTCCGAGGTCGACGCTTGGTAGAACCGGGTCTTTTTCTCCAGACCAAGAAAGCGGATCGCCTCGAGGAGGCGCAGTGTGCCCGTTCCATCGACGTCGGCAGTATATTCGGGGGCTTCGAAGCTGACAGCCACGTGGGATTGGGCGCCGAGGTTGTATACTTCGTCCGGCTCAATCTCGGACATGATGCGGGTCAGGTTCGAAGTGTCGGTCAAATCCCCATAATGCAGCTTGAGCTTAGGGTTCGGCTCATGAGGATCCTGATAGATATGATCGACCCGCTGCGTATTGAAAAGCGAGGCGCGGCGCTTGATGCCATGCACCTCGTAACCTTTTTCCAGAAGAAATTCGGCCAAGTAGGATCCATCCTGGCCGGTAACGCCAGTAATCAGGGCTTTTTTCATTATATCTTCCTCGAACTGTCTAGAGAGCACTCTGCCTCGGCGGGGGTACCGGACAGGGTTTCAAACTCGTTCCTGAGACGGCTCAAAATGGCCGTCATGTCCCATCTTTCGATCGCCCGTTGGCGCGCTGCAGCCCCCAGACATTTGCGCTCTTCCGGGGCATCGAGAAGCTCTTCTAAGGCTTTTGCCATAGCCCTCGGATCACCCGGAGGCACCAGCCGACCAACACCTTCCACCTCACGCCCCAAGGCAGTGTCTGCAGTGGTCGTGGCAATCATCGGACGCCCTGACGCCAACATGTTAGTTAGCTTAGAGGGAAGAACGAGATCCGCAGCCCCTGCAATCTGGGGCAGAAGATGTACATCGGCCATTCCCAGAAGGTCGCTCAGCTTTTCGATCGGTTGGAGCGGAAAGAAACGGATCATCGGCAAATCGCGCGCCATTTCCTGTAAAGGAGCCCGCATGGGACCGTCTCCGCAAATGGCAATGGTGAGATCTTCGCGATGTCTCAGATGTCGTGCCATCTGAGGCAAAAGCTCCAGTCCTTGCTTATTGGCTAGATTACCAGAATAAAGCGCCACGTGACGGGTCTTGATACCCAGCTCGTCCTTGAGCGGAGAGGGCGCCGTCAGAGGCGTAACCTTCTCCAGGTTGGCCCAATTGCGCAGTTCATAGATCCTCTCATCGACCACGCCTTTGTCCCGCAACTTGTCCAGCATCGGGGCAGAGATCGAGCTAATCCTGTCGAACCGGCCAAGCACCCATTTCTCGAAGGCCTTCGCCGCACGGCCCACCCGACCATCTTCTCTCAGCAACCCCGTGGCGAAGGCAGCTTCCACCTCATAATCCTGAATATGCAGCCAGCTCGCACCACCACCCAACTTGGCAGCTCCCAAAGCAACTGGAAACGCAATCAACGAAGGAGCCACCATGACCACCACGTCAGGCCGACGTCTCAATCCTTTCCACAAACCGACGGGCAATGCGGAGAGGGCGAAAGATATGTAATGCAGAATGCGCCTTGACCCAGTGGGATTGCGGGGCACATAGATCGGGCAATGCACGACCCTCACACCGTTCTCACTACGGCGAGACTTCCAGAAAGGGCGGCGCCAGCCTTCGAAGGTCTTCCAGGCAGGATAATACGGCAGGGCGGTGATCACGTCAGTCTCAACACCGTCCTGCTGCATGTATTCAGCCAAACCAGTGGTGTAGAGGCCTGTCGAAATGATCTCAGGCGCATAGTTGATGCATATTACCAGTAGTCGCATTAGAGTTCTTCGAGAGCTCCAGGCACGCAGGATGTGCAAGACGCAACTATCTCAAGGCTCTCGGCGCAGGTGGCCGCGAACCGGACCGGGGCAAGCTCGCCCTCCAGCCCCATATCCAAACCGTACATTGCGTCTCCCCTTACCACCGAACTGAAATCTGCTCGTCTTCGTAGAAGACGGTCAGCGAGGATGAAGCGCTCGTGTCAGACGCTAGCGGCCCGCGCTTCGGATCTGCCGAGGTAATACTCTGTTAAGGTTGGCCTGTCGATATGCATGCGCAGAAAGACAAGGGGAGCCAGCATCACTTCACCACCAGAAGACAACAAGACCTAATGGATTTTCTTGAAAAATACACATAAAAAACAATGAATTATCTCCAATCCCCTCACTTTGCATTTCGGAAGACAGGAGATGCTGCATCGCAGCATCTCCGCGAAATTGCGCAAGAAAGTGCCAGTGATTTCGGCGCTCGCGAGCACACCTCAAGGAAGAACGCGTGCGAAGAAAACTTTCAATGGTTGTATTTTACACATAACATAGATTATGGGCTAAAATCTCGACCTGACACTGATCCCCGTACCGGAGTACGCAGCATCACGGGCCGATACCGCTGAACGGAGCTTTACGGCTGGCCGACCTCAAAGGTCGGAGAACCCGACACGCCCGATACTGTCATAAGCGGAAAAACCGGCTTCACGCGCGGCCTCGGCCGTATAGATATTGCGAAGATCTGCCATACGACGCGTGCGCATCAGTTGTGCCAATCGTCCCAAATCGAGAGCACGGAACTCGTTCCACTCAGTCAGAACGACGAGCAAATCTGTCCCAGCGGCGGCGGCATAGGCATCTTCCCACCAAGTGACACCCGGCAAGAGAGCTTCGCCCTCGCGGCGGCCTTGAGGATCGGTGACCCGCACGTTTGCCCCCCCGCCTACCATTGCAGGGAGTAGCGTAAGGGAGGGAGCTTCGCGCATGTCATCGGTATTGGGTTTAAAGGTCACACCAAGCACCGCAATTGTCTTACCGTTGAAGCTGCCGCCGCAAAGCTCAAGCAACTTGTCCGTCATGCGTCGTTTCGTTTCCTCGTTCACCTTGATCACGGTCTCGGTGATGGACATCGGGCACGCATGCTCCTGCCCTATCCGAGCCAACGCTCGCGTATCCTTGGGAAAGCAAGATCCACCGTAGCCAGGTCCGGCATGCAGGAATGTCTTTCCAATGCGCCCGTCGAGGCCCATACCTCTAGCAACCTGCTTTACATCAGAGCCGACCTTTTCACAGAGCGCCGCGATTTCATTGATGAACGTGATCTTGGTCGCCAAGAAAGCGTTCGCCGCATACTTGATCATTTCCGCGGACTCCAGATCAGTGGTCACGATCGGGAATTCACGTAGGTATAGAGGGCGATAAATCTCCGCCATGACCTCTCCCGCGCGCTCGGTCTGCACCCCGACAACAACTCGATCCGGTTTCATGAAATCATCGATTGCGGCGCCTTCCCGTAGAAACTCGGGGTTTGAAGCGACATCGAAGTCGAGCTCAGGATTAGCGGCGGCCACCACTTGTGCGACCTGCCGATTGGTCCCGACCGGAACAGTCGATTTCGTCACGATCACAACATAGTCACGTGCAGCCCGAGCGATCTCTTCCGCAGCAGCCATCACGTAGGTCAGGTCAGCATGTCCATCTCCACGACGCGTTGGTGTGCCTACGGCAATAAAAACTGCCTCTGCCCCTTCGATTGCCGTAGCGAGATCCTGCGTAAACCGAAGCCTGCCAGCTTCTACGTTGCGAGCCATGAGCTGATCCAGACCAGGCTCAAAGATCGGAACCTCGCCCTTCTCCAGCATCTCGATCTTTCCCGGATCGCGATCAACGCAAACCACTTCGTGCCCGAAGTCGGAAAAGCATACACCGGAAACAAGCCCCACGTAGCCGGTGCCAATCATCGCGATTTTCATGGTCTTCGCCTTTCATGCTGCAAGAGCATACATGTGTTGGCCCAGCCCGAAGGGCACGTCAACGCTCTTAAAAAATCTCAGCGGCCACGACGAAGTAGTGGCCGCCGCAAAGGGTTAGTTGGAGGCACGCGCCGCGGTATTCGCTGCAGTGGTGACCAGTGAGGGCGTAATCTGCTGGATCACGCGGTTCCACTTCGTGACCGGTTGTTCGGCAACGAAGATGACATCGTTGGGACGCAGCTCGAATCGAGTAGCGAGCAGGATATTGCCAGCATTGGTAGTGTTCAAACGCCATGCCGTGGTTGCGCCGAACTCGCGTGGGTCTGAGGAACCCCGCAATACATAGATTTCGCTGGCGTCGCCTGTTTTGACGGGAACCCCGCCGCTACCGTAGAGAGCCTCGGCAAGAACCGCCGTGCGTCCGAAGGGCAGCTCATAGCGACTCTGCCTGTCAACTTCGCCAGTCAGGTAGACATAGTCCCGATCAACAGAATCGAGATCGAGACGATCCAGATAGTTTTTTCGCTCATCCTGTTGATTGTCGCGCCGGATACCAATCTCAGTATTCAGCGTACTGAGCGCGATACTCCTGGAGCTTTGTTTGAACTGCGCCAAGCGAATTTGTTCTTCGAAATAGGCCTGCGCCAAATCCAGCTCATAGGAAGTATCGACAAATACACTATCTCCATCAATCAACTGAATGCGCCGCAGTCCATCCTGTGCGTAAAGTTGAGTAAGCGGGATCTGGTAAAGTGTGCCATCCCTATAGATGCGCACAGAAGCATAATCCTGATCTTCGACGGTAATTCCACCAGCTGCCGCCAAGGCTTCGTCAAGGTAGAGGGCCGTCAGAGAGATCGGTGCCACAGTTGGCTGGGACACCGCCCCTCCAATTGAGACCTTCTTCGAATTGAACTCGGCAATCTCCAAGCTAAAGGTGGGATCAATCTGATTTTCGACGAGCCGCTGGAACAACGCCGCTTCGGCTTCTTCCAGTGTCAAACCGGCAATCTGCACTCGCCCCACATTAGGGATAGCGATCGCACCATCATCTTGCACTGTGTAGCCTTGTCGTGCGTTCGTAGCTGCCAGCAGGCCTGACAGCTGTTCTACCGTTGATCCCGTCTGTGGAGTGGCAAGCAGCAGTACATCTCCCGTACCGATCCGATAGGGACCGGGGTTGACCTCGGGAGGCAAGCGCGTCTCCAAGAAATCCTCCTGCGGCCGACGGTCGAACGCTGGCTCGGGCGTCGGGCCGGCTCCCCGCAAGCCGCTACCGTAACCTGCAGTCGTGAAGAAGACCGGCGGAAGCGTCTTGGGTTGGTAGGTAGACCTGTTAGCCACCAGAACCGTCTCCGGAGTCATGTCGACTACGCGCAGCTTACCGTCGGCGCCCGCCATGCGATCCACCGACGGAGATTTGTAGACTACGCCGCAGCCGGCGAGGCCGAGCATCAGGCTCAGCAAGATGACGAGTGCACGCATCATGGGGTCTCCTTCACTGTCGGCATCGCAGCACTGGGGGCCTCGATAGGCCCAAATTGCCAGATGCCTCTTCCGGCCTGCTGGCGGGAGGACAGCACCCTCCCCGTACCGGGTGAAATTTGGTAGGTGTTGATGAAATTCTCGGATAGGCCCGCGCAGTCCTCTCGAGCAATCTGCCCGCTGATCGTGACAGAGCAGACATAGCTCCTCAGCACGATCCGCCCTTCTCCATCCAGGAGACTGTGAAAGCGCTCGGCGGTACCATCGCGCCCGGCTCGCAATAGCGCGCGAAGCTGGGACAGGTCGGATGACATCAGGTCATTGCCGACACCGCGCGTGGCGACCAGAAGGCCTTCGTCGAAGGTGAAACCGCTACCATCGGGGGCCAGCCAAAGCGTGTTGCCATCCGGCAGCACCGCGAGCCGGCGCAGGTCCAGTACCCTACCTTCGCCGACAAGCGCGGCGGACCTCGACTGGGCCCCGGTGCGCACCAGCGCGTCATGACGCGCATCGTGCCGCTCAAGGAAGGGCAAAAGCTCCACGGTAGCCTCTCGAACCAGCCTTTGCGGTTCGCCGGTGGACGCACAGCCGGACAACACGGCCAGAAGGCCCAAGCAGGAGAGCATGCGCCTCATCGCCAAAAGCTCCCCCAGTCTTCCTGCAGCTCGCGTGCCTGGCCCTGGCGCACCCTCTCGTAAAGCCGGTTGGCCTGTTTCACGCGGGCCCCGCCGTCGCCGGTGGTCGGACGCCAAGTGGTCGCGAATTCCCGCCGCGAGGGATACCCCAACAGCCAGCTTGCCGGCACCGAAAAGCGGATACCCTTGTCGAATGAGCCCTCGCCGAACTCATCTGTCGGCATATCCGTGATCGTGGCATAGGCTCCGATCCGGAAGCCATTGTCGAACTCACGGTCAAACGACACCGTGGCCCCGGTGTCTCCCGCGAGGTACTGACCGACGTCGATCTGGCCGAGGTAGCCTTCGCTGAATTCGTAGTAGGCCGACACGAAGCCGGTGGTGGTGTCGAAATCCTCGAACCCGAAGGGATCGTTCGGCTGACGCTTGCGGGCATAAGTGATCTCCCCACCGAGCCCCAGCCGGCTGTCGGCCGGCTTCCACAGAAGTTCAGCGGAGGCACCACCGTACATCTGCTCGAACTGGCCCACGGAGACACGCCCGAAAAGATCCTCTCCCGGGCGAAAGACGTAGTCGGCGGTCAGGCGCCGCAGTTCCAGATCCGTGTCGTCATCGTAGCGCGCCCCATCCGTACGCACGACGGGGTAGTCGCTTTCTCCTTCGGGCTGGTTCGGCAACGGCTCGACCCTGTTCACGAGCAGCGGCTGGCGCAACTCCGTATCAAGCGTCAGCCCCGGTGCCAGCGCCAGGAGCGCGTCGAAGCGCAGTCCGCTTTCGGCGACGAAGTTGTCGGGGTCCGACACGGTAGGGCCGGCGTAGAGATCGACACCATAGATGAAACGGGGGTAGGCGCCGGGTGTGCGGAGCGATAGCGGGTGCGCCCGACCGTCATCGATCTCGGCACGGGCAAAGCTCTTCCAGCTGCCATCAAGATCATCCTGGAGCGCCACGAGGTCCGCCCGCTCCAGCGTGACGGCGCTGGGGGCCAGTTCACCCTGCCGCGGGACCAGGACCATCCGCTCCACTCCGGCGGGAAGCTCCCCAGCGATCGCCCGCGCCGCACGTCCGATACCTTCTGCCTCGGCGAGATAGCGATCGTTGCGATAGTGAACCTCCAGCACGTCGCCGCTGCGTTTCAGCGCGATCAGCCGCAGTCCCTGTGCCCCAAGGCGGGAGCGCAGACGGGCCTCGAGGCTGTCCCCCGCGCCAGCGTCTCCGACCGCACCGCCCGTCATGCCGCCCCAGCCAAGCGCCACCGCGCTGCTGGCGGCCACGACAGGCCCCTGGCCTTCACGACCGCTCGCCGGGCCCGGGGGCGTTTTCGGGTTGAAGCTGTAGCTCAGCTGCACCCCGATCGCATCACCGTAGAGCCATGCTGCCGTCAGATCGAGACCGCTGTCGAACCGGTAGCTGGCCGCCACGCTCACCGGGCTCTGCCGGGTGAAGCCGGTATTGGCCTCTTCCAGATCGTAGCCATCCGAGGAGTATTCCGCACTGAGCACCAGTCGGTCGCCCACCGCGTACTGCAGCCCGCCGAAGAAGGCGGCATCTCCCCGGAACCATTGATCAGCATCGAACTGGCCCGTCTGGGTGACGTTCACCGCAGTCTCAGGGCGATTCTTGAAACGGTTTCCGAAAACGCCCAGTGGGTTCTCGAAACCGCCCTCGCTTCCGAAACGGCCCCAGCCGAGGCCTGCAGTTGCGCGCAGCCGGCCGAAGGTCTTGCCGGCGACCACGTATTCGCCTGCATAGATGCCGGTGCCGCCGAAGTCCTGCAGACCCACCGTCAGCGCCGGCCATGTCAGGCTTTCCTCGACCAGCTGGTAGCGGATATCGAAGCTCCGGTCGTAATAGGCGCCGGTGTTGCGGAGGTTGTCCCCGTAGACATACCGGAAAACCCCGGAAAGCCGGGGGCCTATCTGGAAATGAAAGATGTTACGCTGCACGTCCGAGCCGAAGGCGTTCACGGTGATCGTGCCTTCCGCGTCGGGCATCTGGTGCGCGCCAGGCATGTCCACGAGGCCTGGCACCCCCTGAAAGTTCAGGGCAGGACGTTGCCAGGGGGCCTCCTGCGGAATGGCGGGAATCGGCCACGCGCAGGTCAGGCCGAGCGCGCTGCACAGCAAAGCCTGCCGGATCCCCTTCCGTCCCATGTGTCCCCTTGCTCCCCGGCGCGGATGCCGATCGTTATGCTTCTTTTTCATTCCGGCGCTCGGGTGATTCCTGACCGCCCAGCCCGGTGTCTGTCCTTTTGACGCCTCGGCCCGAGATAATAAACGTCATACATCTCTATCGGACGATTTCGGCATAATCGACGTGCCCTGGAACCCACATTTTTGGCGCTGCCAGCCCCGGGATACGAGGGTGGTCCCGGGCAGGGGCGCCCAGCGGGGCCCGTAGAAACAAGGACTTGGCAACCCGAATTCAGACATTGTTCACACTTCGACCGTACCGGCCCCTCCTGAGGCCCGGTCCAAGCCCCGGGTTTCAGCCGCGCAGCTGCGCGGAAAGCTTGTCCAGGTGGCGCCCCACCAGCGCCTCCGCCGCCTCGAAACTGGCCGCCTCGGCGTAGCAGCGCAGCTCGGGGGCGTTGCCCGAGGGGCGCAGGTGGACGATGTCGCCGCTCTCGAAGCGCACGCGCAGCCCGTCGGTCAGATCCGTGTCCGCCTCGGGACCGGTGCCCTCGAAGAAGGCGGCCCGGGCACCGGGATCGCCGGTCAGTTCCGCGATGAAGGCCTTCGAGGCCTCGGTCGGCACCTCCTGGATGCGGTCGGCGGCGGTGTAGCGCGGCGGCAGCGCGGCCACGAGATCGGCGAGGCTCTGGCCAGCCGCAGTCGCGGCAGCCAGCGGGGCGATGATCGGCAGCAGGCAGTCGCGGGTCATCAGCGGCGCAAGCGGGCCGGCGGGCCCGCGGGCCTCGAAGCCGAGCAGGAAGCCGCCGTTGGCCTCGTAGCCCACCACGCGCGCGGCTCTGTCGGCGGCGAGCGCCTCTTCCATGGCGGCGATCACGAAGGGCGATCCGATGCGGGTCTGGGTGACCGCGTCGAAATCGGGCATCTCGCGCACCAGCGTGTTCGACGAGACCGGCGTGCAGACCAGCTTCGCCCCGAGCGCCCGGGCGGTGAGCGCGCCCAGCACGTCGCCGGGCACCACGCGGCCGGAGGCATCGGCCACCATGGGACGGTCGGCGTCGCCATCGGTCGAGATCACCGCGTCGAGCCGATGTTCCTCGCACCAGCCGCCCAGCATGCCCCGGGTCTCGGGGTCGAGCGCCTCGGTGTCGACGGGGATGAAACTCTCAGAGAGCGCCAGCGGCACCGGTGTGCCGCCGAGCGCCTCGACGACATCGACCATCACGTCGCGGGCCACCGAGCTGTGCTGGTAGACCCCCACCCGCAGGCCCGAAAGCGCCTTGCCGCCGTAGGCCGAGACATAACGGTCGCGGTAGAGCGCGGCGGCTGCGCTGCCGTCCTTCAGTGCGCCCTCGCCGCTGCCCGCGGGCCGGCCGAGGTGGTCGAGGATCGCCGCCTCGTCGGACTTGGCGATCTCGCCCGTGGGGAGGTAGAACTTGAGCCCGTTTCGGTCGGCCGGGATGTGGCTGCCAGTGACCATGATGGCCGCCTGCCCCGCGCGCATGGCCGCCAGCGCCAGCGCCGGCGTCGGCAGCACCCCGCAGTCGGTCACCTCCAGCCCCTCGGCCCGGGCGGTGGCGACCACGACCTCGGCGATTTCGGGCGAGGAGGCGCGCAGGTCGCGTCCCACGAAGAGCCCGCCGCCCGTGGGGCAGGCCGCCAGGAAGGCGCGGGTGTGGTCGGCGACAAGATCCGGTGTCAGCTCGGTGACGAGGCCGCGCAGGCCGCTGGTACCGAATTTGGGGGCCATGAAATCTCTCCGTGGAAAAGCTGTCCCGCAGGGTGTCGCCCGAAAAGGGGCCGATCTCAATGGCAAACCGCCACAACCCTGGCGTGTGGCGTCTGGTCCGCCTGCTCGGTAATCTCAGAAGCGGTTGTAGCCCCGGTACCACTCGACGAAGCGGGCCACGCCCTCGGCCACGGGGGTGTGCGTGCCGTCGCCCGTGAGGGTTTCGAGCAGGGTGGTATCGGCCCAGGTCGCGGGCACGTCACCGGGCTGCATGGGCAGCATGTTGCGCTGCGCGGTGCGTCCGGTCGCCGCCTCAATGGCGGCGATGAACTCGGTCAGGGCCACGGGGGCGGAATTGCCGATATTGACCACCCGGAAGGGGGCCACCGGCGAGAGGCTGTCGCCCTCGGGCGCCTGCCCCGCCGCGGGCCGTTCGGGCACGGCATCCATCAGCCGGCGCATGGCCCCCACCAGGTCGTCGATATAGGTGAAGTCGCGCTTCATGTCGCCGTGGTTGTAGACGTCAATCGGCACGTCCTTGAGGATCGCCCGGGTGAACTTGAACAGCGCCATGTCCGGCCGCCCCCAGGGCCCGTAGACGGTGAAGAAGCGGAACATGGTGACCGGCAGCCCGAACAGATGGGCATAGGAATGGGCCATGCTCTCGGTCGCCTTCTTGGTGGCGGCGTAGAAGGACATCTGGTGATCGGCGCGCATGGTCTCGCGGTAGGGCATCTCGGTGTTGGAGCCATAGACCGAGGAGGTGGAGGCCAGCAGCATGTGGCGCGGCGGATGCGCGCGCGCGGCCTCCAGCAGTTCGAAGGTGCCAGTGATGTTGCTATCGAGATAGGCGCGGGGCGCCTCGATCGAGTAGCGCACCCCGGCCTGGGCCGCGAGGTGGATGACGAAGTCGGGGCGATGCCGCTCGAAGAGTTCCATCAGCAGGCCGGGCGTTTCCACCCGGTCGATGACCGCGGTGAACCCCTCGGAGGGGCTCAGCCGGTCCAGCCGCGCCTGCTTGAGCGTGACGTCGTAGTAGTCCGTCATGGCATCGAGCCCGACGACCGCATGGCCCTCGTCAAGCAGCAGGCGACTGACGTGGTAGCCTATGAAGCCGGCAGCGCCGGTGACGAGGATCGTGGCCATCTGCGGGGTCCTTCCGGGCAAGAAGAGCACTCAATACGGGGATTCTTGTGAAACATCTGCGCGCCCTTGGCCAGCCCGGGCCGGGATCTCAGCTCGCAGAGACGGAAAACCCGAAGCGGATGCTGTCGCCGGGGGCAAGTGTCACGGTGCCGGGACGGGCCGTCATCTCGGGGCCAGCGCCTTCCTCGGCGGCCATGCCGTGCCAGGGTTCGATGCAGATGTAGGGCGCGCCGGGTTTCTGCCAGATGCCGAGATGCGGCGTGTTCTCGAAGGCAAAGCGCAGCGCGGGTACGCCCTGCCCGTCCGCCTCGAGCCGCAGCGCAGTGCCCGCCCCTTCGGGAAAGATCATGGCGTCCGCCTCGAAAAGTGCGGGATCGAGGGTCAGCACGCCCGCGGAGAAGGGCGAGGGCAGCCGCGCGGGCGCGAGCAGCCCGTCGGCCCCGAGCCGGGCCAGCGGCGGCTCGGCACCGTTTTCCAGCACGACACGGTGGGGCTGGCCTTCGGCGCCCGGCAGCGGCCAGCAGAAGGCGGGATGAAAGCCGAAGCCGAAGGGCAGCGGCACCTCGCCGGGGTTCTCGACCTCGGCGGTGACGGTCAGTGTGGCACCCGCCAGCGCGTGGGTGACGGCGAGGCGGAAGGCGAAAGGATAGGCGGCGCGAGTCTCGCCGCTGTCGGTGAGCACGTGGCGGCACCAGTCCGGCCCGGCCTCTTCCAGCGCGAAGGTGCTGCGGCGGGCGAAGCCGTGCTTGGCCATGGGATAGGGCACGCCGTCGAAGGCCACCTCGTCCCCCGGCGCGCCACCGACCATGGGAAAGAGGATGGGTGCGCGGCCCGACCACCAGGCGGGATCGCCGTTCCAGAGCAGCTCTCCCCTGCCCTTCAGCGTGAGGCTCTGCGTCTCGGCGCCGAGGGCCGCGACACTGGCGCTAAGGCGCTCGGAGGCGATGGTGACACTGTCGGACATGATGCTGGGTCTCCGGCGGGTTCTGCCTATCGGGGTAGGCCGCGAACCGGGGGCCCGCAAGCCCCCTGCCCCGGAGCTTGCGGGCCTGCCGGAACGAATGCCCGCGCCGCGCACGAAACGGATCGCCAATGGCCTCGCAAAAAGCGTCGGGACACACCGACCGGAGGCATTTCAGTTGCTCGAAACCGAGCAGCCAAGCTCAGCCCTTGGTGAGCGCGTCGATGGCAGCAAGCCGCCCCAGCAGCGCCGGCAGCCGGTCCACGGGCACCATGTTGGGCCCGTCCGAGGGGGCGTTGTCGGGGTCTTCGTGGGTTTCGACGAAAAGCCCCGCGGCGCCCACGGCCAGGGCCGCCCGCGCCAGCGGTTCGACGAATTCGCGCTGCCCGCCCGAGGTGCCGCCCTGCCCGCCGGGCAGCTGCACCGAGTGGGTGGCGTCGAAGATGACCGGGTAGCCGGTCCCGGCCATGATCGGCAGCGCGCGGAAGTCGCTGACCAGCATGTTGTAGCCGAAGCTCGCGCCGCGTTCGCAGAGCAGGATGTTGTCGTTGCCCGTCGAGGCGATCTTGGCGGCGACGTTGGCCATGTCCCAGGGCGCGAGGAACTGGCCCTTCTTGACGTTGATCACGCGGCCGGTTTCGCCCGCGGCCAGCAGCAGGTCGGTCTGGCGCGACAGGAAGGCGGGGATCTGCAGGATGTCGGCCACCTCGCCCGCGCGGGCGACCTGCCCCGTGTCATGCACGTCGGTCAGCACCGGGCAGCCGAACTCCTCGCGGATGGCGGCGAGGATCTCGAGCCCCTTCTCGATGCCGAGCCCGCGCTCGCTGCCCAGCGAGGAGCGGTTGGCCTTGTCGTAGCTGGCCTTGAAGACGAAGGGGATGCCATGGGGCGCGGTGGCCTCGGCGATCTTCGCACACAGCATGCGGGAATGCTCAAGGCTCTCCATCTGGCAGGGCCCGGCGATGAGACCGAATGGCGCAGCATTGGAAAAACTGACCGGGCCGGCGGCCACGGTACGGGGTTGGACGGTCTCGGTCATGTGCTCTCCGCGCGCAGGATGGTTTCGATGCGGTCGACGTCCTCGGGGTTGTTGAGTTCCCAGAAGACGCGGCCCCGGCCCTCGACCTCGACGCATTGCAGGCGGGCGCCGTTCTCGAGGAAGCGCAGCTGTTCGAGGCCCTCGAGCGTCTCGAGCGGGCCCGGCGTCCAGCCGAGGTAGGCGGCGAGCGCCGTGGGCCGGTAGGCGTAGACACCCACGTGGTGGAAGACGGGCACCGTGTCGCCGGCGGCAAAGACGGTATCACCGGTGAAGGGGATGACCTCCTTCGAGAAGTAGAGCCCGCGCCCTGCCCCGTCGAAGACGGCGGTAGTGCCGCCCACGCGGCCGGCGCGCCGGTCCTGGCGGAACATCTCGAGCGTGGCGGGATCGCAGCGCAGCACCGGCGTGGCCGCGTCCAGCGTGGCGTCGGCGCGCATGGCCCCGATGAGATCCGACAGGAACCAGGCGGGCGTCAGCGGCGCGTCGCCCTGCAGGTTCACCACCACCTCGGGGGAAAGCCCCGCGCGCGCCAGCGCGTCGGCGCAGCGCTCGGTCCCGTTGCGGCACTCGGGATCGGTCATGATGACCTCGGCGCCGAAACCCCGGGCGGCCTCGGCGATGCGGTCGTCGTCGGTGGCCACGTAGACGGCATCGGTCTCGGGCACGGCGCGGGCCACCTCCCAGGTCCATTGCAGGAGCGGCTTCGCCACGCCGTCGGATCCCCGCAGGGGGGCCAGCGGCTTGCCCGGGTAGCGGGTCGAGGCATAGCGCGCGGGGATCAGGATCACGGTCTTCACGTCTGTCACCTTGGACACCTCTCAGGCCACGCCGGCGCGCAGCAGGTCGTGGATGTGCAGCAGGCCCTGCACGCGGTGGTCTGCGTCCACCACGAAGAGCGCGCTGATCTTGGCCTCGTTCATGATCTTGAGCGCCTCGGAGGCGAGCGTGTCGGGGGCCACGGTCTTGGGGTTTCGCGTCGCGACCTCGCCCGCCGTGCTGTCGAGCAACCGGTGCATGTTGCGGCGCAGGTCGCCGTCGGTGACGATCCCCGCGAGGCGCCCGTCGTCGATCATCCCGGCGAGGCCGAAGCCCTTGGCCGACATGAGCACCAGCCCCTCGGACATGGGCGTGTCGGGCGAGACCAGCGGCAGGTCCTCGCCCGAATGCATGAGCCGCGCCACGCTGAGAAGCTGCGCCCCGAGCTTGCCGCCGGGGTGGAACACCTCGAAATCCTCGCGCCGGAAGCCGCGCCGTTCCATGAGCGCCACCGCCAGCGCATCGCCGAGCGCCAACGTCGCGGTGGTCGAGGTGGTGGGCGCCACGCCGATCGGGCAGGCCTCGGGCGCGTCGGGCAGCAGCAGGGTCACGTCGGCCTGCCGCGCCAGCGTGCTGCCCGCGCGGCCGGTCACGGCGATGAGCGGGATGGCGAAGCGGCGGCTGTAGGTGACGAGATCGGCCAGTTCGGCGGTTTCGCCGGAATTGGAGATCGCCAGGCAGACGTCGTTTTCGGTGATCATGCCGAGATCGCCGTGGCTGGCCTCGGCGGGGTGGACGAACTGCGCGGGCTGGCCGGTCGAGGCGAAGGTGGCGGCGATCTTGCGGCCCACGTGGCCGGACTTGCCGATGCCGCTGACCACGACGCGGCCACGCGCGGCCTGCAGGATATCGAGCGCGCGGGCATGGTCGGGTCCGAGCGAGGCGCTCATCTGCACCAGCGCCTCGGCCTCGATGCGCAGCACGCGGGCGATCCGGTCCAGCCCTTCCTGCGCCTCGGCGGGCGTGGCTACGTTTTGGCTCATGAAGGGATCCTCGGTGAAGGGATGCGGGCGCTCCCCTTCCTTATCCGGGGGCCGGGCGGGGCTTCAACCTGTTGCCCTCCGGCACCCTGCCGCCGGACGCGGCCACCCCTGGTGTTTCGCGCGCGAAACACCAGGGGTGTGAGACAACCGCCCTACTCCGCCTCGCGGATCAGGGCCGCCAGGTAGCTGCCGTAGTCGGTCTTGCCGAAGGTCTTCGCGTGCTGGGCCATCAGCTCCTTGCCGATCCAGCCGTTGTGCCAGGCGATCTCTTCGGGGCAGCCGATCTGAAGGCCCTGCCGCTGCGACATGGTCCGCACGAAGTTGCCGGCATCGAGCAGGCTGGCGTGGGTGCCGGTGTCGAGCCAGGCGTAGCCGCGCCCCATGGTCTGGACGCTGAGCGTGCCCTCCTCGAGGTAGCTCTGCAGGAGCGAGACGATCTCGAGCTCGCCCCGCGCCGAGGGGGTGATCGCTCGCGCCCGCTGCGGGGCCTCGGCATCGAGGAAGTAGAGCCCGGTGACGGCGAAGTTCGAGGGCGGCACATCGGGCTTCTCGATGATCTCGCGCGCGGTGCCGTCCTTGTCGAAATCCACCACGCCGTAACGCTCGGGATCGACCACGTGGTAGCCGAAGACGGTGCCGCCCTTTTCCTGCGCGTCCGCCGCCTGCAGCGCCTCGGGCAGGCCGTGGCCGAAGAAGATGTTGTCGCCCAGCACCATGGCCGAGGGCGCCCCGTCGAGGAAGTCCTCGGCCAGCAGGTAGGCCTGCGCCAGCCCGTCCGGCGAGGGCTGGGTGATGTAGGTGAAGGACATGCCCCACTGGCTGCCGTCCTGCAGCAGGCGGCGGAACTGGTCCTGGTCGTGGGGCGTGGTGATGATGGCCACCTCGCGGATGCCGGCGTGCATCAGCACCGAGAGCGGGTAGTAGACCATGGGCTTGTCGTAGACCGGCATGAGCTGCTTCGAGACGCCCATGGTGATCGGGTAGAGCCGCGTGCCCGAGCCCCCTGCGAGGATAATGCCCTTGCGTTCCGTCATGCCAGTGCTCCGAGGTCTGTGAGGACGTGGTCGAGATCGGCCCGCCAGTCGGGCCGTGTGATCCCGAGCCGCTGCAGGCTGCTGCAGTCCAGGCGTGAATTGGCCGGGCGCCTGGCGGGGGTCGGATAGTCCGCCGAGGGGATGTCCTCGACCTCCACCTGACGCCCGGCGCGAGAGAAGATCTCGCGCGCGAAATCGGCCCAGCTCACGTCCGGCGCGCCGGCGAAATGATAGGTCCCAGTGACACCGCGGGAGCGCCCCAGGGCGCCCGCCGCCGCCACGCAGGCCGAGGCGATGGGTCCCGCCGCGGTCGGGCCGCCCACCTGGTCGGCGACGATGGTCAGTCGGCCGCGGCTTTCCGAGAGGCGCAGCATGGTCTTCACGAAATTGCTGCCGTGGGCTGAGAAGACCCAGCTTGTTCGCAGGATCACGTGCGGCCCGCCCGCCGCGCGCACCTCCTCCTCGCCGGCGAGCTTGCTGCGCCCGTAGGCCCCGAGCGGCGCGCAGGGCGCGTCGGGGCGAAACGGCATCTCGCCGCTGCCATCGAAGACGTAGTCGGTGGAGATATGCACGAAGGGGATGCCTTGCGCCGCGCATTCCCGCGCCATCACGCCGGGCGCCTCGCCGTTGATGATGGTCGCGAGCGTCTCCTGCTCCTCGGCCTTGTCGACGGCGGTATAGGCGGCGGCATTGATGACGAGCGGGGGGGCTGCGGCACGGATCGCGGCGCCACAGGTGTCGGGATCGGAGAGATCGGCCTCCTCGCGGCCGAGGAACCGCGCGCCGGGCAGCCTGCGGCCCAGTTCGCGCGCCACCTGCCCCGTCCTGCCGAAGACCAGCACGCTCATGACCCTACCCCCAGCCGTTGCCCGACGCCCTGGCGATCCTGCAATGCCCGCCACCAGGCCGCGTTGTCGAGATACCACTGCACGGTGCGCTCGAGTCCCTCTTCCACCGTCACGCTCGGCCGCCAGCCAAGCTCGGCACGGATGCGCGACGGATCGATGGCATAGCGTGCGTCATGCCCCGGGCGGTCGGTGACGAAGGTGATCTGGTCGGCGTAGCTGCCGCTTGTCTTGGGGCGTTTCGCATCGAGAATGCCGCAGAGCGTCCTGACCAGTTCGAGGTTCGTGCGCTCGTTCTCGCCCCCGATGTTGTAGGACCGGCCCACCGCACCCTTTTCCACCACCAGCAGCAGCGCGTCGGCGTGATCCTCGACAAACAGCCAGTCACGGATGTTCGAGCCGTCGCCGTAGATCGGCAGCGGTTGGCCTGCCAGCGCGCTCAGGATGATGACCGGGATCAGCTTCTCGGGGAAATGGTAGGGTCCGTAGTTGTTGGAGCAGTTGGTCAGCACCACCGGCAGCCCGTAGGTCTCGTGCCAGGCGCGCACCAGGTGGTCGGAACTGGCCTTGCTGGCCGAGTAGGGCGAGCGCGGATCGTAGGGCGTGTCCTCGGTGAACTTCACGGAGGGGTCGGCGGGCAGCGAGCCGAAGACCTCGTCGGTCGAGATGTGGTGGAAGCGGAAGCCCTCGGGCCGGCCCGCCCCGGCCCAGTATTTCCGGGCGGCTTCCAACATGTTGTAGGTGCCGGTGATATTGGTCTCGATGAAATCCCCCGGCCCGTCGATCGAGCGGTCCACGTGGGATTCGGCCGCCAGATGCATGACCGCGTCGGGCGCATGTTTCGCAAAGATACGCTCCAGCGCGTCGCGATCGCGGATGTCGGCCTGCTCGAAGGCGTAGAGCGGATTATCGGCGACCTCGGCCACGTTGTCGAGGCAGGCGGCATAGGTCAGCGCGTCGAGGTTCACCACCTCGTGTCCACGGGACACCGCCAGCCGCACCACGGCCGAGCCGATGAACCCGGCGCCACCGGTCACGAGAAGCTTCATGCCGCGTCCTCCCAGGTGAAGGGGCTGTCGAACTCGGCCAGCCGCGGCGCGGCCTCGTCCTTGGGCGACAGCACCGGTGCGCTGCCCGGATCGGGCCAGTCGATGCCGATGTCGGGATCGTTCCAGCGCACCGCGCCGTCGCAATCCGGCGCGTAGAAGTCCGAGCACTTGTAGACGATCTCGGTCTCGGGCTCGAGCGTCATGAACCCGTGGAGGAAGCCTTCGGGCACCAGGAGCTGCCGTCCGTTCTCGAAGCTCAGTTCCGTGCCGAACCACTGCCCCCATGTCGGGCTGCCCTTACGGATGTCCACGGCCACGTCGAAGAGCCGCCCGCGCCCGCAGCGCACCAGCTTGGCCTGGGCATGGGGCGGCGCCTGGAAATGCAGGCCCCGCACGGTTCCTGCCGCCTGCGACAGCGAATGGTTGTCCTGGACGAAATCGACCTCGATCCCCTGCTCGGCGAAGGCCCGGGCGCTGTAGCTTTCGCTGAAGAACCCACGGTGATCGCCGAAGCGTTTCGGCGTGATCACCATGACCCCGGAAAGTGGGGTCGTCTCGAATGCAGGCATTGCTGTCTCTCGTTCCGATCTTGAATCAAATTTTCAGAAACCCGCAGGCTTCCGGGGTGCCTTGCCCGATCTCCACACCGCGGGTGGTAACATCAAGTTAAGATCCTCGGCACGGAGGAAGCAAAAGCCCCGAATTTCACGGTCGGTGTGTGACACGCATCACCTCGGGCAGCAATTCGCTCTTCCTCGCGGTCCTGCCGCGGTCAGGCGCGATCTTCGAGCCAACGCTGCAGGGCCGCGTGCAGATCGCCATCAACGCCCGGTCCCTTCAGGGTCAGCACCCCGCGGCCGGGATCGTAGATCGTCTCGATGTGTCGCGCCCCGGCGGTTTCCCCATCTGCGTCCCGCGATCTTGCCGGGGACCGCTCCTGCTTCGGGGCCTTCGGTCGGGCGGCCGGGGTCGAAGCCTCGAGGCGGGCCAGTTCCCCCTCGGCATCGGGGGCAGGGGTCTTGCGGAGTTCCCCTTTCAGGCGTTCGGCCAGCCCCGGATCCTCGTCGAGCCGGCGGGCCAGATCGAGCCCCGTGCGCTCACCGATGGCCGAGGGAAACCGCAGCGCGCCATCCAGCGCCTCGACGATGCGGGTGAAGCTGCCGATCTTGGAACGTTTCGCGCGCGAAACATTGGCGAAGAGCGTGCGCAGGGCTGTGCGGCGGTCGTCGAAGACTCCCTGCTCAACGGATTTCACCACGATGCGGGCACGCTCGTAGTAGCTGAGCCCCACGCGGATCTCGTTTTCCTCGACCATGGCGACATAGGCGTCGGAGGCCGTTTTCGGGGCGCGTATGAGGGCAAGGACGGTTCCGAAGCGATCCTCCTCTTCCGCAAGGCGTTTCAGCGCGGCAAGGCGGCGCCAGCCCGAGATGAGCCCGTAGCGGGGCGCGGCGCTCTCGCCTCGGTCGACCAGCTCGATGGGCGTCTGCTGACCGCGGGCCCGCAGGCTTTCCATGAGCGTCCGCAGCTCTTCCTCCTCGGCCTCGATCCGATCGCGGACGAGATGGCCAGGGTCGATCTGGTCAAGCGGGATGGCCTGCACGAGACGCCCCCCGGCACGGGCCTCCTCCATGGCGCGGGACAGTTCTCCGAGCGCGGCCGAGGCCGAGACCTCGCCCGCGACCTGCGCGATAGGGGGCAGGGAGGACGACCTAGGCTCGGGCGCGATGCGCGGGGCAGGGGCCTCGGCTGCGGTGCCGAGATAGTCGGGATTGGCGGCGGTCAGACGCTTACGCTTGGCCATGGCGGGGGCTCCTGGAATGCAGGGACAGCGGGGCAGGGGAGAGCGATGTTTCGCGCGCGAAACGGTTCAGGACAGTGGGGCAGGGATGTTTCGCGCGCGAAACATCGGCAGGGGCCATGGTCATTCCGCCGCCTCCCGCGCCGCGATCTCGTCGCGCCGCCAGGTGCCGATCAGCAGTTTTTTGAAGGCGGCATAGGTCTCGTCGAAGGTGGCGCGGCCGCGGACGTAGGTCTCGCGGTTGAAGTCGCGGTAGTCGGCCTCGTAGATGCCGGCCACCTGTTCGCCGGCCTGCCCGATCAGGGCGGTGTAATCCTGCCGCTGGGGCGAAAGCGTGCGGCCGAGATAGGCCTGCATGAGGCCCGCCAGTTCGCCCTGCTGCGCGTTGTCGTAGCGGGTCAGGATGGCGCGCACCGCATCCCACTCGAAGGCAACACCCTCGCGGCCGAGCGCCCGGGCGGCCATATTCTCACCCTCCTCGATACTGGCGAAGGTGGAATGCAGCATGTCGAAGAACCGTCCCGTGCTGTCGAACTCGAGGAAGGAGGCCCCGAGCGGCACCAGCAGGATGTCGGCTGCGGCGAGCCCGTTGATCGTCAGGTATCCCAGGGCAGGGGGCGTATCGAGGAAGATCACGTCGTAGTCGTCGAGCACCCCGTCTTCCTCGAGGCTTTCGGTCAGCGCGTCCCAGAGCTTCCAGCTGCGGCCCTGCATGCGCCAGACCGGGATCTGGAACTCCGACCAGTAGAGGTTCAGCTGCGCGCCGATCAGGTCGATATTGGGCCAGTGGGTCTTCTGGATGAGCTTGTCTGCGGTCACGTCCAGCGCCTCGGAGAGCGTGTCGTCGAGGGGCAGGGGCGCCTCGCCCCGGTCCATGCGCCCCTGGTTCTCGCGCCGCTGGTGGCGGGCGTAGTGACGGGCGAGCAGGGGAAATACAGTCGTCCATTCGTCCTCGACCTCTCCGCCGAAGATCGAGGTCATGCTGCCCTGGCTGTCGAGGTCGACCACCAGCACCCGGTAGCCGTCGAGCGCGGCGGACATGGCGAGATGCGCCGCCGTCGAGGTCTTGCCGACGCCGCCCTTGAAGTTGGCGACTGCCACCATCTTGGCGGGCAGGTCCTTGGGCCGGTAGGGGAGGTATTCCTTGGTCTTGGATCCTTCCGCGGCGAAATGGGCCCGCAGGCGCAACACCTCGTCGAGGGTGAACCACTTGGCGCCGCCCTCTGTCTCGGAGCGGCCCTGGGGTAGCTCAGGGTGGGCCTTGAGCACCCGGCGGAAATGCGGCGTCGCGACCGGGATCAGGTAGCGCGTGATCTCCCACGTGGAGAAGAGCCGGAGCGACTTGCGCCCGCTGTCGTCCATCCCGCGCGAGGCTAGATCCGCCCGCCCGCGACTGCAGGCTGTGGCAATATCGGCAAAGCCTGCGGTGGCCACGGGCGCATCAAGATCGCGCAGGGCACGGTCCGGATCGATGTTGAAATAGGGAGGCTGTTCGCTGCTCATGATACCCCTCACCCCTTATGTGCTGCTTTTGAGGGAACATACTCGAAAACACGGCATATGGGAATGCGTTGCGCATCCGATTCGGCTTTTCATAGCAAATTCAATGGGGTCGGCAGGGGCGTGATGCATCCGTTTCAGGCGCTCCGCATTTTCTGCCAGTGTTATTATTGTGTTAATTATAGTGTTACGGGGGCGGGCTTCTTTGTCCAGAGCGCTGTATTTCAAGGTGAATTCGGCCTTCCGCAAAGGGCAGGGCGACTCTGAACCCCCGATAGAGTGACTCTGATCCGACGCTCATCCGACTCCGAACCCCCGATGCGGAGGCTGGACCGGCGGGCCGGGCATACCTAGGCTGGCCGTCAACGAAACCACGTTAAAAGCCGGAACGGCGGGGCGGGGCAGAATGGGCGCAGGCACGGGCGAGCCGGGCAGGGAACTCCTGCCCGAGCGGCATCCGCAGATGGATTTCTTCCTCTGCGATGTCTTCGACGCGATCCCCAAGGACGACATGGCGACGATGGAGCACCCGGTCTTCAGTCTCGCCACGCGGCCCGACCGCCGCATCCTGCGATACGAGCACAACGGCGCCCAGGTCGAGGTGACGCCCTCGGTCAAGGGGCTGGCCACGATCCACGACAAGGACATCCTGATCTTCTGCATCAGCCAGCTGATGGCGGCGATCAATGCCGGGCGGCAGGTGGGCCGCACGCTGACCCTGCGCGCCCACGACCTGTTGGTGGCCACAAACCGCGAGACCAGCGGCGATGCCTACCGGCGCCTGCGCGAGGCCTTCGAGCGGCTGGCGGGCACCCGCATCACCACCAACATCGCCACCGGCGATACCGAGACCACCACCGGCTTCGGCCTGATCGAACGCTGGGAGATCACCCGCCGGTCGCGGGGCGGACGGATGATGTCGGTCTCGGTGACGCTCTCGGACTGGCTCTATCGCGCGGTCCTGGCGAAATCGGTGCTGACGCTCAGCCGGGACTACTTCCGCCTGCGCAAGCCGCTGGAGCGGCGGATCTACGAGCTGGCCCGCAAGCACTGCGGCCGGCAGTCGTCCTGGCGGATATCGGTCGAGACGCTGCTGAAGAAGTCCGGCTCGGCCTCGCCGCGGCGGGTCTTCCGCAAGATGCTGCGCGACATGATCGCGAGCGACCACCTGCCCGACTACCACATGGCAGAGGAGGAGGGGGACATGATCCGCTTCACCCGACGCCGGAAGACCGAGGACGCGGGGACGGATGCGCCGCCGGTCTCGCCCGCGGCGCTGGAAGAGGCGCGTCGCCTGATGCCCGGGGCCGATATCTATGCGCTCGAGGCCGAATGGCGGGCCTTCTGGGCGGGATCGGGTCGGCCACGGCTGCGCTCGGCCGACGGGGCTTTCCTGGGCTTCGTGCGAGTCCGGACGAAGCGCTAGGAAGCCCGAGCGGCGCTTCCTCGGTAGAGAAATTCGCGCGGGTTTTATCAACCATGAGTTGTGTGCGCTGTTTTTTGCCGCATTGCGGCATAACGGGCTCACCCATCCCTCGAGAGGGACAGGAACAGCTTGAGTCGAAGATGATCCCTGTTAACAGAAGCTAAGATGATTTTCAGATGGCGAGTACTGCACCATGGCTTTGACGACGATCACCCCCGTCCTTCTCTGTGGCGGATCGGGCACGCGGCTTTGGCCGCTTTCGCGCAAGAGCTACCCCAAGCAGTTCGTCCCCCTCATGGGAGAAGAGACACTGTTCCAGGCCTCGGCGAAGCGGCTCTCGGGGCAGGGGGAGGGGCTGTCCTTCACCAGCCCGATGGTGCTGACCAACGCTGATTTCCGCTTCATCGTGACCGAGCAGCTGCAGGCTGTCGGCATCGATCCCGGCCCGATCCTGATCGAACCCGAGGGCCGCAACACCGCCCCCGCCATCCTTGCCGCCGCGCTCCACGTCGCGGCCACCGACCCCGAGGCTATCCTTCTGGTTGCGCCCTCCGACCACGTTGTGCCGGATGCTGATGCGTTCCATGCGGCGGTCGCCCGCGGGCTGAGCGCGCTGGAGAAGGGCGATCTCGTCACCTTCGGCATCACGCCCACCCACCCCGAGACCGCCTATGGCTATCTGGAACTGGCAGGCCCGCCCGAGGGCGATGGCGCCCCGGTGGCGCTTGCGCGTTTCGTCGAAAAGCCCGACGCCACCCGCGCCGCCGAGATGGTCGAAGCCGGAACCTACCTCTGGAACGCGGGCATCTTCCTGTTCCGCGCCAAGCAGGTCATCGAGGCCTTCCAGACACATGCCCCCAAGCTCATGGGGCCGGTGCAGGCCAGCCTCGACGAGGCCAAGACGGATCTCGGCTTCCTGCGCCTTGCACCCGGCGCATGGTCCGGGGCCGAGGACATCTCGATCGACTATGCGGTGATGGAAAAGGCCACGAACCTTTCGGTCGTGCCGTTCGATTCCGGCTGGTCGGATCTCGGCGGCTGGGATGCCGTCTGGCGCGAAAGCGGCCCGGACGCTGACGGAGTGGTTGTCTCCGAGCACGCCACGGCGATCGACTGCCGCAACACGCTGCTGCGCTCGGAAAGCGAGCGGCTCGAGGTCGTGGGCATCGGGCTCGAGAACATCATGGCCGTGGCGATGAACGATGCCGTGCTCGTGGCCGACATGAGCCGCGCCCAGGATGTGAAGAAGGCGGTCGCCGCGCTGAAGGAAAAGCAGTCGCCGCAGGCCACGGCCTTCCCCAAGGATCACCGTCCCTGGGGCTGGTTCGAAAGCCTCGTCGTGGGCGGCCGCTTCCAGGTGAAGCGCATCCTCGTACATCCCGGCGCCGCGCTCAGCCTGCAGTCGCACTTCCACCGCTCCGAGCACTGGATCGTGGTCGAGGGCACCGCGCGGGTCACCGTCGACGACGAGGTGAAGCTCGTGACCGAGAACGAGAGCGTCTACCTGCCGCTCGGCTGCGTCCACCGAATGGAGAACCCGGGCAAGGTGCCCATGGTGCTGATCGAGGTGCAGACCGGCACCTACGTGGGCGAGGACGACATCGTGCGCTACGAGGACGTCTATGCCCGTGGTTGAGATCATCTGCGGTTTGGCGCCGGTGCAGAGTTCCCATGGCTGAAGCTCCCAAGGCCGTGCGCATTGTTACCGGGATGCACCGGTCGGGCACCACCTGGATGGGGGAGGCCGCATCTTTGGCGATGCCGGATTGCGTGGTGCATGAGCCCTTCAATCTGGGATCGGGCTTGAAAGGCGTGCCGTGCTGGTACCCTGGTCCGGACAGGGTCGAAGAAACTTCAGCTCTGATCGCTCAGATGATGGCAGGCCGCTGCGGCTTTCGGCGCCGCCGGCCTTCCGACGGGCTGTTGAGGGGAACCGCACGGCAAATCCTGGGAAGCCACTATGACCGGGATCTGTCGCGGGCGCTGCGAAGCAGCAATCCGCTGGTGCTTCTGAAGGATCCCTTTCTTATCCGTCTCTGCGCGGATCTGGCCGAGCGCCACTCCGCCAAGGCGGCGATTCTGATCCGACATCCTGCTGCCCTTGTGCACTCACTGCGCCGCATGGAGTGGCCGGTGCCCGAGTTGGATGGGAAGAGCTGGCCCCGGCGCCACGAGGACCCCGATCTCCAGTTCGCTTATGCCTTGGGGTGCTTCTGGTCCGCCATGTACGAGGAAGTGGAGCAACAGCTGGCCCGGGCTCCCGAAAGCTTGCTGCTGATGCGGCACGAAGATCTCTGCCTTTCGCCGATTGAGGAGGGAGGCGCCTTGCTGGAACATCTCGATATTCCGGTCACGGGGGCGGCGCGCGACTTTCTTTCGAAATCCACCTCGGGCGGGACCGGCGAGATGTCGGGCCGGCAGTTGCACAACATGTCTCGAGATGCGCAGGCGCTCGCCTTTTCCTGGCGCTCCAGTCTGCCCCCCGAGCAGATCTCGGCAGTGACCGAAGGGGCCGGTGCGACCTTGGCACGCCATTACGCCGACCTTCATGCCGAGCCGGCCTGACACGGAGACCCGAGGCATGTGGATCGACACTCCCCTTCTGCTGCGCCAAGCCATGCGGCAGGCCATCAGCGAAACACTCAATACTCATAGGCCGGGCAAAAAGCAGGACATCGCCCTGATCGGGTCCCGGCGCAGCGGCTCCACGCTGCTGATGCAGGTTCTGGGGCATGCACCGGGCCTCAAGTCCTCCGACCAGCCTTTCGCTCCGCCTACGGCAACGGCAGCGCAGATGCGCCATCTCGGGTGGCCTGCCGGGGGGATCTTTGTCGCGCCTGACGCGGCCATGCGCGCGCGTCTTTTGCGCTATATGACTGACATGCGCGAAGGGCGCCTGCATGTGCAGGAACCCTGGCGTTTTTGGCGCGGGGACTTCCACTGGCGCAGCAACCGGCTGTTGCTGAAAACCACGGCTGCCTCATATCTGCGGCCATTGCTCGAGGAAGCGGGCTTCATGCCGATCCTCTATTTCCGCCACCCGGTGCCCCAGGCCCTGTCCTGCGCGCGCAACAAGTGGGGGGACAAGCTGGATCTGTTCCTCCGCAACCGGCCGCTCTGCGAGGATCTACTGAGTGCCGAGCTGCGTCTCGAGGTAGACAGACTACAGGCCGAGGGTTCCGAGTTGGAGCGCTACGTGCTCTGCTGGTGTCTCGAGAACATGCCGCTGTTTCCTGATCTGGCTTCCGGCGTGCCGGCAATCTTCTACGAAGACATGGTTCTTGATCCGGACGGCACTCTCAACCGGCTGGCGGAGCTCTGCGACATCGAACCTACGCCACGGATGCGCGCAATGTTCGGCAATGCCTCGAATTCGGTGCGCGGGTTGAGCGACAGCGAAGGCGCCGCGGCGATCCGCGCGGGCGATGCTCAGGCTTTGGTGGGGCGCTGGCGCGAAAAGGTTTCTCCCGAAGACCTCGCTCGGGCGCAGGCGGTACTGGATCTCTTTCCCGGCTGTCCATACCGGACGGATGCCATCAGGCCGGTGGCGACGGCTGCGTTGGAAGAGAGTTTTCCCGCATGACCTGCCTGACCTATCTTGAGCCGTTGACCGACGGCCATTGCGCATTCTGGGCCCAGATGACTCTTCGAGGGGCGGCTGCTGACCCCAGGGTCGACCAGGTGCGGCTGGTCACTGGCCCGGAGATGGCCAAACGGCTGGAAGAAACCGTGGCCGCGACCGGGCTGGAACTCGAGATCCTGCCACCGGATCAATTGAGGGAGCTCACACAACCGGATCTTCTGAAACGGGGCCGCGCGCAATGGGAAGCCGCCCGGGATTGCCTCGGCACCAGTGGTGGACAGCTCTTTCTCCCCTTTTTCGATCATGCGATCTACGGAGCACTGCTGGACCGGCGCCCCGTCCCGGGACAGGTCTCAGGGATCATTTTCCGGCCACCCAACGGGCACAACTATCCGGCGGGACTGCGACGTGGGCTCGACACCGGGCGACGTTGGGGGAGCTACATCGGAGCACAGCGCCCGGCCTTGCGGAAGCTCTTCACGCTTGATGAACGCGCACCTCGCTCTGCGGTATCCCGCATGGCGGGTCTTCTGACCTTCCTTCCCGATCCGTCACCTGACCTATCTTTGCTGGAGAATCGGACACCATGCCCGCGCGCGGATGGTCGCCGGGTGCTGCTGTTGTTCGGTGCGCTGGCGGAGCGCAAAGGCATCTTCGTACTGCTTGAAGCCTTGTCTCACCTTTCTTCGGAACAGAGGTCGCGGCTTGCACTGCGTTTCGTGGGGCGCGTGGACAGCCCTGATCGCGAGTCCTTCGGAGCACGACTGGAAGCGGCCCGAGCCGCCTATCCGGAGGTTGCGATCGAACTCGTTGATCGCTTTGTCTCGGATAGCGAGCTGGCACAGGAGGTGGTGGATTGCGACGTGGTACTGGCACCCTACCAAAACCACGTGGGGTCCTCGGGAGTGGTCTTCTGGGCCGCTGCGGCAGGCAAGCCGCTGATCGCGCAGCGTACAGGGCTGATCGGCTACCAGGTGGAGCGACACGGCCTGGGTACGGCCGTGGACACCACAGATGCGGCGGCGCTTGCGGCAGCACTTGAGAGAGCCTCGCCCCGGAAGCGCAATGACACCTTCCTGAAGGCACACAGTCCCGATGTCTTCACACAGACAATTCTGGAAGGATGCTTCGGATGAATCTGCTCTTCGTCGTGCGCACCTACCCCTATCCGCCCTATGCGGGGGACCTGCGTTTCAACGCGGACCTGATCAGTGCCGTAGCCATGCAGCCGGACGCAAATATCACGGTTTTCTGTGGTTCGGGGCTATCCGCCAGCCCTGCGCCGGAAAAGGATGTGGTCTGGAGAGGTGTCCAAGGGACGCAAGGCCGGATTGGCGACCTGCGGTCTATCTTCGGTCCTTGGCCGCGCGCGGCTGAGCGGGCGATGTCCCGCGAGGCACGCCGCGAGCTGGGAGCGTTGCTGGATGCGCAGTCTTTCGATGCCGTCGTCCTGAGCGAATCCTGCACCGCCCCGGCGGCGGAGATCGTTGCCAGCCGCGGCCTGCCGATCATCTACGTCTCGCACAACGTCGACATAGACATCCGCCCGAGGATCGCGTCCGGGGTCACCCGTCCCGGCTTGCGCCAGATTCAGCGCCGGGACGCAGAAAAATACCGACGCATGGAGCTCGCCTTGCTCGAGCGGGCAGACGGGATCACGGCAATCACTTCGGAGGATGCCGCTCGGTACCGCGACCTCGCACCGGGCAAGCCCGTCATAGAGCTGTCACCGGGTTACAGCGGGAAACCCGCCGAGGTGTCGGAGGATATGGCCGGGACAACCGAGGCACTGGCGGTGATTGTCGGGTCCTTCGAGTGGAACGCGAAACTGCGCAATCTCGATACGATCCTTGCGGCCTATGAGCGGGCAGGGGGGCAAGGCGCCGGTTTCAGGCTGCGCATCGCAGGCCGTATGGCGCCGGGACGCGTAGAAACCTACCGCGCAGCCTATCCAGATGTCGAATTCACCGGGGAATTCGGGTCCCTTGAGGATGTGGTCGCGGAGGCCCGCATGGCTCTTGTCCTTGAAGATCTTGGCGGCGGCTTCAAGCTCAAGATCCTGGATTACATCTTCAGTCGCCTGGCGATCGTTGCCTATCCTCACGCAATGGCCGGCAGCGGACTGACCCCCGGGTCCCACTATGTTGCGGTAGATGATCCGGAAGAAGCAATGACACGCATTTGCGAGCTCATCGGAGATGAGCATGTGTTGAAGGCCATGAGTACGCAGGCCCTGGAGCATGCAAAGGAACGTTTTTCCTGGGGGCCACGGGCATATGCTTTGCTTGAACTTTGCCGGGGAGGCTCATAGGAGGTGGATGAGCGGAGTTTTGCCATCCCCCCAGAGCCATGAACAATTTCTATCCCCTCGGGCTGGAGCTGAGGTCTAGAGGCTTGCGCCGAAAGCATGTAAGCGCGACGCTTTGGGGTACACTGCGAGGACAGCGTACATGAATTCTTCCTTTCCGAACTCTCAGGTCTCCTCCTCCCTGGGTATGCGGTCCCTGCCTCGCGAAGATGGCGCAAGCGCGCTTGACGTTGGCGCTATCCTCGGAGCCTTGTGGCGCGGGAAGTGGATCATCCTGCTCTCCGCCATCGTGATGCTGATAATCGGCATCTACTACGCCTACGAGGTTGCCACCCCCCGCTATACCGCCTCTGCCGTGGTCGCGCTGAACAGCCGCGAGGAACAGGTGGTCGATCTGAACAGCGTCGTCGGCGGGCTTTCCGCGGATTCCTCGGTCGTCAACACGGAAGTCGAGGTCCTGCAGAGCCGGAACCTGATGGGGAAGGTGGTGGACAGGCTGGATCTGACCTCGGATCCTGAGTTCAACCCGCAGCTGCGCGAGCGATCGATGCTGCAGCAGGTCACCGGTCAGGTGAAGAGTTTGGTCCGGTCGGTTCTCTCCCAGGAGCCGCACTCCCCCGCCTCTACAGCCGTGTCCGAGGCCACGGAAGATCGCTCGGCGCGCGACACCGCGACTAGCCTTCTTCTGAGCGCGACGGAGGTACGGAACATTCCGCTGAGCCTGGTCTTCAGGATCAACGTGGAGACCACAAACCCTCGGAAATCCGCGGCGATCGCCGACACGATCGTCGATCTCTACATTCAGGACCAGTTGGAAGCGAAATTCGAGGCAACCGAGAAGGCGACGGTCTGGCTGACCGACCGTGTGTCCGAGCTCCAAGTCGATCTCGAGGAGGCAGAGGCCGCGGTCAAGGAATTCCGCTCCAACATCGATCTCGTTAGTCGCGAAGCTCTCATCGGCCTCGAGCGCCAGCTCAAGGACCTGCGGGACCGGGCTGAAGCGACGGAGGCTCGGCGCGATCAGGCGGCTGCGAGACTGGCCGCCCTCGAAGCGGCCGGAACACCGCAGGAGCAGGCCGAGGCGACAGGAGATTCGCAGCTCGAACAGTACCTGCCGAGGCTTGAGGAACCGCAGATCGCGCAGGCTTTCGAGACCCGCCTGCAGCAGGTCGAGATCCGCACCCGTCAAGAACTCCAGCGGGCCGAGAACCAGCTGACCGCCTTGCTTAACAGCGAAACCGAGCTCGAGGCGCAGATCGACCGGCAGAGCGACGACTTCATCAGGCTGCAGCAGCTGACGCGGGAGGCAGAGGCCGTGCGTCTGCTCTATGAGTACTTCTTGTCACGCCTCAAGGAGACCTCGGCCCAGCAGGGTATCCAGCAGGCAGACAGCCGGAGCCTGTCGGAGGCGGTAATCCCTGGAGGAGCCTCCTCCCCGAACAAGGCCCTGATCTTCGCGGTCTGCCTGATGCTGGGCGGGATCGGCGGCAGCGTCCTCGTTCTATTCCTGGAGGCCCGAAACAACGTCTACCGCGAGCCACAGAGCCTCGAAAAGGACACAGGATACCCGGTCATGGGCCAGGTCCCTCTCCTTCCGGCACGCCGCCGCAAGGACGCTATCCGCTATTTGGCGGAGAAACCAGCCTCGGCCGCGGCGGAGGCCGTGCGCAACCTGCGTACCTCGGTCCTGCTCTCCAACGTGGATACCCCCCCTCAGGTCATCATGACGACCTCCTCGCTGCCGGGTGAAGGCAAGACCACTCTGGCTATGGCGCTGACGCAGAATTTCAGCGGCATGGGCCGGCGCTGCCTGATCATCGAAGGTGATATCCGGCGCAGGATCTTCAGCCAGTACACGCAGGGCGACTCCGACGAAGTGGGCTTGATATCCATCATAACGGGCGAGCGCTCCCTGTCGGAAGCCGTCACCCACATGCCAGAGGTCGGGGCGGACGTGCTGCGCGCGGAAAAGAGCGGAACCAACCCGGCCGATCTCTTTGCCTCCCAGAGTTTTGCCGAGTTGCTGAGAGACGCGCGGGAGAAATACGACCAGATCATCATCGACACACCGCCGGTCTTGGTCGTGCCGGATGCCCGGATCATCGCCCAGCATGTCGATTGTGTGCTGTTCGTGGTTCGCTGGGATCAAACCCTGAAAGGGCAGGTCTCGGAAGCGATGCGGATGTTCGAAAGCGTCGGACGACCGGTCAGCGGAACGGTCCTCAACCAGATCAACCCGAAGGGCATGAAGCGCTACGGCTACGGCCACAAGTACGGCGCCTATGCCGCCTATGGCTCGAAGTACTATGTCAACTGACATCGGGAAACAGGCGAAAGGTCACAAGAAGCGTACTCTGACCGCCATTCTCTGGGCGTCGGTGGAACAGGTCGGAGCCCATGGCCTGGGCACGATCTTCATGCTGGTCTTTGCCCGGTTCCTCTCCTCCGCAGAATTTGGGATCTTCGCTGCCGCCCTGCTGATGATGACCTTCGCACAGCAGCTGGCGGTCTTCGGGCTGAACACGGCCATCGTGCAGCGCCACGAGCTGGGCCCCCGAACGCTGAGCACCGCCTTCTGGCTCGGCATGAGCCTGACTGTGCCTCTCGGTATCCTCATGGTGGCCTTTGCCCCACAGGTGGCTGCGCTGTTCGGCGAACCCGAGATCGCCCGGTACGTGCCGTTGCTCGTGATCGGGCTGGTCTTCAACACAGCTTCAGCGCTGCTGACCGGCGTCCTGCGTCGTGAGTTGAACATGAAGGCACTTGCCCGACGCACGCTGACGGCCAATGCCCTTTCAGGCCTCGTTGCCACACCGCTTGTCATTTATGGGTTCGGGGTCTGGGGGCTGATCACGCAGGTCGTACTCGGATCGGTCCTGACTTTCGCGCTGAGCGTCGCCTTGCTCGGCTGGCCGATCCGGCTGGCCTTCGATCGATCCGGTGCCCGTGAGATGCTGAGCTTTTCCGCGCCAATCTGTGGAGCGGACGTGCTGACGCAATACACACGGGAGGGCCCCAAGCTTTTCGTCGGGATCTTCCTCGGCGTCGAGGCGCTCGGCCTCTTCTCGATGGCCATGCGGGTCCTCAACCTTCTCCTGCAGGTGGTCGGAGTGACCCTCTCGAAGGTTTCGCTGCCGGTGCTCTCCCGCGTGAACCGGGAAGCCCCGGAACGGTTCGCGGAGATATTCCTCAGGATCTCGACGCTCTCGGTGGCGTTTGTACTGCCGGCTTTCGCACTCACGGCCGTACTGCGCGAGCCCTTGGTCAGGCTTCTTCTCGGGGAGCGCTGGCTCGAGATCACGCCGCTTGTCATCTTCCTATGTGGCGCGGGGGTCCTGACCGCTCTGAACTACCTCAATTCCTCTTCAATGGTCTCTCGGGGCCGGCCCGGCGCGCGCCTGACCTTCTCGGTTCTTCGGGCGACGGTCGGAACGCTGCTTTTCGTCTTTCTCACGCCTCTGGGCCTGGTCTGGGCCGCGGGGGCCTTCTTTCTGCGCGGCGTGATCGTCGAACCCCTCCCGCTGGTTTTCTTACTGCGTTTGCTCGAGGTCCCTGCTGCCGACTACCTACGGCGGCTGGCCGGCCCGGTCCTTGCCACCCTCGCTATGATCGTTGTGGCGGAAGTCGTGCTCGTGCTTCTAGACGGTCAAGTCACTGCGCTGCTTCGGCTGGTCTTGCCGGCGATGGCGGGAATCGCCGTATACGGACTGTCGCTCTTCTTGTTGAGCAATGCGCTGGTCACCGAGTTCAGGGGGCTTGCCTCGATGCTGCGGCGCAAGCGCCAAGGCACCTGAACGGTCCCACCCCGTCGTCAGTCGGACCAGGGGGGTAACAGCCCCGCTGCGGCCCGCCGGGCGGCAGTCCCCTTCGCGATGAGTGGCAGGGCGCTCAGCAGGGAGAGCTTGTTCCGCCGCCGCCGGATCGCCTCGGCTTGGGCTGGAACTGCATCGGCGAACCCGGGAAACCGGTCTAGTACTGCGCTGCGGCGTTCTGCGGGGACGATCCCTTCCAACCCGGGACCAAAACGCGCCGTGAGCATCCGACCCAACCGGTCTTCTCCGAGACAGTCCAAGAGCATGTCGAGCTGCGAAAGGGCCACTTGGGCCTGGGCTTCGGCCAGGCGTTCGCGGCGCACCTTGGACAGGCTCTCGCCACGCTGCATGTAGAGCGTGCCGATCTCACGGGTGGGGCACCAAGTCGGGGCGGCGGCTGCCAGACGCAGCTTGAACTGCCAGTCCTCGTAGAGGTTGAGGCCGTGTTCGAGCCCGCCGGCTTTCTCGTACAGGGATTTCGACATCAGCATGTCACGAGGTATCGGGCCGTGCCGCGCCACCAGGCGACCCACCGCGTCCGGAGCCGATCCGGCCACGGTGGGCGCGGGATCCAGAACCGACGAGCGCCAGGGCCGAACCAGGTGCAACCAAGCGATACGGCTGAAAGCAACGGCATCCTCGCGTTCTTCCAGTGCATCCCATTCAGACTCAATCTTGCCGGGGCCGATCAGATCATCCCCGTCGAAATGCGTGACAAATGGCTGGTTCGCCTCACGCATGGCAAGGTCACGGTTGGCCGCCACCCCGACGTTGGCTTGGCGCAGGACAGGGCGCACCTGCGGGTATCTCTCGGCCACGGCCTGCAGCCATTTCTGCGAGCCGTCGGTGGAGGCATCATCGGCCACGATGATCTCGGCGACCTCGACGCTCTGGCGCAGGACCGAAGCGATGGCCCCCTCGATCAGGCCTCGTCCGTTGAAGTTGGTGATGACACAGCTGACCGGAATCTTGCCAGGCATCAGGAAACCTCCGCGTGTACCGGGATCAGGATGCCGCCCCGGTGGCCGTCGGTGCCGTGAACAGATCCACGTAGTCCTGGTAGCGGCGCTGCAAGGCGTCGACACGGGCCTTGCGTGCTCCGAGGCCGGCGCGCTGGCGTTCGAGCAGGCGCAGGACACGCTTGGGGGTCAGGAAGCGATGTGTCCGGATGCTGTGCGCATGGCGCTGCATGCCGACCTCGCGCAGGAGCAACCAGGTCTTGGAGCGATGGCGCTGGAGAGGATGCGAATGGTACATGTCGAAGGCCACGACCGGAATTCCTGCCAAGAGCGAGACCACCACCGGGTGGAAGCGTACGCCGACATAGCCCTCGGCGCCGGCGATCAGTCGCATCCAGTCGAGCGGGGGGAGCGGGAAACCGGGTTGGTGCGTGGTTCCCGCGTGCGTATGTCCTTCGGGCAATGGCAGGGAAACCGTGTCATACCCTGCTGCGTCGGCCAGTTCGGTGAAGGCGGCAGCCCATCCTGAGTCCGTTTTTCGGGGCGGGCAGACGAGGATGTAGGGACGCCCGCCGGGGCGCTCCTCCCGCATCTTCGAGACCATCTCTCCGAGCGAGAAGACGGGATCCGGAACCTCGGTCATGGGGCCGGTGAAGCCGCTGGCACGGAGCTGCTTTGCGCTCCAGGCATCGCGTACCGAGACATGGCCGAAGTTTTCCAGCTGGGCACGGATGCCGGAACGCGTGGTCTCCGGCAAACGGCCGAAATCGGCGCCCATGGCGCTCGGGCTGAGTGCGGCCAGGCGCGCACCGGGAAGCTTCTCGGCGCCACAGAGCCAGTAAGGATTGGGAAAGACCAAGTCTGCGCGTTGGCTGGAAGGATCCAGGCGGAAGACCGCGTCGGAGCCCGTCACGAAGAGATCCCGGGGAGCCTCCTGGATCATCTCCTCGAATTCCGCCTGCGTGGTGATCCGGGGCGAGAGCGGCAGGTGCTCGGACACGAAGGCCTCGTGTGCCGCGAGTTGCTCGGCCGGGATGATCCCTTCGTACTTCTCGATCAGGTCCGCGGGGCGGAAATCGACGAACTGCACATTGATCCCCTTCCTGCCGAGAGCCCGCGCCGTGGCCAGCGCCTGGAGGTTTGCTCCGAAATTCGGGACCCAGTGGTGGGTGGCGACATAGGCGGTACGCGGCGAGGCGCCGACGGTGTCCTGGGACATTTCGATCATCCGGTCACTGGCTGGAGGAGGAAGCGTAGAGCCGCTTCGTCAGGAGGTGTGCAAGCCGCAGATCCATCGGATCGCCCGGTTCGACCAGATCCGCGAGCCCCTGATCGGCCATCAGGACGGGGCGATCCCCCTTCTGCCCCGAATGCATCCCCGACACCCCGAGGATCGAGGTGACAGGAGCAAAATCGGGGTTCGGCTCGTACCAGTTTTCTCCCAGCCAGATCGGGAAGGCGAAACCGGACTGGTGTATCTTGATGTCGGGCATGAGATCGGCCTTCGGGGCCCCCTCGTAATTGGCACGATAGGGTGCCGCCCGCATGGGAATCTGCGCCTGCATGGTTTCCCAGTTGAACAGAGCCACCAGGCGGTTCACCTCGGCTTCGATGTTCTCTTCCGCGATGGGGCCACCGAACCGTTTCGCGTCGTTGATGTAGAATCCGTGCACGTAGGGCGCGGAAAAGGCCGGCGCGTCAGGCCGAATCCGTCCGCCGTCGCTGGAAAGCATACCCGGGATACGCGAGAGAGGGGTCCGGGACAGGCGCGCGCGGAAGCGCGGGCGCGCGACAACACGCATGAGATTGCGGGCGCGATCCTTCGGACCAAGGTCGTAGCGGCTCAGCCCCTGGGCCGCGAGGAACCCGTTGAAATCGACGTTATGCGTCCACGGAACCATGCTGTGGTCCGAGACGATCAGGTGATGCTTCGGGGAGAGTTCGGTGAACAGCCGCTCGAGACACTGGTCGAGCGTGCGGAAATGCCGGTCGAGATGGGGAAGCCACTCCGGAGACCACGAGGCCCGGTCCGTCTTTCCCAAGGGGCCGTCGGACGCGAAGGCGATCTCGGACATGGCGAGGTAGAGCAGGACGGTCGTCGCTCGGTAGGCTAGGAAGCCGAAGCCGATGCCATGCTTCTTGGCCAGTTCTATGAAACTGTCCGTACGGGCGACCATCATCTTCTCGAGGCGGTCGCAAAGCTCGGGGATCGTCTGGAAGCCCTCGGCCCCGAGCCGGATGTCGAAGATATAGCCGTTTCGCTCGAGGATCTCCTGGGCGCTGGAAGGGTAGAGCGCGTCATCGGGAAGACCGCCCTGGAAGATCCCGCCGCCGCCACCTGCGACATAGAATCCGTCCACCTCCTGTGCGGGAGATGTGGTTGGGATGTTCATCAGCCCGATGGACTGGCCGGCCTCCTGCGCGAATTTCCAGATCGGCGCGAAACCCGGGGCCGAGCTCATCTCCTTGTAGCCGAATTTCGGCGTGAAGTCGCGGGTCCCGTCAAGCTTCGGCATCATGTAGAGGCCGCCATTTTCCTCAGCACCCTGGCCGGAGAGAATACGCGCCCACCCGCGCTGGACGATGTCCTCCTCTACATCCAGAAGCTTGGCGGACGCTCGCAGCTTCTGCCAGAACGGCATGTCGAAGGCATCGAATATCTCGGCGGTGCCCCCGTCGATTCCTGCAATTAGTAGCTCCATGAAACCTCCGCCGCGGCGCAGAAATGCCACGAATACTCGCGTCCGCCCGTGGCCCGAAACCCCCGGATCCACCAAGCAACTCACTGATTGCAGTGTATAGAGAAGGTTCCAGGAGGTCACAACGCCATGCTGGGTCTGGATGCTGCATCGCGGCGAAGATGCCGGTTAATCATGCGGACGCCGGTGACAGCCTCCCCTAATCATTGCCTTCCATCTTCCCCGGGAACTTCTGGCGGCCCCCGATGCCGGCCGGATCTCATCAAGGGAGCGGAAACCCATGGGGATATTGAACCCGAACGACGCGAGCCAACTGCCCGACTACGGTTCCCAGCCAGTACCACATGCTAGGGCTCATGTTTATTGGGCCGGTACGGAGGTGATGTCCCCGCTCTACAAGGACCCTCATCTCACGGTCTCCTGTTCCAATCCCCTTGTGGCGGATGAAAACGGCCAGTTCGACCTGTGCTACGTGGTGAATGGAAACTACCGTCTGCAGGTCGTTGATCCCTGGGGGCGCGAGGTTGCCCATGCGGACGCCATTCCCGTGCACGTCCCGAAGGCACACGGGATCTTCAAGGGGTTCGAGACGGTTTCCGAGCTGCTTGCGGATCATGTCCTTTCCTATGCCCCGGGGCGCGGACGCGAGCAGGTCCGGCCGGGGCAACTGGTGCGGGTGAACGACGGCGGTTTCGCCTACTGCGTCGCTCCCGAAGGTGCCCAGGATGCTAACCTTGTCACGGCCGGCGGGATCCAGCTGTTTCTGGCCGATCCCAGCGTGATCGATATTGTGGCCCTGGGCGCCCGGAAGGGTTCGGATGCCTCCGGGCCCCTGCAGGCTGCCTTGGATCTCTGGAAGTCTGAAATGGCAGCCGGCCGCAGCTGCCAACTGCGCATTCGCGGGGAATACACTTTCTCCACGCCGTTGGAGGTGGAATTTACGAACAACACCACCGCAGGCGGCTGCATCGACATGACTGGAGGACGACTGCTTTCGAACGTTTCCGCTGGGAATGGCGCGGCCCTTCGGATCGTCTCGCGCAGGACCGTGCGCAAGGTCGATCTCATCAATCTGAACATACGCGGCTCAGGCTCTGAGGACGTCCTGCTTGAGATCGAAGGGGGAGATGCACACGACGCTGCGCGGGGCTTCTTCTATGGCTGGAACCTCGTCTCGCCCAAGCTGGAGGGCTTCTCGACTATCGGTCTCTGGCTGCACAACAATGCTTTCGAGGGCAACATTACCGAGCCTTATTTTGCCTGTAGCTCCACCGCCGAGGGCAGCTATTGCATGCTCTGTGAAGACAATACCGGTGGCACGAGCTCGGGAAACGTCTCATCGATAACCCTGCGTGGCGGCGTCATGCGAGGTGGACGGCACAACCTGCTGTGCAGGGACAACGCCGATATTCGCTGCTACGGGACCACGTTCCTTCTGGCAGGGCAGGAAGCGGTCCTTGAACAGAACATGATCGGCGGTTGCTACGTCGGGATTCACGTAGAAAACGCTTGGGAAGATGGTGGCGGTTCGCCAATGGCCGGCATGAAGCTTCTGAACAGTGCCAACCTGTCGCGGATCTATGTCTTGGGCAACAACGGCAACGTCGACACCGGAGTCACGGTATTTCTTGCCGGAGGCGAAAGTCACATCGATGGGGTGATCATCAGCTCCGACCTCACCCATGCCGTGCATGTGCGCAACCAGTCCGACAATGGCGGCCGCCTTCTCCTGACTGGCGTGCGGCGCCACCGCGTGGCCTTCAACTCGTCTGCCGCAGAGGGGATGATCAGTTTTCCCGAGCGGCAGAGCATATTCCAGACCGCGGCGAACGGCAGCCTGCCGGTTCCCATCGATGTGTCGCGCAACAACATTTTTGACATCATCTGCAGCGGCAACGTCGAGATCTCACCTCCCGAGCACATGATCCGCGGGGACCGGATCACCGTGATCCTCACGCAGGATGCCACTGGAAATCGCAGCGTCACCTGGCCCGGAAATTTCCGCGTGACACGGGTCGTTTGCGGGAGAGTGTGAAATCCTACGCTAAGCCGACAGCGGTCGTTCGTGCAGCGCGCGGCGAGGGTCGGCTTCGAGCCCATTCCGGAAGTGTCAAATTCTCGCTGCGTGCGCTCGCAGAAAAAGTTCTGTTGCGGTGCGGCAGATCTTCATGCCGCATCGCAGCTGTGAAACCTGCCGTTCATGCGCCGCACAGCGAAATCCTCGCGAGCAGCCACCGCACCGCGGACCTTCCGGACCTTCGCCGCACTTGCTCAATCCTTGCCGCACCTGCGAGCTGTCACAAACAACAAGGGCGGATTCCGGACTTCGCCGCGGCCGCAAGGGTAATCCTGGCTCTGTAGAAGCGGACATTCAGCCCGGTATCCACGCCGGAAAATGCATGATCGACGCGACGGTCGGACTCCAGACCTTCGCTGCAAATCCGATCCCGCTTCAGCACCGCGGAAGCGGTCATTGCTGCATAAAAGGGGCTGGGACATGGGGCCTCAGCCGTCTGGAAGCGTCGAGCGCAA
>CAYNKL010000016.1:0-46128 GCA_964397775.1 uncultured Rhodobacterales bacterium | reverse complement strand
AAGGTAATGCCGGCCTTCGGGAAGAGGTCCGAGATCGGCATCATGGCCGACCCGATGATGCCGAAGGCATGACGGATGCCGTGGCGCTGCAGAACCTTCACGAAGGCTTCTTCGGTGGTCATTTTCATGGTGGTGGCTCCCTTCCTGTTGTGGAGGCGTCAGGCCGTGGCGGCCAGCGCCCGTGTCTTGCGGTCCGCAAAGATCATGTCGGCGGCGTTCTCTCCGACCATGATCGCGGGGGCGTTTGTGTTTCCGGACACGATTTCGGCCATGATGGAACAATCTGCCACGCGCAGGCCAGCGACGTCGGCCGGTGAGGCCGGGGTCTCGCCCGGTCTTTTAGCACCAGTCCACGGAAAGGTGGCGCATGGTCTTGAAGTCGCCGACCGGGGTGTGGAGCCAGGGGGGCTGTCGCCTCCCCCGCTTCGAGGAGGACCACCCGGGCGGCGGGATCGGCGAAGCCCGCGTCGGCGGTGATGCAGTCTGCAGTGATTTCAGGCATCTAAGCTCCACCTCGGGGTGCTGAAGCAAACGTTCGGAAAATTTTCGCGCGCCAGCATCCTTAGATCATCACTTATTGATACGAAAAGTCTCATTTTTATAAGCGGCGGCGAGAATGTCACAAACCCTGTCGGGCCCTCCCGGCGGGACCTGCTCGCTCCGGTCACCATCATCCTCGTCTCGATCCTGTCCCCGGTGGCGCAGGATAGCAGGGAACCTGTGCAATTCGCGGTGATCTTCCTTGTGGGGCGGGGGCGACGGGCGTGCCCGACGTCCGCCTGCTGCTCTACGCGATGCTCTACCTCGGGACCCTGATCGCGGTCTGGATGCTGGTGGCGCCAGTGCCGGCGCGGTCGACAGTTCTCTTGCCGCAGGGCTAGGAAGGGGGATGGACGACCGCAAGACAGACACGATTCCCACCAATCTGCGCCTGCTCATGGTGATCGAGGAGATCGCGCGCGCCGAGGGGCCGGTGACCCCCACCGTCGTCAACGAGGCGCTGGGCCTGCCGAAGCCGACGATCCACCGGCTTTTCACCACGCTGGAGGACGAGGGTTTCATCCAGCCGGATCTCGAAGGCCGGGGGTTTTCGCCCGGTCCGCGGCTGCGGGCGATGGCGGGGGGCATCCTGTCGTCGCGGCGGGTGCGGACGGCGCGGCAGGCGATCCTGCAGACCCTCAGCCGTGAGATCGGCGAGACCTGCAACATCTCGCTGCCGGCGCGGGACGCGATGATCTACCTTGAGCGGGTGGAGACCGAGTGGCCGCTGCGGATCCAGCTGCCGATCGGCACGCGGGTGCCCTTCTACTGCACGGCGAGCGGGAAGATGTACCTCAGTTCGCTGTCGCCGGCGCATCTGCGGGCCTATCTTGACGCGACGCCGCTGGAGGCGTGGACGCCCAACACGATCACCGACCGGGCGGCGCTGGCGGAGGTGATCGCGGATGTGCGGCGGCAGGGCTACGCGCTCGACCGCGAGGAATTCATGACCGACATGGTGGCGCTGGCGGTGCCTGTGGTGGACGCGGGCGGGCGGCTGATGGCGACGCTGTCCTTCCACGCGCCGACCCAGCGGTTCGACGCCGAGCGCGCGGTGGCCTGCCTTGGCACACTGCGTGGGGCGGCCGATGCGCTGAGCCGGATGATCGACGGCGAGAGCCAGTTGGGCTGAGGCACGTCAGGCGGGGTCGCTCTGCGCGCCGCGCCACATGGCCCAGAGCGCGACCGGCACCGCGATCAGCGCGCCCACGAACGCCCCCTGCTGCATCATCGCCGCGCGCAGAAAGCTGTCGGTGTCGGTGACCGTTTCCGGGATCGGCCGGTCGGCGGTGTAGGCGGGCGCGATCATTCCGAGGGTCAGCCCCGCCATGGCACAGGCGAGCGCGATGACCACCGCCACGCCGATGGCCGAGACACCGCTGGAGAAATAGGTCTGCCGGGACCGGATCATCACCAGCCCCAGGATGCAGGCGGGCAGGCTGACCAGCAGTCCGAGCCGGCTGCCTTCGCGCAGGCCGACGAGCGAGGCGCCGATGCGGTTCTGCAGCCCCTCGGAGAGGCCGGCTTCGATGAACTTCATGTCGTGGAAGTAGCTGGCCCCGACGGAGTAGCCGATCTGGTTCGCAAGCGCACCGAATGCCCCGGCGACGAGCGCCGCCAGTGCCAGCAGCGCCAGGAATATCGGCCATTTCGACATGGCTTCTGCCACCTGCCTCGTCTGTCGGCGCCGTGGCGCCTGCCCGTGACCGGTCTATCCCGGTCTTTATTCAAATTCTGATGAAATCCTGACCGCTGCGCAAGGTTTTTGCCGCGTTTTCAGGTGGAGGCCTCGCCGATCTCGGGCAGGCGGGGCGCGGCCGCGACGAGTTTGCGGGTGTAGGGATGGCTGGGCGCCTCGAGGACCTGCGCGGTCGGCCCTTCCTCGACGATGCGGCCCTCCTGCATGACCAGCACCCGGTCGGTGATCGAGCGGACCACGGTCAGGTCGTGCGAGATGAAGAGCCAGGCAAGCCCGTAATCGCGGCTGAGGTCCGCGATGAGGTCGAGGATCTGGGCGCGCACGCGGACGTCGAGCGCCGAGACCGCCTCGTCAAACAGGATCACCTCGGGACGCAGGATGAGCGCGCGGGCGATGGCGATGCGCTGGCGCTGGCCGCCCGAGAAGGCGTGAATGTGCCGGTCGGCATCGTCGGGTGACAGGCCCACGGCGGTGAGCGCCTCGGCCACGGCCTCGTCCCGGGCGCGGCCCTGCGGCGGATCGGACAGCAGGTGCAGGGGCTCGGTGATAAGGCGGCGCACGCGGTGGCGCGGGTTGAAGCTGCCGTAGGGGTCCTGGAAGACCACCTGCAGCCCGGCGCGCGTCGCGGCGGGCATGTCTGGCGACACTTCCTGGCCAAAGGCCGTGATTGTGCCGCCCTGCAGCGGTTCGAGCCCGAGAATGGCGCGGGTCAGCGTGGACTTGCCGCAGCCGGATTCACCCACGAGCCCGAGCCGTTCGCCCCGGTGCAGGGTGAGGTCCACGCCCTTCAGCGCCTCGAAGGTGGGGCGGGGTGTGAAGGGCCGCTTGCGCGGCAGGGCATAGGCCCGGCGGGCGCCTTCGACCTTCAGCAGCGGCTCGGTCCGCGGCTGTTCCGGCGGCAGGTCGGCGCGGTGCTGCGAGGCCTCGAAGAGCGTGCGGGCGTAGGGATGGCGCATCTCGCGGAAGAGCTGCGCGGCGGGGGCCTCCTCGACGATTTCGCCCTTGTTCATGACCGCGATGCGGTCCGCCATGTCGGAGACGACGGCGAGGTCGTGGGTGATCATCAGCAGCGACATGCCCTCTTCGGCCACGAGGCCCTTGAGCAGGTCGAGGATCTGCGCCTGCGTGGTCACGTCGAGCGCGGTCGTGGGCTCGTCCGCGATGAGCAGACGGGGCCGCAGGGCGATGGCCATGGCGATGCCGACACGCTGGCGCTGGCCGCCCGAGAGCTCGTGCGGGTAGCGCGTGGGGGGCACGCGGTCGGGCGGCAGGCCGACGCGGGCCAGCATCTCGGCGGCACGGGCCTCGGCCTTCTGCGCGGGCAGGGCCTTGTGGATGCGGATGGTCTCGGACACCTGCCGGCCGATCGTCTGGACCGGGTTCAGCGCGGTCATCGGCTCCTGGAAGATCATGCCCATCTCGCGGCCGCGCAGTGTGCAGAGCGTCTTTTCGGGCAGCGCGAGAAGGTTCTCGCCATCGCCAATCGTGAGGCTGCCGGTGGCGCGGGCGTGGTCGGGCAGGAGGCCCATGACAGCCAGCGCGGTCATGCTTTTGCCCGAGCCGGATTCGCCGGTGAGCGCGAGGATCTCGCCTGGGGCGAGGTCGAAGGAGATCCCGTGCAGCACCGGGCGCCCCGCAATGGAGACGGCCAGGTCGCGTGCCTGAAGCAGGGGTTTCGGATCGCTTGCGCGCTCCGATCCGTGCGGTGGGCGCTGCCCCCCGCGCCCCCCGAGGTATTTGGAGCGAGAAGAATGAGCGGTGTCGGAAGAGGTCACAGGCGCTGCACCTTGAGGCGGGGATCGAGCGTGTCGCGCAGTCCGTCGCCGAGCAGGTTGAGGCCCAGCACGGTGAAGACGATGGCGAGGCCGGGGATGATGGCGACATGCGGTGCGAGGGCGACCATGGTCTGCGCCTCGGCCAGCATGCGGCCCCAGGAGGGCGTGGGCGGCTGGGCGCCGAGTCCGACGTAGGAGAGGCCCGCCTCGGCCAGGATGCCGAGCGAGAACTGGATGGTGCCCTGCACGATCAGCAGGTTGGCGATGTTTGGCAGGATGTGTTCGGCGCTGATGCGGGCGCGGCCCTTGCCGGCGACGCGGGCGGCGAGGATGAACTCGCGGCTCCAGAGCCCGAGCGCCGCGCCGCGGGTGAGGCGGGCGAAGACGGGGATGTTGAAGATGCCGATGGCGAGGATCGCGTTGAGCGCGCCGGGGCCGAGGATCGCGGTGATGAGGATCGCGATGACGAGGCTCGGGAAGGCGAAGACGAGGTCGTTGCCGCGGCTGATGACCTCGTCCAGCAGGCTGCCGTGGCGGGCGGCGGCGGCGAGGCCCAGCGGCACGCCGAGCGCGATGCCGATGCCCACGGCGACAAGCGCCACGGCGATGGAGGTGCGCGCGCCGATCATCAGGAGGGTGAGGATGTCGCGCCCGAAGTGGTCCGTGCCGAGCCAATGCGCGGCATTCGGCGGCCGCAGCCGGTCGGCGATGGTCATGACCTCGGGGTCCGCGGGCGTCCAGACGTAGGACAGCAGCGCGGCCGCGAGGACGAGCGTCGTCAGCAGGACGCCGGTTATCAGCGTGCGGCTCATGCCCGGTGCCTCAGGCGCGGATCGACGATGGCATAGGCGAGATCGGTCAGGAAGTTCACCATGATGACGGCAAAGACCAGCAGCATGACGACGGATTCCACGACGATGAGATCGCGTTGCGAGATGCTCTGGAAGATGAGGCGGCCGAGGCCGGGGAGGAAGAAGACCTGCTCGATGATGATGGCGCCGGCGAGCAGGAAGGAGAACTGCAGCCCGAGGATGGTCAGCACCGGGATAAGCGCGTTGCGCAGCCCGTGGCGCCAGAGCGCCTGCCCCCGGGTGAGCCCCTTGGCCCGCGCGGTGCGCATGAAATCCTCGCCCGTGATCTCGATCAGGGCCGAGCGCAGGACGCGGGCGAGGATGGCCGCCTGTGGTAGCGCCAGCGCCACGGCGGGCAGGGTGAGCGACTTGATGGCCAGCCCGGGGTTTTCCCAGCCGGGGAAGCCACCTGCGCTGAACCAGCCGAGGTTGATGGCGAAGAGCAGGACCAGCAGCATGGCGAACCAGAAGTTCGGGATCGCGATGCCGAGCTGCGTGCCGGCCATGACGCCGTAATCGCCCGCGCGGCCGCGCTTGGCGGCGGCGAGCAGGCCGGCGGGGAAGGCAAGCAAGGTCGAGAGCGCGAGGGCATAGAGCGCAAGCGGCAGCGAGACCCAAAGCCGGTCGGCGATCATCTCGGTAACGGGCGCGCGATAGGTGTAGGAAGTGCCGAAGTCACCCGTCAGCATGCCGCCGATCCAGGCGAGGTAGCGTTCGGCCCTCGGCACGTCGAGCCCGAGTTCGGCGCGCAGGGCGGCAACTGTGTCGGGACGGGCGTTGATGCCCAGCATGTAGCGGGCCGGATCGCCCGGGGCCACCTCGACCACGAGGAAGATCACCAGCGAGGCGACGGCCAGGCTGAGGATCAGGGAGATCATACGGCGGGTGAAGTAGGCCAGCATGGGCGCCACGTTAGGGGCGCTTGCGGGGAGGGTCTAGCAGGTTTCGGCCTGCGGGCCGGCTGGCCCGCAGGTGGTGCCCGAAGGCAGCGCCGGGGCTACTCGATCCCGCTGCGGCGGGCGTCCCAAAGCGTGACGGCATAAAGCAAAAACCCGGCGACGCTGAGGCCTGCGCCCACGTAGCCCGCGACCGGAAAGTCGTAGCCCGCCGCGATGGCGCGTGCGGCCAGGAAGGGGCCAAGGGCATTGGCCATGTTGAAGGCGGCGTGGTGCATCGACGCCGCCAGTTGCTGGGCGTCGCCCGCGACGTTCATGAGCCGCGTCTGCATGACCGTCGAGACACCGCCGAGGATGCTCATGAAAAGGACGGCCAGTGCCATGGTCCAGAGTCCGCCGTAGGCCGCGGCCGGGAACAGCGCCAGCACCACCGCGCCGCCGCCGAAGGCGAAGAAGGCGGTGGCGTTCAGGCTCTTGTCCGCCATGGCACCCATCACGAGGTTGGCGATGGTCATGCCGATCCCCGCCACCATGAGCATCAGGGCGACCTGCATCTCGGAGCCGCCGAGGGTCGAGGTCACGGTCGAGGCGATGTAGGTGTAGACGGCGAAGAAGCCGCCGAAGCCCACGGCGCCGGTCAGCAGCGTCAGCAGCACCTGACGGTTTCCGAGCGCGCCGAGTTCGCGCATCGGGTTGGCGTTCGGATCGGCCGGCGTGCGCGGCGCCTTGAGATAAACCGCAACGGCGGTGGCGAGGGCGAGGGCGCCGACGATCACGAAGCCGGCGCGCCAGCCGATGTACTGGCTGAGCAGGCTCGCCGCCGGCACGCCAATGGTCGTCGCGATGGTGAGGCCGACGAAGACGCGGGCCACGGCCGAGGCGCGCTTGTGCCTTGGCACGACGGAGGCGGCGACAAGCGCCGCCACGCCGAAATAGGCGCCGTGCGGCAGGCCCGACAGGAAGCGCGAGAAGACGAAGAGCCCGAAGCTTGGCGCGAGGGCCGAGAGCGTGTTGAAGACGGCAAAGGCCAGCATCAGCCAGATCAGCAGCAGGCGCTTGCGTACCTTTGCCGCGCCCACCGCGAGCAGCGGTGCGCCGACCACGACGCCGAGCGCATAGCCGCTGATGGCATCGGCGGCGCGGGCCTCGGTGACGCCGAGGTCGGCGGCGAAGTTCGGGACAAGCGCCATGGCGGCGAATTCGGTGGTGCCGATGGCGAAGCCGCCCATGGCAAGGGCCACGAGCACCGCGCGCGCGGAGATTTCCTTGTCGGCCGTGCCCGCGGCGGGCTGGCCGATCTCTGCGGTCTGATCGGTCATCTGATCGTGCTTTCTGTCCGGGGGACCGGAGGAGATCCCGTTAGCGCTCTCTCCTCCCTCACGCGGGCAGAGCTACACCGTTGTCCGGCAGGGGCAAGGTCGCTGCGCGGTATTTCGCGGAATTTTCATCTATCCCGTGCGCATCTTCACCGGCTCTGGCGCGGCTTTGGACGTGCGCGGTCGCGCTGCCTTTGCTAGAGGCGATGCATGCGTGATCCCGTTCGCCTGCACATCTGCGCCAATTGCCCCGGGCCGGGCTGGGAGCGTCTGCGTGCGGCTCTTGATGAGGCCGGGCTGCCGGTGGAGCTGAAGCCCTCGGGCTGCATGAACGGCTGCGCCGAGCCGGTGGCGCTGGCGCTTCAGGGGGCCGGGCGGGCCACGTATTTCTTCATGGGCGTCGATCCGGAGGGGGATGTCGCGGACATACTGGCGACGGTGGAGACCTATCTTGCCGCCGACAAGGGCTGGATCGTGGATGCGCGGCCTTGCGGCAGGTTGCGATTCTGCCTGAAGGGCCGCGTGCCGACGCTCTAGTCGAGCAGCAGGGTCTCTTCGACGCGGTCACCACCGACGGCGAGAGGTCTGTGATCGTTGGCGTTGAGCGTCACGCGGACCTCGGTGCCGGGTTCCTGCGCGGGCAGGTGCAGCCAGGGGCCGTAGAATCGGCCGAGCTTGACCCCGTCGATGTAGACATGGGCGTGGCCCTCACCGGGGACGTGATCGGTGCTGGCGTGCTCGGGCGAGAAGGCGAAGTTGCCGGTCTCGAGGTGCAGGTTCCAGCCCGAAGACGGGTCCGGTGTCGCCTTGACCGAGAGGGTGGGCGCGTCGGGGCCTGCCGGCAGGTCGAGGGGCGTTTCGTGGTCGTGCGAGGCATCGGCGGCACTGGCGTGGCCGTGGTCGGTGACGTGGTCGTGGCCGTCGAGGGTGATGCCGTTGGCGGCCGCGACGGTAAAGCCGAGCCCGCCGCCGAAGATCAACCCGACGAGCAGCATGAGAATGGAGCGGTCCATGAGAGGGTCCCGGATGTGCTTAGGGGGGGGCGCTGTCTGGATCGGGGCGCCTTGAGGCGCCCCGAAATAGGTCAGGCTGGTTGCGAGGCGCGGATCTCGGCGCTTTCGCGAGCCCAGAGATAGGCGGCGAGCGCGCCGAGGATGGCCCAGGCCGCCATGCCGACACCATAGGCGCGGGCGGCGAAGTGCGCGCCGAGCTCGGTCGGAACGGGGCCGGTGAAGACCGCGGGCTCGGGCGCGCCGACGAGGTGGGGCGCGAGAAGCAGCACGGCTGCGGCGCCCCATGCGACGAGACCCTGTCCGAAGGCGATCAGCCAGAGCGCGCCGCCGGCGGCAAGCACGGTTGCGATCCACCAGATCTGGCGCAGGCCGACATCGGCGGCGGCGACACCCGGCACCTCGGGTGCGAGCGAGAAGCCCGGCGCGAACTGGACGGCGACGAAGCCCGCGACGCCCCAGATGAGGCCGCGGCGTGCGGTCAGCGCCGCGCCGCGCGATTGGGCCAGTGCCATGAGCGGCACAAGCACGAGCGCGTAGCCGGTATAGATCAGCATGGTGAAGACGATGCTGAGCCCGTCGCGCACCGGATTGATGCCGCCAAGCTCCTGCTGGGCAGAGGCCACGCTTTCGGCACCGAAGTGCACGAGTTCACCGCTTTCGTAGAGCTCCGCGTGCAAAAGCACGGGCTGCACGAAGATAAGCTGCAGAAGGGCGGCGATCAGCCCCGCTGCAGCACCAGCGAGCACCGCGCTGGTCAGGATCCTGCTGAACATGGGTCAGTGGCAGGGAAAGCCGGTGGCGTGACGCACGTCGTGGGCCGCGTCGTGCAGCGTGTCGGCCTGGACGAAGCCGGTCGCAAAGACGATGGCGGCGCCGACCATGGCTGCGAAGATGCCTGCCGCGAGAAGAGGGCGGCTGCTGCTGCCGGAGGCTGCGGTGGTTGCGGGTGCGTTCATTCCGTTCTCCTTGCCCTCTCACCCGAGGGCTCTGAAAGTTTCCCGTGACCGGCAGGTCTCCTGGCTCGCGTGTCTTCGCCGTTTGGCTGGCCTTCCCGGTTTCCCAGTGGCGCCTTCAGCCCGGCTCGACGCTTACAGTTGCGGGGGCAGCTGACGATTTGGCCCGCGGGCCGCACGACATTCCCTCTTGCCTCCGGGGTGTGTGCCCCCGGAACCGTTCACCCCTTGGTGATGCCCGAGCGGGGTACCCCGCGTCAAGGATCGGTTGCGGCGTCCGCTGGTTCTTGGCCGACTCTTTCCCCGGTCGATGGGGCCGTATTCTGCCAGATGCCATAGCTTTCGCGGAAGTAGTCGATGGCCCGACGGTTCGAGGCCACGCGGTCGTCGCCCTCGAAGTTGGCGGCGCGCAGCGGGTCGGTCATTTCCGTTGTGTTGCGTGAGCAATGTTCGACGCGTCTGGGCAGCCAGATGCCGATTCCGTGTCGAGCGAGGTGCCCCGAGATAAGGATGTCGTCGACCATCCAGACAGCGTCGGGGATCTCGAAATCCGGACCTATGAACTCCGGACGGATCACGACGCCTGAGTAGCCGAAGGCGATGTCGGCATAGCCCGCGCGCACAACGTACCTGCGCTGGGCCTTGTCTCCGACGGGTGTCGGGCGCCACCATTTGAGCCGCTGGGCGTAGCGCTTCATCCGGAAGACGGGATCGGGAAGATGCCGGCCAGCGACCGCGCGGGGGCCTTCTCCGGCGACGGGCGTGCCCGGGACGATCTCGTGCAGGTGAGCGCCGTAGCAGGCGACGCAGTCCCCCGGCCGCTGACGCTGCGCGCTCAGCAGCCCGCGCGCCCAGTGTCGCGAGTAGATCCGGTCATCGTCGCAGAAGAGGATCTGCACGTCTTCGCCCTCGAGGTCGCGGGCGGCGTGCAGGAACTTGGAGGCCGGGCCGAGGTCGTCTTCGACCCGGACGACGTTGACCCCCTTCGGCACGTCGGGTGGTCGCCCGTCGTAGTCCGGAAAGCGCCGGTAGCGCTTCGGGATGTAGAGACGGATCTCGTCGATGGTTTCCGTCTGGCGCTGCAGCTGCTCCAGCACGGGACGCAGGCCGGCAAAACGGGGTGGGATGGAGGTGAGGGAAATGATCGCCATCTGCAGCATATCGCACAAGAAAAATCGTGCCGCCAGCCTTGGTCGCCGGCGGCACGACGGTCTTCACGCGGCGTGCGCGTGAATCATTCCTTCCAGCTGACGCCGGTCAGGTCGTTGGCCTGCGTCGGCTGGTTCAGCCAGAGACCTTCGAGGCGTGCGTCGGCCACGGTGGGGTAGGCCAGCTGGAAGAGATAGGCGTTGACGTGGTCGTCGGCGATGATGGTCTGCGCCTCGGCCAGCATGTCGAGCCGCTGCTGCGGGTCTGTCGTCGCCGAGAGATCCTGCATCAGCGTCTGAAATTCCGGGTTGTCGTAGTGGAAGTAGTAGTCCGGCTGGGCGTAGATGCCGATGTCGAGCGGCTCGGTATGGCTGACGATGGTCAGGCCGAAGTCGCTGCCGCGGAAGACCTCTTCCAGCCACTGCGCCCATTCGAGGTTGGTGATCTCGGTCTCGATCCCGACCTCGCGCAGCTGGGCGGCGATGATCTCGCCGCCGCGGCGGGCGTAGGACGGCGGCGGCAGTTTCAGCGTGGTGGTGAAGCCGTCAGCCATGCCCGCTTCCTCGAGCAACTGCCGCGACAGCTCCGGGTCGTAGTTGGACCGGTCGAGCAGATCGACGTAGGCGGGGTTGTGCGGGGCGAAATGCGTGCCGATGGGTGTGCCAAGGCCGAACATGGCGCCGTCGATGATCTGCTGGCGGTCGATGGCATGGGCCACGGCTTCGCGCACCTTCGGATTGTCGAAGGGCGGCTCGGCGTTGTTCATGGCGAGGATCGTCTCGCCCTCGGTCGAGCCGACGAGCACCTGGAATCGCGGATCGGCCTCGAAAAGCGGCAGGTTCTCGGGCGCGGGGAAGCCGGCAAAGGCGTCGATGTCCTGCGCCATCATGGCGGCGAAAGCGGCAGTGGGGTCCGAGATGAAGCGGAAGGTCGCCTCGGTCAGGGCGGGCTTGGCGCCCCAGTAGTCGGCGTATTGGGTCAGCTCGATCCGGTCGCCCTGCACCCATTCTGAGAACTGGAAGGGTCCTGTGCCGATGGGCGTCTGCTTGATGTCGTCAATGGAGTCCTCGGACACGATGACGGCGTCGCCCCAGGCCATGTTGAACAGGAACGTGCCCTCGGGCTGGGACAGCGTCACCTCAACTGTGAGCGGGTCGATTACCTCCACAGTCTCGATGGCGGCGAAAAGACCCTTCTGGGCGTTCTGGCTGTCCTCGCCGCGGGCGCGGTCGAGCGTGAACTTGACGTCCTCGGCGGTCATCTCGGTGCCGTCGTGGAAGGTCACACCCTCCTGCAGGTGGAAGGTGTAGGTCAGCCCGTCCTCGGAAATTTCCCAGCTTTCGGCAAGCGCGGGCACCACGGCGCCGGTTTCGGTGAATCGCGTCAGGCCTTCGAAGACGTTGGCATAAAGCACGCTGTCGATGGCCCCGGCGGCGGCGCTTGTGGGGTCGAGGTGCGGCGGCTCGAGCTGGATCGCGAGGGTCAGGTCCGTCTGCTGCGCGTGCAGGGCGGTGCCGCAAAGCAGGGCCGCGGCGAGCGTGAGGGTGCGGGTCATGGCGTCTCTCCCTTTGGTTGGGGCGAGTGTTGGCGAAGCGCGGGCCCCATGGCAAGGGGCCTGCCGCACTGCGTCACCTCAGCCTGGCGCGCAGCGCCCGGAGATGGTCGGGAAGCGCGCGCGACGAGATGCTCGCCTCTTTCACGAGGTGGTCGAAGTGGGCCGTCAGCGCCGTGACCCGTTCGGTGTCGCGGAAGGCCATGTAGTTGCGACCCACGTAGAGCACGGCCAGCAGCGGACCGAAGATGGTGATCGGCGCGGACCAGAGCCGGCGGGCGTCGAACAGATAGACGCGTAGCCTGGGGTAAAGCGTCTCGGCCAGCTCGGTCAGCGTCTCGATCTGCCGGGCGCGGATCCCGGCATCGAGCCCGCCGTAGTAGCCCGCCCCCTCGGCCAGCCCGTCGAGTTCATAAAGCGGCATGGCAATCTCGAAGTCCGAACGCGATACCCGCATCCAGTTCAGCCGGTCCTCTGAGGCGTTGATCGCCTGCTCGGTCGTGCGGCCGAGGTGCGGCCCGTATTCCCATTCGAGCATCTCGCGCGTCTTGAGCATGTCGGGCAGGGTCGTGGGCACGTGCCGGACCTTGTAGCCCTCGGCCTCGCGGAACCAGGCAAAGATCTGTTCGTCGACGAGCGCGCGGGGCGCCTCAGTCAGGGTGAGCGAGTTGGCCAGCAGGTCCGAGGCGCTTTCGGGGCGGTCCGAAAGGCCAAGAAGCCAGTCCGACGAGATGCCAAGCGCCTGCGCGCAGGCGCCGACAACCTGCGCGTTGGGCAGGCGCGCGCCGTCATCCTTGAGAAGCTGCGAGACGGTGGAGCGGTCGATGCCGGTCGTGCGCGCAAGGGCGGACTGGGTCGTGCCCGCGTCGGCCATTGCCTGGGTCAGGCGGTCGCGAAAGAGCCGGGCGCGTGTGCGCTTATCGATAATCTGCGGCATGTGGTGATTTATATCACCAACGTCGTGTTTTGTTAATCATTTCCCGAATGTCCGGCGCTGCAGTGCGGCGATAGCGTGGAGCGGAACGAAAACTCCCCGACTTCAAGAAGGAGGATCCATGGACTCCCGGTCACGCACGCTTCTGAAATCCGCTCTCTGGACCCTGCTGGGGCTGGTGACGATGAGCCTTGTCGGACTTGTCTTCACCGGCTCGCTGGCGCTGGGCGGCGGCATGGCGGCGATCAACGCGGTGCTCGGATTCCTGTGCTATCTCGCTTACGAGCGTGTCTGGGCCGGCATCCGCTGGGGGCGTCATGTCTGAGCGGTTCGAATGGCCGACGCTGGTGCTGCTGGCAGGCTGCTATCTGCTCTGGGCGCTGGGCACGACATGGCTCGCGGAGCTCTGGTTGCCGCTGGGAATGGTTGCCGTCGTGGTGGCGACGGCGCTGCATTCCTCGCTGAGTCACGAGATGCTGCATGGCCATCCCTTTCGCTCGCGGTTCTGGAACGGGGTGCTGGTCTTTCCCGCGCTGGCGGTGACGGTGCCTTACCTGCGGTTCCGGGACACGCACCTTGCCCACCACCAGGATGCACGGCTGACCGATCCATACGACGATCCCGAGAGCAACTACCTCGACCCCGTCGTCTGGACGGGGCTGTCGCTGCCGATGCGGGTCCTGCTGAAGGCGAACAACACGCTGGCAGGGCGCCTTCTGATCGGCCCCGCCATCGGCACGGTGGCCTTCCTGCTGCCCGATCTGCGGGCGCTGGCACGCGGCGACCGGCGGGTCTGGCTGGCGTGGCTGCTGCATGTGCCAGCGGTGGCTGTGGTCCTTTGGTGGATGGCGGCCTTGGCCGCGATGCCGCTTTGGGCCTGGGCGATCTGCGTCTACGCGGCGCACGGCCTGCTGAAGATCCGCACTTTCCTCGAACATCAGGCGCATGACGAGATCGACGGCCGCACGGTGATCATCGAGGATCGCGGGCCGCTGGCGCTGATCTTCCTCAACAACAACCTGCACGTCGTGCACCACCTGCACGCGGCGGTGCCCTGGTACCGGCTGCCGCAGGTCTACCGGGCGAACCGGGACCGCTACCTGGCGCGGAACCGGGGATACCTATATCGGTCCTACGCCGAGATCTTTCGGCAGCACTTCTGGCGCGCCAAGGACCCGGTGCCGCATCCGCTCTTTCCTCCGCGCGGATAGGGGCGCATAGCGGCGGGCATGGAATTCTGGATCCTTGCCACCTTTTCCGCCGCCTTTTTCCAGACGCTGCGGTTCATCCTGCACAAGAAGCTGAGCCTCGGGGGCCTTGGCCCCACGGGCAGCACCTTTGCGCGCTTCGTCTACGCCGCGCCTTTCGCGGCGCTTGTGGTGGGTGGCTACGTGCTGGCCACCGGATCGGCGCTGCCCGCGCTGAGCTGGCCCTTCTGGGGCTGGGCCTGGGCCGGTGCGCTGGGGCAGATTCTGGCGACGATCTGCGTCGTGGCGCTCTTCGCCGAGCGCAACTTTGCTGTTGGGATCACCTTCAAGAAGACCGAAGTGATCCAGACCGCGATCCTCGGGCTGCTGGTGCTGGGCGAAGCGATCAGCGCGGCTGGCTGGGCGGCCATCGTGGTGGGGCTGGTGGGCGTGCTGCTGCTGTCCGAGACGCCGGGATCGGCAGGCACGCTCTGGCGCAGGCTGGGGACGAAGGCGGTGGCGCTTGGTCTTGCCTCGGGCTTCTTCTTCGCGATCTCGGCGGTGGGCTACCGCGCGGCCTCGCTCGAACTGGCGACCGACGATGCGCTGCTCCGGGCGGGCGTGACGCTGGTCTGCGTGACCACGTCGCAGGCGCTGGCGATGGGGCTCTACCTTGCGCTGCGGGCGCCGGGGCAGCTTGCCGCGACATGGGGCGCACGCCGGGTGGCGGTCTGGCTGGGGCTGAGCTCCATGGCGGGCAGCCTGTCGTGGTTCACGGCCTTCACGCTGCAGACCGCCGCGCTGGTTCAGGCGCTGGGACAGGTGGAGCTGGTCTTTTCGCTGGCGGCCTCGGTGCTGGTCTTCAAGGAGCGCATCACGCGGCGCGAGCTTGGCGGCATTGCGCTGCTGGCGCTGTCGATCCTGATCCTGATCGCGGTGGTCTGACGGCTCAGCGGTCGATGGGCAGGAAACGCGCGTCGTCCAGCGTGCAGTCGCGGATCACGTCGGCGCCGCAGGTGCGGGGCTCCAGATCGCGTGTCAGGCAGATCCGCGCTTCGCGGATGCCGCCGTCACGGCAGGTGATGGTGATCTGGTCGGGTTCGAGGTCGGGGTTCGCCTCGAGGAAGGCCTCTTCGATGACCGAGGCGGGCAGGGTGACCTTGCGGTCGAGATCGCGCAGGACCTGGGGGCGGGCGACGCCGTCATAGGCCCGCCGCGACAGGTCGAAGAAGGCCTGTGCATCAAGGCCGGAGCACGTGCCGTGGCGGCGCCACTGGTGGCGGACGGCGCCCCGGTCGCCCATGATGTCGGTCATCTGGCCAGCAAGCGTTTCCGACGGCCCCCGGTAATCAGACGGGCATTCTGACGGCCAGCCGCTTTCATACTGCGGCCAGAGCCCGTGCAGCACCCAGCCGAGGTCGCGGTCGCATTGCGGCGAGCCGCGGGCGTCGCCCACGGCGGCGCACCAGGCTGGCGACCAGCTGAGCGCGAGGACGTAGTAATCGAAGTCACCGGGGCGCTCTCCCTCGGCCCGGGCCATGGTGACGCTCAGCAGCAGGGCGATGATCCAGCGCATTTGCTCTTTCTTCCTTAACCGTAGGGCACTATATAGCGCGGCAGTTTCCCGACAACGGTGACGTGTTCCGGACCAGTCCGGAACCGCCGAGGCCCGAAAGGCCCGGCGCGGGAAGAAGATTTGCCCGCTCGCGCGCCACCGGCCCCGGGCGATGTGACACGCGGCGCCCGATGCGCCCATGACGAGACTCGAAGGAGAGAGGCACATGGCCAAACTGCTGCATCCCAAGGCGACCGCCGTCTGGCTGGTGGACAACACCACGCTGACCTTCAAGCAGATCGCCGATTTCACCGGCTATCACGAGCTGGAGATCCAGGGCATTGCCGATGGCGACGTCGCGACCGGCGTGAAGGGCTTCGACCCTGTCGGCAACAACCAGCTGGACCAGGGCGAGATCGACAAGGCGGAGAAGGATCCGCTCTACAAGATGAAGCTCAAGCACAACCCGGCGGCCGTCGACGAGGACAAGCGCCGCGGGCCGCGCTACACGCCGCTCTCCAAGCGTCAGGACCGCCCCGCGTCGATCCTCTGGCTGGTCAAGTTCCACCCCGAACTGGCCGACAGCCAGATCTCCAAACTGGTGGGCACGACCAAGCCGACGATCCAGGCGATCCGCGAGCGGACCCATTGGAACATCCAGAACATCCAGCCCATTGATCCGGTGGCGCTGGGCCTTTGCAAGCAGTCGGAGCTCGACGCCGCGGTGGCCAAGGCCGCCAAGAAGCGCGAAGAGGTGATGACTGATGACGAGCGCCGCAAGCTGGTGTCCACGGAGCAGAGCCTGGAGATGGAGCCCGAGCCGCGGCTTCCCTCGGCCATCGAGGGGCTGCAGAGCTTCTCGCTCTCCGATCCCCGCGACGAGGGCGAGGACGAGGATACCACGCCGAGCCGCGATGACGGCGACTACACCGACGCCGACAGCTTCTTCAACCTGCCCGGCGACAGCGATGACGACGACGAGGATGACGACCGCCGCTGAGGTCGTCGTCCCGGGGCGGCGCCGATGAGCGCCCGCGATCTCGTCGCCGCCCTTCCGCCGCTCCGCGAGACGGCGGTTTTCCTGGATTTCGACGGCACGCTTGTCGATCTCGCCGAGACACCGGACGGGATCGCGGTGCCGGAGGATCTTCCCGATCTTCTCGACAGGCTGACCGAGGTCACGGGCGGCGCGCTGGCGCTGGTCTCGGGGCGGTCCGTTGGCGCGATCGAGGAATTCCTGCCTGGCTTTGACGGTGTCATCATCGGCGGTCACGGGGCCGAGCAGCGCATCGACGGAGTGCTCGAGACCCATCCGCTGGCGGGCAGCGAGTCGCTCGGCCAGCTGACCCGGGCGGTCGAAGCTTTGGCCCGGCAGCACCCGGGCACCATCGCCGAGCGCAAGCCCACCGGCGTCGTGCTGCACTACCGTCGCGTGCCCGATCTGGAGGCCCGGCTCGTGAGCCGGATGTCCGATCTCGCGGCCACGCACCCGGGGGTGGAGCTTCACCGCGCGAAGATGGCGCTGGAGCTCCGGCCGGACGATATCGGCAAGGATATTGCCGTCGGCCTGCTGAGATCGCGTCAACCCTTTGATTGCAAAAAGGCAATCCTGTTCGGTGATGACGCAACTGACGAAGTGGCGATGCGTTACCTTCTCGACCACGGGGACCTGGCCTGCAAGGTCGGAACGGGAGAGACCGGCGCACCCCTTCGCGCAAAGGATCCGACCGAACTCCGCGCAGCCCTGTGGATGTGGACCAGCGGAGAAGGATCCAAGGCATGGCCGAGCAAAGACTGATCGTCATCTCAAATCGCATCCCCACCGAGGAAGAGCCTTCGGGCGGCCTGGTGGTGGCGCTGCACGACTGCCTGAACGCCCGCGGAGGCATCTGGATCGGAAGCTCTGGTGGTCCAGTTGAGCACCCACGCGAAGGGCTGACCAAGATCGCGGACGGCGCCTATACCCGCTACACCTTCGATCTGTCGCAGGAGGAGTACGACACCTACTACCTGGGTTATTCGAACGCCGTGCTATGGCCGGTCTTTCACCGGCGCGCCGACCTGATGCAGGTGCGCCCCGGGTACGCGCAGGGCTATCTCGACGTGAACGCGCGGGTGGCGGACATGGTGGCCGAGTTCGCCGGCCCGGATGATACGCTCTGGGTTCAGGACTATCACTTCCTGCCACTGGCCGCGATGCTGCGTGAGCGGGGCGTGCAGAGCCGCATCGGCTTTTTCCTGCACATTCCCTTCCCCGAGGCCTCGCACGTGCCGGCGCTGCCGGATGCGCAAAACATCTGCAGCTGGGTCGCCTCCTACGATGTCTTCGGCTTGCAGACCGAGGCGGACGTGGAGCGGTGCGAGAACCTCTTCCGCCACGAGTGCCCGAGCTTCATCGAAAATGACGGGACGATCTCGGTGGCCGGGCGGCGGTGTCGCCCCATGGCCTGCCCGATCGGGATCGATGCGGAAGGCTATCGCACCACGGCCGAGACATCGAAGGTCGGCAAGCGGCTTTTCATGCACGAAGGTCAGAAGCTTGTGCTGGGTGTCGACCGGCTCGACTACTCCAAGGGGCTGGTGCAGCGCTTCGAAGGCTTCGGCGCCTATCTGGGCCGGCGCTCGAATACCGACGAGCCGGCAACGCTGCTCCAGGTGGCGCCGCCGTCGCGGCAGGGCGTGGACGCCTACAAGGACATGCGGATGCAGCTTGACCTCACGGCGGGCTCGATCAACGGCGATTATGGCGAGATCGACTGGACGCCGATCCGCTACGTGCGGCGGTCGCTGCCCCGGGACGAGCTTGCGGGGCTTTATCGCCGCGCGGACGCCGTCATGGTGACGCCGCTCGCGGACGGGATGAACCTTGTCGCCAAGGAGTTCGTGGCCGCGCAGGATCCCGAGGATCCGGGCGTGCTGATCCTGTCGCATTTCGCCGGCGCGGCCGAGCAGCTTACCGATGCGCTGCTGGTCAATCCCTATGATGCTGACGAGATGGCAGCGGCGCTGGAGCGCGCGCTGACCATGCCGCTGGACGAGCGCAAGGCGCGGCACGCGCGGCTTTGGGAGAACGTCCGCGATCAGGATGTCGACTGGTGGACGGGGCGCTTCCTTGGCGGGCTCTGCCAGAAGAGGGCGGTCGAGGCGGCCTGACCCCCCTCAGAACCGTTTCGTCAGGCCCAGGGCGGCGCCGGTTTCACCGGCGGCGTGGCTGATTTCGAGCCGCCCGCCAAAGCCTGCGGGTAGCGTCATCTCCGCCCCCACCGTCAGCACTTCGCGGTCCAGCAGGTCCGTGGCGGGCACGCTGGTGGACGCACCGGAAACGGCGATGTCGATGTCGTCACCTTCGCCCCGCTCGATGGCAAGCGATCCGTAGGGCGTGAGAGTGCCCCAGTCGGTGTCCACCGGCATCGAAAGCTCCACCTTCAGCCGCGTGACGTGCGCGACCCGGCGGTCGGTGTCCGCCCGAAGGTCGGCCACGGCGCCGCCCTCGGTTTCATGGCGCAGGTAGTCGGTCTGCAGATCAAAGCGCATGGGGCCCGCGCCGGTGCCTGCCCAGACCGGACCGCCGGCCCGCAGGCTGAGCCCCCAGAGCCGCCCGTCGTTGTCGACGCCGCCGGTCCGAGTGCCCGCCACCTTGTTGTGCGTGCCGCCGCTGAAGAGCGTGGCGCCGTAGTCCACCTTGCCGCGCCTGCCCTCGGTGGCCAGACCGTAAAGATAAGTGCGGATGCGGGCGTAGTGGTCGCCGTCCTCCATGTCGCTCTGGCCCTGGACGTAGCCGACAAAGGCCGAAAGGCCCTGCCAACCGAGGCCCTGACCCAGCACGAAGCCGCGGGTGTGGAAATCGCTGTCCTGCGCGTCGTCGACCTCCTGTCCGCCCCAGCGTGCATATCCGGCGATCCAGCGCCCCTGAGCCTCGCTGTTGTCCTGCACGAGGCCGGCAAAGCCGAAACCGGCCTCGCGCATCATGAGGTCGGACTGCGACAGCGGTGCCGGGTCGATCACGGTCAGCGTGTCGCCCGAGCGCAGCGCCGGCAGGTCGGTGGCAGGTGTCGGCGCGCCTGTGGGCAGGTCGTAGACACCGGCACGGTCCTGCGCCGCCGCGAGGCTGGGCAGGGCGAGGGTTGCGAGGGCGAGGGGGAGGATGAAACGGCGGATCATGACGGCATTCCCGGTATTGCGTGCCTGCCTTTGAGCACGATGATGCGATGCCGTCCAGAGAGCCGGGTCAGAGCCTCTTGCGGGCGTTCAGGGCGGCGCCAATGGTGCCGTCGTCGAGGTAGTCGAGCTCGCCGCCGATGGGCACGCCCTGTGCCAGCGAGCTGAGCGCGACGCGGTCCTCGATCTGGTCGGCGATGTAATGGGCGGTGGTCTGGCCGTCGACGGTCTGGTTGAGCGCGAGGATGACCTCGGTGATCTCTTCCCCCGCGATGCGGTCCTTGAGCTGCGGGATGCGCAGCTCCTCAGGGCCGACGCCGTCCAGCGCCGAGAGCGTGCCGCCGAGCACGTGGTAGCGGCCGCGAAAGGCCCCGGCGCGTTCCATCGCCCAGAGGTCGGCGACATCCTCGACCACGCAGAGCAGGCCGTTGGCGCGGGTGTCATCGCTGCAGATCTCGCAAATTTCTGTAGTGCCGACGTTGCCGCAGTTCAGGCATTCGCGGGCATTCTGCGCGACCGCCTGCATGGCCTCGGCCAGCGGTTGCAGCAGGATGCCCCGCTTGCGGATCAGGAACAGCACCGCGCGGCGTGCGGACCGGGGCCCGAGGCCCGGAAGCCGGGCCAGCAGGTCGATCAGCGTGTCGATTTCCGAACGGTTCGGGCGGGACATGCGTTGGCTCTCCGGCTGTGCGGTTCCAGAGTCCTGCATCGCAGCGAGGAGCGCAAGCACGTCACCGGCCGCTGGGGAAGCAGGGGAGGGAAGTGATGCCGAGACGGCGTTGGACGGCGCGATACGGAGCGCACGAGATCGAGCTGACGCACAGGTGGCGTCTGATCCCGCCAAAGGCGCTCCAGACGCTGAGCGTGGACGGCGAGCTTCTCGCGGCGAAGGAGGCAACGCTGCCGCAGCTGCAGTCCGAACTGTCCGGCGAGATCGAGACCGAAGAAGGGCCGGTGCGCGTCGTGGGGCGGGTCGGAGGACGGACGATCCGGGCCGGGGGACAGATCCTCGTCGAGGGCCGAAAGATCGGCGGCAAGCCAAAGATCCGCTACATCGAGGACGACAAGCGTGCGTCCATGCGGCGGGGCGGCTTCCTTGGGTACTTCTTCCGCTACGGGCTCTGGACCTTCGGGGTGCCCTACGGGCTTGTCATGGCGATACTGAACCACCGCGATTACCCCGGCGCCGGGATCGAGGACTTCCTGCTTGAAGTCGCGAGCTACGGACTGGCCTTCGCCATCGTCATGTCCGCCGCCTTCTATTTTCGCCTGTGGAAGCTCGGGCGGCGCTGAGGGCCGCCCGGTGCCGGCTCAGAACGGCAGCTTCATGTCGGCGGGCAGGCCCATTTCCTCGGTCAGCTTGCGCATCTCGGCCTCGGATTTCTCCTGCGCGCGGGACTGGGCATCCTTGATCGCGGCAAGGATCAGGTCCTCGACCACTTCCTTTTCGTCGCCGTTGAAGATCGACGGGTCGATGTCGAGCGCCTTGAGCTCGCCCTTGGCGGTCGCCGTGGCCTTGACGAGGCCGGCACCGCTTTCGCCGACGACCTCCATCGCCTTCAGGTCTTCCTGAAGCTGTGTGACCTTGCCCTGCATTTCCTGCGCGGACTTCATCATCTTGGCCATGTCGCCAAGACCGCCCATTCCCTTGAACATCGTGCTCTCCTGCATCTAAGCGCTTGCGTCCTAGATACGGTCGCCGGCTCCACGGGACAAGGCGTGGTCGGTTGCTGCCCTGCAGCATCTTTGCCCTGCTGCGCCTGCGCGATTTACTTTCGTGACGTGAGGTTCTACGCGCTTGTCGGCGCAGCCATGCGCGCCCTTGCACCATGACGAAAGACTTGCCCGCGATGTCCGAGTTCAGCAACGAGTCGCTGCGCCAGGCGGCGCTTCACTACCACGAGTTTCCCAAGCCGGGAAAACTCGAGATCCGTGCCACCAAGCCGCTTGCCAACGGTCGCGATCTTGCACGGGCCTACAGCCCCGGCGTGGCGGAGGCCTGTCTCGAGATCCAGGAAGATCCCAAGGCGGCGGCGCGCTACACCGCGCGCGGCAACCTCGTGGCGGTGGTCTCCAACGGCTCGGCGGTGCTAGGGCTGGGCAACATCGGCGCGCTGGCCTCCAAGCCGGTGATGGAGGGCAAGGCGGTGCTCTTCAAGAAGTTCGCCAACATCGACTGCTTCGACATCGAGCTGAACGAGAGCGACCCCGAGAAGCTGGCCGAGATCGTCTGCGCGCTGGAGCCGAGCTTCGGGGCGATCAACCTCGAGGACATCAAGGCGCCCGACTGCTTCATCGTCGAAAAGATCTGCCGTGAACGGATGAACATCCCGGTCTTTCACGATGACCAGCACGGCACGGCCATCGTCGTGGGCGCGGCCGCCACCAACGCCCTGCACGTGGCCAAGAAGACGTTCGAGGACATCAAGGTCGTCTCGACTGGCGGCGGGGCGGCGGGCATTGCCTGCCTGAACATGCTGGTGAAGCTGGGCGTGAAGCGCGAGAACATCTGGCTCTGCGACATCCACGGACTGGTCTACGAGGGCCGGGAAGAGGACATGACACCCCAGAAGGCGGCCTTTGCGCAGAAGTCGGACCTGCGTGCGCTGGGCGACGTGATCGAGGGCGCGGACCTGTTCCTCGGTCTGTCGGGGCCCAACGTGCTCAAGCCCGAGCACGTGAAGTCGATGGCGACACGTCCCATCGTCTTTGCCCTGGCGAACCCGAATCCCGAAATCATGCCCGACCTGGCGCGCGAGGTGGTTCCGGATGCGATCATCGCCACCGGGCGCAGCGATTTCCCGAACCAGGTCAACAACGTCCTGTGTTTCCCCTTCATCTTCCGCGGCGCGCTGGACGTGGGCGCGACCGAGATCAACGACGCCATGCAGATCGCCTGCGTCGAGGGCATCGCCGCGCTGGCCCGCGCCACCACCAGCGCCGAGGCCGCGGCCGCCTATCGCGGCGAACAGCTGACCTTCGGCGCCGACTACCTGATCCCGAAGCCCTTCGATCCGCGGCTTTCGGGGGTCGTGTCCAAGGCCGTGGCCAAGGCCGCGATGGAAACCGGCGTGGCCGAGCGTCCCTTGGGCGACCTCGAGGAATACAAGCGCCGGCTCGATGCCAGCGTCTACAAGTCGGCGCTGCTCATGCGCCCGGTCTTCGAGGCGGCGGCGACCGCGGCACGGCGCATCGTCTTTGCCGAGGGCGAGGACGAGCGCGTGCTGCGCGCGGCGCAGGCGATCCTCGAGGAAACCACCGAGCAGCCGATCCTCATCGGCCGCCCCGAGGTCATCGCCATGCGCTGCGAGCGCATGGGGCTGGAGATCCGTCCCGACCGCGACTTCAACATCGTGAACCCGGAAAACGACCCGCGCTACCGCGACTACTGGGGCACCTACCACGAGATCATGGCCCGGCGCGGCGTCACGCCCGACCTTGCCCGCGCGATCATGCGCACCAACAGCACCGCCATCGGCGCCGTCATGGTGCACCGCGACGAGGCCGACAGCCTGATCTGCGGCACCTTCGGCGAATACCGCTGGCATCTGAACTACATCCGGCAGGTGCTGGCGACGAAGAAGCTGCATCCGCAGGGGTCGCTGTCGCTGATGATCCTTGAGGACGGGCCGCTGTTCATCGCGGACACCCATGTGCACGCCTCGCCCACGCCGCAGCAACTTGCCGAGACGGCCATCGGCGCAGCGCGCCACGTGCGGCGCTTCGGGCTGGAGCCCAACATCGCCTTCTGTTCGCAGTCTCAGTTCGGCAACCACACCGAAGGTTCGGGCCAGCGGATGCGCGCCGCGTTGGAGCTGCTGGACGAGGAGCCGCGGGACTTCTGTTACGAGGGTGAAATGAACCTCGATGCGGCGCTCGATCCGGAACTGCGCGAACGGCTGCTGCCGGGCAACCGGATGACGGGCGCGGCCAACGTGCTGATCTTCGGGGACGCGGATGCCGCCTCTGCCGTGAAGAACATCCTCAAGATGAAAGCCAGCGGGCTCGAGGTCGGGCCGCTGCTCATGGGCATGGGCAACCGGGCGCACATCGTGACGCCCTCGATCAGCGCGCGCGGGCTGCTCAACATGGCGGCCATTGCGGGCACGCCCGTGGATCACTACAGCTGAGGGGCTGACCGGCGCCGAAAGGCATGACAGCGCAGCGCGTTCTTGCTATGGTTGTATCAGTTATTGATACATCCATTTCCGGAGACCGCCATGCGATTTGCCCTTCTGGCGCTGGTTCTCTCGTGTCCCGGCGCGCTTGGCGCGCAGGGGCTTTTCTCGGCCCCGAGCGAGGCGCAGCAGCAATTCAGCGTCCAGCCGCCCGTCGCCGCGCCGAGCGGCAAGATCATCGAGGATGCGCTGCGCGATTTCGATGCGCAGCTTGCGGCGCCGGGGCCGACGGCAGACGGCGTCGCCCTGGTCCCCTATCAGGATCTCGTTGATCAGAAGACCGAGGCGCAATGGAGCTTCGAGGGTGAGCAGTCCGAGGCGCTCGGCGTCGATATCTCCAACATCTGCCTGACCGCGGCGGGGGCTTGCTGGGTCGGCTACACCACCGCCGGATCGAGCTGCTTCTGCGAAGCCAAGGACATGCTCGAACTGGGCATCGTGCGCTGAGGAGGATCCGGCATGCAGGTCATCAACAGACTCATCGAGGTGCTGAAGCCCTTTCGCGACCTGATCGTGATCGTTGTGGCTTTGGTGAGCGCCGGCTACGGGGCCATCACCTATTTCGCCACCGCCGATCAGCTGGCGAAGACGAAAGAGGAACTGGAGCGTTTGCAGACCAGCCAGCACGGGGCGGCCATCGCGGCGCTGGACGAGCTGCGCTGCTTCAACGGCCTCAACCGGGAGCTTCTGCGGGCAGAGCTCGAGGAATTCCGGCTGACGACGCTGCTTCAGAAGAACCTTTCGGACAGCGAGAAGCTGCGCGGTGACGAGAGCGAGTTCGGGCGGGTGACGCTGGCGACCCTCTCGGCAAACCGCGACAGCCTCACGAACAAGCTGATCGACGCCGATCGCAAGAAGCGCGAGGCGCTTGGCGCCCTGCAGAACGGGACCTGCGCGGGGACGGCCTGACAGGACGTGGTCCCGTGCGCCGGGTCAGGCCCGGGCGGTGACCCGTGCAGGGCGTGACAGGACCGGGGCGAGCACGGCGATCATGAGGGCCAAGCAGCCGACAAGCAGGAAGGAGATCCGCAGCGAGGTGGCCTCGGCCACGAAGCCGATCGCGGGGGGGCCGAGCAGCATCGCACCATAGCCGAGGGTCGCGACCGATGCGATGCCCTGGCCGGCTGGAACCTCGGGGTCGTTCGCAGCGCGGCTGAAGGCAAGCGGCACGATGGCGGCGTAGCCGACGCCCATGAGGACAAAGCCCGCGAGTGCGACGGGGAGCAACGGGATGCCCACGGTGAGCAGGCAGCCCGTGGCGGCCAGAAGCCCGCTGGCGCGGGCGACGGTGACCGGCCCGAGCCGGGTGATGAGCGAATCCACGCAAAGGCGCATGATCACCATGGTGACCGAAAAGGCTGCGTAGCCCAGCGTCGCCACGCTTTCGCCGGTGCCGACCGTGTCGACCAGATAGACCGCGCTCCAGTCGGTCACGGAGCCTTCGCCCAGCCCGGCGCCGAGGGCCATGAATCCCACGAGGAACAGCGGCCCCCGCGGCAGGACAAAGGCGGGATCCCCGGTCTGCGTGGCGCGGACGCGGGATTGCCAGCTGGTGTTCAGGAACGGGCCGAAAAGCACCGTGGCAAGCAGGGCCAGCATTGCGAAATGCAGGCCCGTCGGGACCGAGAGGCTTGTTGCGACAAACCCGCTTGCCGCGCCGAGCCCGGCCCCAAGGCTCCACATCGCGTGGAACGAGGCCATGACCGAGCGGCCCTTGTGAGCCTCGACCTCGGTCGCCCAGCTGTTCATCGTCACGTCCATGGCCCCGTGGCTCATCCCGAAGATGAAAAGCGCGACGCCGAGCGCGGGGACGGAAGGCGCGAGTCCGACGAGGACAAGGGTCAGGAGGTACAGGGCGGCAAGCCAGCGGGTCACGCGCACGGCCCCGAGGCGATCCGCCAGACGGCCTGCGAAGGGGAAGGACACCAGTGCGCCCACGCCCATCAGGAGGAGCAGCAGGCCGAAGCTTGCCTCGGAGAGGCCGAACTTCGCGATGACCGAGGGCACGCGGGAGGCCCAGCATCCCAGCAGGATGCCGTTCAGGGCAAAGGCGGCGGCGACGCTGCGCCAAGGCGTGGCGAGCTCAGACATTGCGGATCTCCATGCCGGTCTTTGCGAAGGGGGCGGTCTGCTGGGCTGTCGCGTTGCTGACCATGACCCCCAGGGCTTTGCAAGGCGCAACCCGGTGTCTTGCGCGCCTGCCGAGCTTTTCCGCCGTTGTCATGACCACGCTGCGATGCGCGGCATCGATCATGGCGCGTTTGACCGTGGCCTCGTCCATGTCGTCGGCCCCGAGCCCGAAGGCGGCGTCGATCCCGCAGGCCCCCAGGCAGGCGAGGTCCGAGGCGATGCCCGAGATTGCTTCGACGGCTCCGTGTCCCACGGCAACCGCGCCGTAGGGCGAGAGGCGGCCGCCCACGAGCTGCACCGGCGTGCCTGCCGCCAGCGCAGCGAGGGCGACCGCGGGGGCGGGGGTGACGATGAGGCCGTTCGGCAGGGGGGGGAGGGCCTGGGCGAGGGCAAGCACTGTCGTGCCGCCGTCGAGCATGAGCACCATGCCGTCCTCGATCAGGGGGAGGGTCGCGGCGACCAGGGTTTCGTGCGTGGCGGCGGTTTCGGTCATGCGGTCCAGCGCGGGGCGTGCCGGACGTGCGACAGGCATCGCGCCACCCCGGATGCAACGCGCGTATCCCTGCGCCTCGAGCGCCTTGAGATCGCGCCGCAGAGTGTCGATGGAGACATCGAACTCGGCGGCGGTGGCGGAGAGGCTGAGGGACAATCCGCGTTCGAGCCGCGCGCGTAGCGTTTCCTGGCGGGCCTCGGGGGTGTTGATGTCCATGGTTTCTCGCGATGATATTCGGTATCCTGCGTTTAAATGCAAGAATATGCGTTATAATGCAATAACACGTTTTCTGTCTGTCTCTGGTCGTGGGTTTTGCAAAGGCTGAGTGTCTTTGCAGCGCAGGAAGGCTACCCTGCGTTCTTTGCAAAGATTTGCAGTCCGAAATTTGCGAAATCACGCGTCCCGCTGCGTGATTCTGTCCTGAGCGTCGCTAACACGCTTGCCCGGTCGCCCGGTGCGCCCGTATCCCATTGGATCAAGGACCGGCAGGAGGAAACCGGTCGCCTGGGAGGAGGAAAATACATGTCTTACAAAGACATTTATGCCAGCTGGAAATCGGATCCCGAGGCATTCTGGCTCGAGCAGGCGAAGGCCATCGATTGGGTCGAGCCCCCGAAGCAGGCGCTCTTCGACCGCGGGGACAACCTCTACGAATGGTACGCGGACGCCAAGGTGAATACCTGCTGGAATGCCGTCGACCGGCATGTGGAAGCGGGCCGAGGCGATCAGGCGGCGATCATCCACGACAGCCCCGTCACCCACACCAAGCGCGAGATTTCCTACGTGGAGCTGCGCAATCGCGTGGCCTCGCTCGCCGGCGCCCTGCGCGCCAAGGGCGTGGAGAAGGGCGACCGCGTCGTCATCTACATGCCCATGATCCCCGAGGCGCTGGAGGCCATGCTCGCCTGCGCGCGCCTCGGCGCCATCCATTCCGTGGTCTTCGGCGGCTTCGCCAGCCATGAACTGGCGGTGCGGATCGACGATGCCAAGCCCAAGTGCATCATCGCCGCCTCCTGCGGGATCGAGCCGGGCCGGATCGTGCACTACAAGCCGCTGCTCGACGGTGCGCTGGCACAGGCCGAACACAAGCCCGACTTTTGCGTGATCTTCCAGCGCGAACAGGAAGTGGCGCATCTGGAAGAAGGGCGCGATTACAACTGGCATGGCTTCCAGTATGGCGTGCAGCCCGCCGAATGTGTTCCGGTCGAGGGCAATCACCCGGCCTATATCCTCTATACCTCGGGCACGACCGGGCAGCCCAAGGGCGTGGTGCGCCCGACGGCGGGGCATCTTGTGGCGCTGAACTGGACGATGAAGAACGTCTACAACGTCGAGCCGGGCGACGTTTTCTGGGCGGCCTCTGACGTGGGCTGGGTCGTGGGCCACAGCTACATCTGTTACGCACCGCTGATCCACGGCAACACCACCATCGTATTCGAGGGCAAGCCCGTGGGCACGCCGGACGCGGGGACATTCTGGCGCGTGATCGAAGAACACAAGGTGAAGTCCTTCTTCACCGCCCCCACGGCGCTACGCGCGGTCAAGCGCGAGGACCCGCAGGGCACCCACCTCAAGGACTACGATCTGAGCGGCCTTCAGGCGATCTACCTTGCCGGCGAACGCGCCGACCCCGATACCATCGAATGGGCGCAGCGGGTCACGGGCAAGCCGGTCTACGACCACTGGTGGCAGACCGAAACGGGATGGACCATCGCGGGCAACCCCGCCGGGATCGAGACCATGGAGGTCAAGATCGGCAGCCCCTCGGTGCCGATGCCGGGCTACGATCTGCAGATCCTCGACGAAGCGGGCCACCCGGTGCCCCCCGGCACGCTGGGCGCCATCGCGGTGAAACTGCCGCTGCCGCCGGGCACGCTGCCGACGCTCTGGGGCGCCGAGGCACGGTTCCGCAAAAGCTACCTTGAGCATTTCCCCGGCTACTACGAAACGGGTGACGCGGGCATGATCGACGAGGACGGCTACGTCTGGATCATGGCGCGCACCGACGACGTCATCAACGTGGCGGGCCACCGGCTGTCGACGGGCGGCATGGAAGAGGTGCTTGCAGCGCACCCCGACGTCGCCGAATGTGCCGTGATTGGTGTGAAGGACGAACTCAAGGGCCAGTTGCCCATGGGCTTCGTCTGTCTGACCAAGGGCGTGGATCGGCCGCACGACGAGATCGCCCGCGAATGCGTGAAGCTGGTCCGCGACCAGATCGGGCCCGTGGCGGCTTTCAAGCTCTGCACGGTGGTGGACCGGCTACCCAAGACCCGCTCGGGCAAGATCCTGCGCCGGACCATGGCCGCCATCGCCGACGGCGAGGCGTTCAAGCCGCCGGCAACCATCGACGATCCCGCCATCATCGACGAGATCCGCGAGGCGGTTGTCGCATTGGGCTACGCCAAAGTGACGGCCTGATCGCTACCCGATGGGCCGGGTCAGGGGGCTCTGCCCCCTCCTGGCCTGCGGCCAGTTCACCCCCGAGGTATTTGGATCGAAGAGAAGACAGGGCGGCAGCGGCCGATGTCGCTCTCAGAGTGCGGTTGGCCCGGCCTTGAACATCGTGATCCGGCCGCTGTCGCGAAAGCCGAGCCGCTTGTAGAAGGTCGTGAGCCCCTGGTCTTCCTCCGCCTGAGGCGTGATGACCAGGTAGGTTTCCTTCGCCCCGTTTGCCTCGGCCCAGTCGAGCACCGCCGCGGCCAGCCTGCGCGCCCACCCCTGGCCGCGGCGGGCGGGGATGACAAAAAGGTCCTCGAGCTCGGCGGCCCAGCCGAATTCGATGCCGAATGTCAGGCTCCCGGCCGAGAACCCCTCGATCCCTTCGCCCGCCTTCGCGACGAAGATGACCGCCCGCGGGTCATCGATCATCTGGGCCAGGTTGGCTTCGATCTCTTCGGGTGCGGTCGCGATGCCGTCCTCTAGGAAGAACATGCCATAGAGGGCTGCAAGACGGGGCAGGTCGGAGGCTGTGGCCTGGCGAATGATCATGCGTTTGTCCAATCGTGTCGTCGGCGCGCGCGCCGGTCTCACCCTTCGTAGAGTTCCAGCGGCAACCCGTCGGGGTCGGCGAAGAAGGTGAACCGCTTGCCGGTCAGGCTGTCGGTGCGGATTTCCTCGACCTCGACGCCCTGCGTTTCCAGCGAGCGCTTGGCCGCTGCCACGTCATCGACCGCGAAGGCGAGGTGGCGGAGGCCCTGTGCCTCGGGGCGCGAGGGGCGGGCCGGGGCGCCGGGAAAGGTGAAAAGCTCGATCTGCCCGCCGCCGGGCAGGGCGAGGTCCAGCTTCCAGCTCTCGCGCGCCTCGCGATAGGTTTCGGCAATGACCTCGAGCCCGAGCACCTCGGTGTAGAAGGCCTTGCTGCGGGCATAGTCGCTGCAGATCACGGCGACGTGGTGGAAGGCTTTCAGCATCACAGGGGCTCCGACGGTCTGCCCGTTCATGGCACGGCCCGGGGCCGGGCGCCACTCAGTGATGATGCGCGTGATCGGTCATGCGCGGGTCCATCATGCCTTCCTTCACGCCCTTGCGGATCAGCAGCACATTAACCGGGTAGGCCGCGATCAGGCCACAGGTCAGCGACACGATCAGCGAGGACCAGAAGCGGATGTCGCCAAGCCCAGCGTCGCCCGCAAGCGTCATGTCCACGCCGATGGCGACCACCTCCATGACGGCGATCGAGGGCGTTTCGGAGATGACGGCATCCTTGAGCGCGGTGCCGAGCTTCTCGCCGCCCTGGAGCAGCGGGCCGACGGTCAGGGCATAGCCCGCCATGTAGGCCAGCGTGAAGGTGATGGCCGCGGTGCCCCAGTTTCCGAGCTGCAGCAGCCCCACCGCGATGATGAGGCCGACTATTTCGCCCATGCCGCAACCCGAGTAGCAGTGCGCGACCGACCGGAACGCGCGGCGCCACAGGTTGTCGTCGGGAATCTCCTTGCGGCCGCACCGCCAGTAGACCAGTAGCCCGAGCGGGCCGGAGTAGAGCACGGTGAGCACCCAGACCACCTTCATCAGGCTCATCAGGTGCGTGTTGTTCCGCGTCAGGTCACGGATCAGCACGATCTGGCAGGGGATCATCAGGGCGGCCCAGACGATCAGGAACCAGGGCGACGAGAGGATGGCGGTCAGGGTCTGCATGCAGGCGGAACACATGCCCGGAAGCAGGGTTCCCGGTGCCGATCAGACGAACTGCTCCTGCAGCAGCCGCTCTTCCAGGCCGTGCCCGGGGTCGAAAAGCACGCGATGCGCCACGCCGGGCTCGGACCGAATGTGGACCCGGCGCACGTCGCGCACGCCGCGGGCGTCGGCCTCGGCCATGACGGGGCGTTTCTCGGGTTCGAGCACGTCTATGGTGACCTCGGCCGTCTTGGGCAGCAGCGCGCCGCGCCAGCGGCGGGGCCGGAAGGCGGCGACGGCGGTGAGGGCCAGCACGTCCGAGCCGATGGGCAGGATGGGGCCGTGCGCCGAGTAGTTGTAGGCGGTCGAGCCCGCAGGCGTCGAGACCAGAGCCCCGTCGCAGACCAGTTCGGCCATGCGGACACGGCCGTCGACGCTGATCCTCAGCCGGGCGGCCTGGGCGCCTGCGCGCAGGAGCGAGACCTCGTTGATGGCCAGTGCTTCGTGCACGAGATCCTTGCCGCAGTGGGCGCGCATGAAGAGCGGATTAAGGACGGCTTCTTCCGCCGCGGAGAGGCGTTCGTCGAGGGCGTGCTCGGAATATTCGTTCATCAGGAAGCCGACGGTGCCGCGGTTCATCCCGTAGACCGGCACATGCAGGTCCTGCGTGCGGTGCAGCGTGTTCAGCATGAAGCCGTCGCCGCCGAGTGCAACGATCACGTCGGCACCTTCCTCGGCGTGGTCGCCGTAGCGGCGGCTCAGGGCCGCGCGGGCGGATTGCGCGATGGGCGCGCTGGACGCGCAGAAGGCGATGCGGAGAGTCATGGGTTTCCTAAAGGCCACCGTTCAGCGCGATGCAATCACAACTTTCCGGCAATGCCCAGCAATGCCGCGGGAAATGGCCGCCATGTCGCTTTGCCGTCTTTGCGTTCCGCGCCCTTTCCTTTACGAAACCTCTCAAACCGAATGCCTGGCAAGGGAGAGCCCCCATGAACGCACCCCATCGCGACGACGGTTTCTTTACCGAGAGCCTGGAATCCCGTGACCCCGACCTGTTTGGCGCCATCCTTTGCGAGCTGGGACGTCAGCGCGACGAGATCGAGCTGATCGCCTCCGAGAACATCGTCTCTGCCGCCGTGCTCGAGGCGCAGGGCAGCGTGATGACCAACAAGTACGCCGAGGGCTACCCGGGCCGCCGCTACTATGGCGGCTGCGAGTGGGTCGACGTGGCCGAGAACCTCGCCATTGAACGGGCCTGCAAGCTCTTCGGCTGCGAGTTCGCCAACGTGCAGCCGAACTCCGGCTCGCAGGCCAACCAGGGTGTCTTCACGGCCCTGATCCAGCCCGGCGACACGATCCTGGGCATGAGCCTCGACGCGGGCGGCCACCTGACCCACGGCGCGAAGCCCAACCAGTCGGGCAAGTGGTTCAACGCGATCCAGTACGGCGTGCGCAAGCAGGACAACATGCTGGACTACGACCAGGTCCAGGAACTGGCCAGCGAGCACAAGCCCAAGCTGATCATCGCCGGCGGCTCGGCCATTCCGCGGCAGATCGATTTTGCCCGCATGCGCGAGATCGCCGACAGCGTCGGCGCGCTGCTGCACGTGGATATGGCCCACTTCGCGGGGCTCGTGGCGGCGGGCGAGCATCCTTCGCCCTTCCCGCACGCCCACGTGGCGACCACGACCACCCACAAGACCCTGCGCGGCCCGCGCGGCGGCATGATCCTGACCAACGACGCGGAGATCGCGAAGAAGGTCAACTCGGCCATCTTCCCGGGCATCCAGGGCGGGCCGCTGATGCACGTGATCGCCGCCAAGGCCGTGGCCTTCGGCGAGGCGCTGCGTCCCGAGTTCAAGACCTATGCCAAGCAGGTCATCGCCAACGCCCAGGCCCTGTCGGACCAGCTGATCAAGGGCGGGCTGGACACCGTGACCCACGGCACCGACACCCACGTGGTGCTGGTGGACCTGCGGCCCAAGGGCGTGAAGGGCAACGCGACCGAGAAGGCGCTGGGCCGCGCGCACATTACCTGCAACAAGAACGGCGTGCCGTTTGACCCCGAGAAGCCGACCGTGACCAGCGGCATCCGCCTCGGCTCGCCCGCGGGGACTACGCGGGGCTTCGGCGAGGCGGAGTTCCGCCAGATCGCCGACTGGATCATCGAGGTGGTCGACGGGCTCGCGGCCAATGGCGAGGACGGCAACGGCGAGGTCGAGGCCAAGGTGAAGGCCGAGGTCGAGGCGCTCTGCAAGCGGTTCCCGATGTACCCCGAGCTCTGAGGTCTGCCGCAAGTCCGGCTTTGTGGCCGCCGTCCCTGCCGGGGCGGCGGCCTTTTTCGTCGTTGGCCAGACGGGGACACGGAGTGTCCCGGGCCGGGACATTATTTCGGTCTTTTAAAATCAACAGGTTACCTGGGTTAGGTAACCATTTCTTAGGAATGTCCCGGGGTGGCGGCGCGTCGGCGGGGGCTCTGCCCCCGCGGGCTGCGGCCGCTCCCCCGGGATATTTGGGCCAAGAAGAAGCGCGCCGGACGCTCGTCAGGACCGGATGGGGAGGAACTTGCCGGTGGCGCGTGAAAACCGGCGCCGGGAGATGCGCGACCGCTTTCCCCCGCGCGACGGTGCATATAGACATTGCACCCATGACAGGCAGATCGGCGCGGATGACCGCACTTGAAGGCTATGAGCGGCTGGAGGCCGTGGGGCTCTGGAGACCCGGGGCCGGAGAGCAGCGCCGCGAGGTGATCGTTTCGCTGGGCGAGGCGACGCTGACGATTTCCGATATCCAGAACCGGGCGCTGACGCATTGGTCGCTGGCCGCCGTGAGCCGCGGCAACCGCGGCAACGACCCGGCTTTGTTTCATCCCGAAGGCGACGACACCGAGACGCTGGAGCTGCCCGCCGACGAGGCGATGATGATCGAAGGGATCGACCGGTTGATCACCGCGATCAACCGGCATCGCCCGCAGCCGGGCAAGCTGCGCTGGTATCTTGGCGGGGCGGCGGCCCTTGTGGTGCTTGCGCTGGTCTTCTTCTGGCTGCCCGGGGCGCTTATTGGCTACACGGCGCGCGTGGTCCCCGAGGTCAAGCGCGAGGAGATCGGCCGCGCGCTGCTGTCGGAGCTCACGCGGATGACCGGCGAGCCCTGCCGCGCCCCCGAGGCCATGCCGGCGCTGCGGTCGCTCGCGGGGCGGGTGCTGGGGCCCGGGCGCGGCAGCGATCTTGTGGTGGTGCCCGAGGGGGTGAGCGGCAGCGCGCACCTGCCGGGCGGGACCATCCTTCTGTCGCGAGAGGTGATCGAGGGGCCCGAGGATCCGGACGTGCCGGCGGGCTACCTGCTGGTCGAATCCCTGCGCGCGGCCACGCATGATCCGCTGCATGACCTTCTGCGCCATGCCGGGCTGTGGTCGAGCCTGCGGCTCCTGACCACGGGTGAGCTGCCGGCGGCGGCGCTTGACGATTATGCCGACGACCTGCTGACGGGCACGCCGCGGCCCCTGGACGATGCGAAGGTGATCGAGGCCTTTACCGCGGCCGAGCTGCGCAGCCGGCCCTATGCCTATCACCGGGATCCGAGCGGCGAGAGCGTGCTGGCGCTGATCGAGGGCGATCCGCGTGCGGTCGAGGGCAGCCGGACCGTTCTGAGCGATTCCGCCTGGTTGCGGCTGCAGTCGATCTGCGACGGCTGAGCCGCGCCGTCAGTCGTACATCGGATGGGTGGTCAACCGGCGGAAGCCGTCGGGCGCCGGCGGCGTGGGGGCCCGCACCCGGCTGGTTATGACCGGTGGTGTGATGGTCGGCGCCGCGTCGGCGGGGACCGCGCGTCTGGGCACGGTGTTGGTCCAGATACGCTGGGTCGCGGCCTGTCCCGGGACCTTCTGCCATGCGCGCCAGCGGTTGAGACGACCGTCGGTCCAGACGGGCTGGTAGCCCGGCGGGACGGCAAGGTCGCCTCCGGCAACGCGCCCGTCCCAGACATGCGTCGGGACAATCCAGGCCTGGGACGAGATACGACCGGGGGTGGTGGCCTTCGGAGCCGGTGAGGGCGTGTCGAAGGCGGATCTGGTGTAGCGCGGCTCAGCCGCTGGTTTGGCGGCGGCTTTCGGAGTGGGGGCCGGGGCCTCGGTGAGGGGCCTGGGGTTGCGGGCTGGCGTGGCGGTCGTGACCGGGGGCCTTGCCCCGCTGGTCTGAGGGGCCGCTGCCGTTTCGCGGCCGGGGGCTGGCTCGGGCGAGGCGTCTTCGGTGCTTGCCACGCGGGTGGTGGCGGGCGCGTCGATGGCGGTGGTCCGGAAGCTCGGAGTCTGGCCGCAGACCTGCTGGCGCGAGCGGGTGACGCGCGGGATCCACTGGGTGTCGCCTTTCATCCCTGCGCGGACAAAGACGCAGCCGCGGTCATCGACGAACTGCACGCCAGTGAACCCGTCGGGGGGCAGGTTGGCCGGTGCCTCCCACTCCCCGCCGATCTGTGCGGTGGCCGTTTGCGCCCCGGTGGCAGCCGCGAGCGCAAGGGCCAGAATCACCTGCCGTTTCAGCATCCTGCTGAGCCCCCCTGAGGTGAAGGGCAGGATGCCGCAGCAGCAGTCGCCTGTAAAGCGGGGCGCGGGCCTACTTGGTGCCGAACATCCGGTCGCCCGCGTCGCCGAGACCCGGGACGATGTAGCCCTTTTCGTTGAGGTGGCTGTCGAGCGCCGCGGTGACGATCGGCACGTCGGGATGGGCCTCCTTCATGCGCTGCACGCCCTCGGGGGCTGCCAGCAGGCAGAGGAAGCGGATGTCCTTGGCGCCCGCGTCCTTGAGCTTCTGGATCGCGGCGACGGAGGAATTGCCGGTGGCGAGCATCGGGTCGACGGCGATGGTGAGCCGGTCCTCGAGATGCGTGGGCACCTTGAAGTAGTATTCCACCGGCTCCAGCGTTTCCTCGTCCCGGTAGAGGCCGACGAAACCGACGCGGGCGGCGGGGATCAGTTCGAGGATGCCGTCGAGCAGCCCGTTGCCCGCCCGCAGGATCGAGACCAGTGCCAGCTTCTTGCCCTCGATGGTCGGGGCCTCCATCGGGCACATGGGCGTTTCGATCTGCTTGGTGGTGACCGGCAGGTCGCGGGTGATCTCGTAGGCGAGCAGGAGGCTGATCTCGCGCAGAAGCTGCCGGAAGGAGGCGGTCGAGGTGTCCTTTTCGCGCATCACGGTCAGCTTGTGGGCGACCAGCGGGTGGTCCACGACGGTCAGGTGGTTGCTCATGCGGCAGGCTCCAGTTTCTTGGCCACGCGGTCGCGGGTGGCGGCGTCGCAGAAGGCGGCCTCCAGCGATGTGCGGGCGATGTCGTTCAGCACCTCCTCGTCCCAGCCGAAGGCGCGGGCGAGGTTGAGGTATTCGTCTTTCATCGTCGTCCCGAAGAAGGGCGGGTCGTCGGTCGAAACGGTCACCTTCACGCCCCGCTCGCGCAACTTCGCGATCGGGTGGTGACGCATCGTGGAATAAAGGCCAAGGCGGATGTTCGAGCCGGGGCAGACCTCGAGAGTTATCCCTTGGTCCACAATGTTATCCACAAGGCGCAGGTCCTCAATGGCGCGCACGCCGTGGCCGATACGGGTGACTCGAAGGTCCTTGATCGCCTCCCGGACCGAGGCAGGGCCGCCGAATTCGCCTGCGTGGGTGGTCAGGTGAAGGCCGGATTCACGTGCCATGTCAAAGGCATATGAGAAATCGCCTTGATGGCCTCGCCCCTCGTCGCCGCCCATGCCGAAGCCGACGATCCAGTCGCCGGCGGTTTCCGCCGCACAGAGCGCGCTGTGCTTCGCCTGCTCGGGGCCGAAGTGTCGGATACACGTGACGACACCCCGCAAAGTTATCCCCAGACGCTGTTCAGCGTCAGTTGCGGCCTCGCGGATGGCGTGCAGATACTCGCGCCAGGCGCCGACATCGCCGCCGCCGCAGAAGTCGGGGCTGAGGAAGGTCTCGGAGTAGACCACGCCCGCCTCGGCGCTCTGTTCGAGCACGGCGGTGGTCAGCTTGGCGAAATCCTCGGGCGTCTTCAGGACCGATGTCGCGGCCTCGTAGACCTGCAGGAAGTGGGCGAAGTCGCGGTATTTGTAGCGGCCCCCGGCGTCGAAGATGTGCGAGAGGTTCACGCCCTTGGCCGCGGCCATCTGGCGGATGAAGTCCGGCGGCGCTGCGCCCTCGTGGTGGAGGTGCAGCTCCACCTTGGGCAGGTTGGCGATGCGGTCGAGCTGTTCCTCGTCCATCACAGGAAGCTTACCCCCGGTCCTGTCGATTCCGCGCCCAGGTGGGCGGCGATGCTTGCGGCGACGTCGGCAAAGGCGACGCGGCCGATATCCCTGGGCCCGATCCCGGCGCCCAGCACCGGCACGCGTTCGCGGGTGTGGTCGGTTCCGGCCCAGCTCGGGTCATTGCCGTGATCGGCGGTGACGATCAAGAGGTCTCCGTCACGAAGCTTGGGCAGGATGTTGGCGAGGCCCGCGTCGAACCATTCGAGCTGCCGCGCATAACCCGCCACGTCGCGGCGGTGGCCGTAGAGGGAATCGAACTCGACGAAGTTGGCGAAAACCAGCGCGCCGTCGGGGGCACTGTCCACCTGCGTGGCGAGGTGCTGCATGAGCCTGGCGTCTTCGCCCTTGTGCAGCTCGTCGATGCCTTCCATCGAGAAGATGTCGCCGATCTTGCCGATGGCGATGGTGCGGCCGCCGGCCTTTTGCACCCAGTTGGTGAGAACCGGCTGCGGCGGACGGACCGCGTAGTCGCGGCGGTTCTGGGTGCGCTTGAAGCTGCCCGGCTCGCCCGTGAAGGGGCGGGCGATGACGCGGCCCACGCGCATCTCGTGCAGGTGCGGGGCGAGATCGGCGCAGAGGTTCAGCAGGCGGTCGAGGCCGAAGTGCTCCTCATGCGCGGCGATCTGGAAGACGCTGTCGGCGCTGGTGTAGCAGATCGGCTTGCCGGTGCGGATGTGTTCTTCGCCCAACTGCTCGATCATCACGGTCCCCGAGCCGTGGCAGTTGCCGAGGATGCCGTCTGTGCCCGCAAGTTCGGTCACCAGCCGCGTCAGGTGATCGGGGAAGGCGGGCCGTTCGTCGGGAAAATAGTGCCACTCCCACGGCACCGGCAGGCCCGAAAGCTCCCAGTGGCCCGAGGGCGTGTCCTTGCCCTGCGAAATCTCGGTCGCGGCGCCCCAGAGCCCCTGTGGCTCGGCGCCAAGGCCCGGTGCCTCTTCTCCGCTGGCAAGCATCACGGCGGCGCCAAGGCCGAGCGCGTCGAGCGTGGGCAGATGCAGCGGCCCGCTGCGGCCCTCGTCGGCGCGGCCCTCGGCGCAGGCCTGCGCGATGTGCAGGACGGTGTTGGCGCCGGTGTCGGGCGTGCCGTCGTTGAAGTAGGCTTCGGCATCCGGCGCGCCGCCGATGCCCACCGAATCCATGACGACGAGAAAGGCGCGGCTCATGCGACACGCTCCCTGATCAGATCGGGCAGCGCGGGCGCCTCGCCCAGGGTGATCGCCGCGCGCACGGCGCGTTCGGCCTGTTCGGCCTGCTCCATCCTCGCGGCATGAATGCGGGCGATGGGCTGGCCCTTTTCCAGTGTCGTGCCGAGGCGGACGACCTCCGACAGACCGACCTCCGGGTCGATCTTGTCGGTCTCGACCTGCCGCCCGCCGCCAAGCGCGACCACGGCCAGCCCCAGCGCCTCTCCGTCGATGGCGGCCACGTGGCCGCTCTCGAGCGCGGGGATCTCGCGGATGACCGGCGCCTCGGGCAAAAAGCGGCGCCAGCCCTCGACGAAGTCATGCGGCCCGCCCAGCCCGTAGATCATCCGCCCGAAGCGCTCGGCGGCGCTGCCATCGGCGATGGCGGCGCGCAGCTTCGCCTCGCCGTCGGTGATGCCGGCGCTGGCCAGAACCTCGGCCCCGAGCGCCACGGACAGATCGTAGAGCGGCCCGGTCTCGCCCTCGGTCAGGACGCGCATGGCGGCGTCGACCTCGAGCGCGTTGCCGAGCGAGGCGGCGAGCGGCTGGTCCATGCCGGTCATCAGCACAGAGGTGCGGCAGCCCGCCTGATTGGCGGTGTCGACCATGGCACGCGACAGGGCGCGGGCGTCGTCGAGCGTCTTCATGAAGGCGCCCGAGCCGACCTTGACGTCGAGCACGAGCGCGCCCAGTCCGGCGGCGAGCTTCTTCGACAGGATCGAGGCGCAGATGAGCTCCTCGCTCTGGACCGTCGCGGTCACGTCGCGGATGGCGTAGAGCCGCCGGTCGGCGGGGGCGATCTCGGCGCTGGCGCCGACGATGGCGCAGCCGGCCTCGGCCACCACCTTGCGAAAACGGCTCTCGTCGGGGTTGGTTGCATAGCCGGGGATGGCGTCGAGCTTGTCGAGCGTGCCGCCGGTGTGGCCGAGCCCCCGCCCGGAAATCATCGGCACGTAGGCGCCGCAGGCGGCGAGCGCGGGGGCGAGCACCAGCGAGGTGCAGTCGCCCACGCCGCCGGTCGAATGCTTGTCGACCACGGGGCCGGGCAGGTCCCAGTCCATGACATGGCCGCTATCGCGCATGGCGAGGGTGAGAGCCACGCGGCCCTCGGCGGAGAGGCCGCGCAGGCAGACGCCCATGGCGAAAGCACCGCCCTGTGCGTCACTGACCCGCCCGTCGGCAAGGCCCGCGGCGAACCAGCGGAGATCCTCGGCGCTGGGGTCCTCGCCGCGGCGGAGCTTGGCGATGACGGTGCTGGCCTGCATCAGGTGCGGTCCATGTGGTCGGCGGTGAAGGCGCCGGGCAGGAGCTGCGGCACGGTCATCTCGGTTTCCTCGCCATCGAGCGTGGCCATGGTGACGGTGCAGCCGGGGGCGGCGAATTCGGCGATCTTCTGGCGGCAGCCGCCGCAGGGGGGCACGGGCGAGGGGGCGTCGGCGACCACGTAGATGGCCTCGATCTGCCTGTCGCCCGCCGCGACCATGGCGGCGATGGCACCGGCCTCGGCGCAGGTGCCCTCGGGATAGGCGACGTTCTCGACGTTGCAGCCGATGTGCACGGCGCCCGAGGGCGTGCGCAGGGCGGCGCCCACCTTGAAGCGGGAATAGGGCACATGGGCATTCTCGCGCACGGCGCGCGCGGCGTCTTTCAGTGTCATGCTGGCTCCCTCGGCTGCGGGGTTTCATGGTGGAAGGGGGCGCGGGGGAATGCAAGGGGAACCCCGGGGCAGAGCGGGCCGTTGCGGATGCACGGAAGGAGCCATCCCAATGACAGATCCCAAGGCCGACAAGGCGCTGGACGACCCCACCGACATGCCCCCCGATCCGCGCGAGCCGATGACCGACGTTCAGGCGGTCCGGCTGCGCGAGCTGGGCGAGGACCACGACGACGACCTGACCAAGCAGGAGGCCGCGGAGCGGATCGCGCAGCTGGAAGGCCGGGCGGGCTGACGGCGGGGGCCTCCGTGCGTGTCCCGGGCCGGGACAGTTTTCGCCCCCATGTAAATCAATAACTTGGCCGGGCGCGTTAACCGGGACTTCAGGATTGTCCCGGGACGTGCGTCTGATGGTCTGGCGCCTCGGCGCGGTCATGCATGCCGTAGTCGCGCAGCACATGCGCGACCCGCAGCCGGTAATCCGTGAAGACCCCCTTGCGGCCTTCGGACTGCGCCGCGCGGTGTTCCGAGAACCTGCGCCATTGGGCGACGGCCTCTTCGTCGCGCCAGAAGGAGATCGAGAGCATCCGGGCGGGATCGGACAGGCTCTGGAACCGCTCGACGGAAATGGAGCCGTCGATATGGGCCAGGTGCGGCTTAAGTTCGGCCGCGATGTCGAGATAGCGGTCGCGTTGCCCCGGGGCGGGCGTGACCTCGAAGATGATGGCGATCATGCAGCGGACCCTTCTGCCGGAAGCCTGCGTCTCAGGCCGTCAGTAGAGTGGTGACCCTGCCGCAATGCAAAGCCCGCGGGAGTGTGGCTCGAGAAGGGAAGGGGGCTCTGCCCCCGGCCCTGCGGGCCTCCCCCGAGGTATTTGGGGCGAAAAGAAGCGCCGGAGGCGCGCCGACGGGATGCGCGGGTCATTCGTCCTCGAAGGGGTCCCATTCGTCCTCGACCTCGGGGAGGGCTTCCTCCTGCGCGGCCTGGGCGGCTTCCTGCGCGGTGCGGATATGGGCGATCTCGGCGCCGGGGAAGGCGCGCAGGGCGGCCTGCACGAGCGGGTGCTCGGAGGCCTGGTTCTTGAGCGCGATCTCGGCGGCGTTGCGCTGTTCGTCGATGGTGGGCGTGTCGCAATCGTTGACGAGGATCACCGCCCAGCGGTTGCCGGTCCAGCGCTGGAGCGCCGCGCCGAGGCGTTGTGACAGGTCAGGGCTGGCCTCGTCCGTTGGCGTGAACTCGATGCGGCCGGGCTGGTAGGCCGCGAGGCGGAGGCAGGTCTCGACCTCGCGCAGCAGGACCATGTCGCGGTTGACGCGGATCAGTTCCGTGACGTGCTCGAAGCTGGGATAGCGGGAGAGCGCGGTCTCGGCGGCCTGCGCCGGCTGAGCGCTGCCGTGGTACGCGGAGGGCCCGGAGGGGCCGGCGTGCGTGGGGGCGGGGGCGCCCTGCGCCTGGGTGTAGCCGCCGGCGTCCTGCGGGGCGCCGCCGCCACCGGGGCCGGGCGGCGGTCCGGGCGGCGGGGGCGTGTCGCGCAGCTTGCGCACCAGATCTTCGGGTGAGGGCAGTTCGGCCACGTGGGTGAGGCGGATCACGGCCATCTCGGCGGCCATCATGGAGTTTGGCGCGTGGGCGACCTCCTCGATGGCCTTGAGCAGCATCTGCCACATGCGGGTGAGCGGGCGCATCCCGAGCCCGTCTGCGAAGGCCTGGCCGCGGGTGCGTTCGTCGGGGCCGATGGTGGGGTCTTCGGCGGCGTCGGGGGTGATCTTGACCACCGAGATCCAGTGCGTGAGCTCGGCCAGGTCGCGCAGCACGGCGAGCGGGTCGGCGCCGTCGGCGTATTGGGTCGAGAGCTCGGTCAGCGCCCCGGCGGCGTCGCCGCGCATGATGCGCTCGAAAAGATCCATGATGCGGCCGCGGTCGGCGAGGCCCAGCATGGCGCGGACCTGTTCGGCGGTGGTTTCGCCCGCGCCGTGGCTGATCGCCTGGTCGAGCAGCGAGGTGGCATCGCGGGCCGAGCCCTCCGCCGCGCGGGTGATGAGGGCGAGCGCGTCGTCGTTGATCTGCGCCCCCTCGCGGTCGGCGATGCGGCGCAGCAGGTCGATCATCACCTCGGGCTCGATCCGGCGCAGGTCGAACCGCTGGCAGCGCGAGAGCACGGTGACGGGCACCTTGCGGATCTCGGTCGTGGCGAAGATGAACTTCACGTGGGCGGGCGGTTCCTCGAGCGTCTTGAGCAGCGCGTTGAACGCGCTGGTCGAGAGCATGTGCACCTCGTCGATGATGTAGATCTTGTAGCGCGCCGAGGCCGCCCGGTAGTGCACGCTGTCGATGATTTCGCGGATGTCGTTGACGGAGGTGTTGGAGGCCGCGTCCATTTCCAGCACGTCGACGTGGCGGCCTTCCATGATGGCCTTGCAGTGTTCGCAGACGCCGCAGGGATCGGTGGTGGGGCCGCCTTCACCGTCGGGGCCGATGCAGTTCATGCCCTTGGCGATGATGCGCGCGGTGGTGGTCTTCCCGGTGCCGCGGATGCCGGTCATGATGAAGGCCTGCGCGATGCGGTCGGCCTTGAAGGCGTTGCGCAGGGTGCGCACCATTGCGTCCTGTCCGACGAGGTCGGCGAAGGTCTCGGGCCGGTACTTGCGGGCGAGCACCTGGTAGGCGGGGCTGTCGGTCATGGCACTCCTCGGGAAACGCGCCCCAAGCTAAGCCCATCGGGCGGCAGAATCCACACCCCGCGATGCGCTTGCGCGGTTCGCTTGTGATGGGCGGCCTGGTCAGACGGCGTGACGTGTGTGGCCTTGGTGGTCGGCGCCGCTTGGGTGGAGGTCGTCGGAAGGGAGGCGATGCTGTCGGTGAGATTGGCCGGAGTGGCCGAGGCGCGAATCGCCTTCCTCACCCTGCGTCATCGTGTATTCTTCCCCGCGTGTCATTGCCTCCGGAGGGAGACTTGGTTTCGGTTCGCAGTTTCGCCCGGCCCGCGCCGGGCGCCCGGACGATCCCCATTCACGCGCTTTCCGCCGGCGGCGGTACGCTTGCCCTGTCGCCCATGCCCGGGTCGGGTGGCGACTACCGGGGCGATCTTGACCATATCGCGGCCTGGGCGCCGGCCTTTGTCATCACGCTGGTCACGCAGACCGAGCTTGCCGTGGCCGGGATCGCCGACCTGGGGCAGGACCTGCGCGACAAGGGCACGCGCTGGCTGCACCTCCCGCTGACCGACATGGGGGTGCCGGACGAGGGCTTTCTGGCGCGCTGGTCCGAGGCGAGCACGAGCGTGCGCCGGGCGCTGCTGGGCGGCGGCCGGGTGCTGGTGCATTGCCGGGCCGGGTGTGGCCGGTCCGGCATGGTGGTGCTGCGCCTGATGATCGAGGCGGGCGAGGCGGCCGACGAGGCGCTGGAACGGCTGCGGGCGGTGCGGCCCTGCGCGGTCGAGACCGAGGCCCAGATGCGCTGGGCGCTTGCCGCGCCGCGGGCGCCGGCGCGCTTCCTGCGTCACCGCGACGGGCGAGCCGTTACCTAATCGTCATCGAACTGTCACCGGGCTGCAAGCCTGGCATGGGAATGCGTCGCCCCAAGCGGCCGTCGCGCCGTGCCTTTCCAGCTTGTTTGCCAGGGGAACCGTCATGGATATCAAGAAAACCGTGGACCTGTCGTGGGACGACTTCGACGAGCTGCGCGATCCGCGCCCGGCCGAGAACGACTTTGACCGGGTGGTCGAGCGCGCCATGTCGCGGCGCGGCTTCCTGTCCCGCGCGCTGGTCTTCGGCTCCGGCGCCGCGGTCTTCGGCTCCGGTGTTCTGGGCTCGGCCACCTCGGCGCGGGCGCAGGCAGCGGCCTTCGATTTCGAGCCGATCGGGATCGCGACCGACTTCGACATCCATGTGCCCGCCGGCTACCAGTGGAAGCCGCTGGTGCGCTGGGGCGATGCGCTGTTTTCCGAGGCGGACGGCGCCTATTCCGCCGAGACCGGCGTGCCGGTCGACATGTCGGACAAGGTCTTCGGCGAGAACACCGACGGCATGGAGACCTTCGAGGTCGACGGCCGCACGGTGCTGGCCATCAACTCCGAATACGTGAACCCCAAGATCAACCTGCCGGAGGCCTCGGAAGGCATGCCGCAGAGCGCCGACGAGGTTCGCCTGCTGAAGAACATGCAGGGCGTGACGGTTCTGGAAGTTGCCGACAACGGCAATGGCTACGAGGTTGTCGTCGACAGCCCCTTCAACCGCCGCATCACCCACGAGACGCAGATGACCATGGACGGTCCGGCCGCGGGGTCCGAACTGGTCAAGACGAATGCCGATCCCGAGGGCATGTCCCCCATCGGCACCATGAACAACTGCGGGTCGGGCAAGACGCTCTGGGGCACCTATCTGACCTGTGAAGAGAACTTCAACGGCTACTTCGGCGCCACCGGCGACTACGAGGAGACCGATGGCATCAAGCGCTACGGCATCGGCGCCGAGGGCCGCTATGCCTATGAGAAGTTCGATCCGCGCTACGATCTGAGCCAGGAGCCGAACGAGCCCAACCGCCACGGCTGGGTGACCGAGATCGATCCGTCGGATGCCTCGAGCGTGCCGGTCAAGCACACGGCGCTGGGCCGCTTCAAGCACGAGAACGCCGAGATGGTGCAGGCCGAGGACGGCCGGATCGTGGTCTACATGGGCGACGACGAGCGCGGCGAGTTCATGTACAAATACGTCTCGAACGGCACCTGGGCCGAAGGCGAACCCACCGAGGGGCTGCTGTCGGACGGCACGCTCTACGTGGCAAAGTTCAACGACGACCAGACCGGCGAGTGGCTGCCGCTGACGCCCGAGACCACGGGCATGGAGATGGCCGAAATGCTGGTCTTTGCCCGCATGGCCGGCTCGAAGGTGGGCGCCACGACGATGGACCGTCCCGAGTGGATCGCGGCCAACCCGCTGCGGTGCGAGGCCTACTGCGCGCTGACCAACAACAAGAACCGCGGGATCAAGCCCAATGCCGGCGGCGACGAGACCCCGGTGGGCGGCCCCAACCCGCGCGAGGCCAACAACTACGGCCAGATCGTGCGCTGGTGGCCCACGGGCGAGGATCACGGTGCCGAGACGTTCACCTGGGATCTCTACGTCATGGCAGGCAACCCCGAGGTGCACGAGGGCATGCTGGGCGGCTCGGCCAATGTCACGCCGGGCAACATGTTCAACTCGCCCGACGGCATGGCCTTTGACACCAAGGGCATGCTCTGGATCCAGACCGACGGCGACGACGACAACGAGGGCGACTTTGCCGGCATGGGCAACAACCAGATGCTGGTGGGCAACCCCGAGACCGGCGAGATCGCCCGCTTCCTGACCGCGCCGAACGGCGCCGAGGTCACCGGCCTGACCTGGTCGCCGGACCGCAAGGTGGCCTTCGTCGGCATCCAGCACCCGGGCGGGTCCTGGCCCGACGGCGAAGGCAAGCCGCGGTCTTCGGTGATTGCCGTCTGGCGGCAGGACGGCGCCGAGGTCGGCTGACGCAGAGCACCACTGCGACACGGGGCCATCCGGCGCGCCGCTTTCCAGGCGGCGCGCCATTGCCGTTTTCTTGGCGCGCGCGGGGAACGCAAGAACCGCTGCTTCAGCGAGGGGTCGCCCGGACGGTGGATCCTGCGGCTGCCCGCCGCTCCCGGCGGCCGCTGTCCCCGATTTTCACGTTTTTGTAAGGCTGGCGTATATACGGGGAGCAGAGAGCGCCCGATCAGGGATGTGCCGTGACGTCGCGGCGCCCGAAGCAAGGATGAGGTGCTTTTGATGGTCATCGTTTATACGCTGCCGCTTGCGGCGAGCCTCTGCCATCTGTTCGAGGAATTCGTCTGGCCCGGTGGGTTCCGTGACTGGTACCGGGACTATCGGCCCGAGATCGCCGAGAGTGTGACCAACGGGTTCCTGGTCAGGATCAACGCTCTCATGGTCGCGGTCGGGATCTGGGTGGCCTGGGCGGGCCCGATGGGAGCGAGCTACCTTTCGGCCTGGCTGATCCTGTCGACCATCCTGATGAACAACGCGATCTTCCATATCCACGCGGTTCTGTCGACCCGGCGGTATTCGCCCGGCGTCGTAACAGGGACGGTGTTGTACCTGCCGCTGTTCTTTGCGGGGGTGCCCCGCATCTGGCTGCAGGGTTACGTGCAGACCTCGACCGTGATCGTGTCCGTGGGGCTTGGCATGCTGTACCAGAGCTGGTCGCTTTTCAACCATCGTCGCCGCGCCCGCGCGGTGCGCTCAAGGGCCGACTGAGCGCGCCACCGTGTCTTGGGTCATGTCTTGGATAGAGGTGAGAGACTGGACAGCGACCCAGGCGGAAATCGTTGCGGCTGCTTCCTTCCGGACCTGACCGGGTTCGCGAAGCGCCTGCCCGCGCCAGCCTCTCGATGCGTCACATAGGAGAGATGGGCGCGCTGTGCAACAGGCGGGTTGGGGCTGTTTGTTGGATACCCCCTCACCCCGGCCCTCTCCCCCGAGGGGAG